>NZ_JBHSUF010000017.1:0-154692 GCF_042660575.1 Nocardiopsis tropica
GTCTCTTTCCGAACCCGGTCGTTAAGTCTCCTTGCGCTGATGGTACTGCCCTGTGGTGGGGTGGGAGAGTAGGTCGCTGCCACGGTTTTTTGTGGGGGAGGGGGTTGCCTTGTGGGCGGCCCCCTCCTTTTTTGTGCCCATGCTTGTGCGTTTGTGAAAAGAGCGGCCGGATGTGTCGGAGAGGGACCGGCCTTTGTGTTCTTCCTGTGTGCTTCTGCGTTTCCGGGAGGCAGGAGGGCCTGCCCGTTTCCACCGGTGGGAGAATTCCCGTATGACGAAGACAATCCCCGCGGACCTCCTGGCCGCCGCAGAGGAAGCCAAGGGCTTCATGCCCACCGACGAGGGCACGCTCCTCTTCGAGACGGCGGTCCGGTACTCCGCCGTCGGCCCCGTCGTGGAGATCGGCACGTACTGCGGCAAGTCCACGATCTTCCTCGGGGCGGCCGCACGCGCCACGGGCACGAAGGTCCTGACGGTGGACCACCACAGGGGCTCGGAGGAGCACCAGGAGGGCTGGGAGTACCACGACGCCTCGCTCGTGGACGCGCAGACCGGCAGGTTCGACACCCTTCCGCACTTCCGCCGCACGATGACCCGCGCCGGCCTGGACGACGAGGTCATCGCGATCGTCGGCCGGTCCTCCGAGGTCGCCGCCGTGTGGGGGACTCCGCTCGGGATGGTCTTCATCGACGGCGGGCACAGCGAGGAGGCCGCGCAGAACGACTACGCCGGCTGGAGCCCCCACGTCGCCGTGGGCGGGGCCCTCGTCATCCACGACGTGTTCCCCGACCCCGCGGACGGCGGACGTCCGCCGCACAACATCTACCTCAGGGCGCTGGAGTCCGGAAGGTTCGAGGAGGTGCGCGCCCTCGGGTCGATGCGCGTCCTCGAACGCGTCGCCTGACCGCTCTCCCGTGCCCCGTACGGGGGCGTGCTCCGGGGACACCGCCCGCGCCGCGGAGGTGGCGTGGTTCCCGGAGTGCGCGGAACTGTCGCGGACATGAGAAAGTGAGGCATTCAACAACTGGCCCGAAACACGCTTGGCGAGGGTAAGCCCTCGGTAAGAAGTGACAGCGCCGTAACGGATTCGACCTCGACCTGGTTACGGGCGGGTATCGTTGCGTGGAGGGCGGAGCGATGGTGGCGTTATTCCCCTCATTACCGCTTCAGTCCTGACTCGAACTGAACGATCAGGGGCACTCGCGCGTCAAACACAAGGACGGCACGGTGCCGGACGTGATTTGCCATGGGGGCGGGGAGCTGAGCGAGAGCACACACGGCGAAGGCGGGGCGGATGGACAGCGTCCCGAGAAGCACACGCCGGAAGTAAAAGACACCTCTGCCGAAGAGCTGTCCAGCAAGAACATTTCTGAGAGTGGCGCGCCCGCCGCACGGGGTGGCGAGACCGAGTCCCCCGACGACGCCGACGAGGCGCAGGGCGGAACGGGCGAGCAGCCGGAGCCGGAGTTCATCAGCCCGATCACCTTCAAGACCAGCGGCACGTTCTTCCGGGAGCGGGTCGCGCAGACCCTCGCCGAGCAGGGTTACGACGATCCCGACCTGATGGAGGGGTCCTCGTCCGCCGGGACAGGCGAAGACGGCTCCGACCGGAGCCCGTCGTCCCCGGGCGGGGGTACCGCGCACGCGGTCGACGCCTCGGGCGAGGACGCGCCGGAGACGGATGACGCGGTCGACGCCGGGGAGGCCCCCACTTCCCGGGACGTTCGCACCGTGTCCTCCGAGGCCGCCCAGGAAGACGCGGAGGAGGGTCCCACCCCGAGGACCGAGGCCTTCCCCGTGCCGCAGGACGCGGCCGACGGCGCGACCGACAGTGCGGCCGGGGCCGACGGCGGGGAGTCCGCCGACGCCGTGGTCGTCGCCGGGGACCCCGGACCCCGCGCTTCGTGGCCCGCGGACCGTGTGTCCGCCGCGGAGTCGGCGCCCCTGTACGGGGACGAGCTCCCGGCGCCCGGAGCCGTCGCTCCGGACAAGGCCGAGGCGGAGAGGATCGACGAGTCCTCCGCCGCCGAGACCGCCGCGCTCTGGCCCGCGCCGCGCCGCCTCTCGGACTACGTGACCGACGAGTCCTCCGCCGTGGAGGGCGTCGGCGCACTCGGCGCCGCGGGTGCCGCCGCGGCCGCCGCCGGCGCCCCGGGCGAGGCGCCCGGGGGACGGTCCGGCGGCCAGGAGCCCACCGGGGCCTCGGCCGCGCACGGTTCGGGCGGCAAGGGCGGTTCCAACGGTCCCGGGGGCCCCAAGGGCCCCGCTGGGCCCGGCGGTACGGGACCTGGCGGCCCCAAGGGCCCCGGAGACCCGAAGGCGGCCAAGGGCGAGAAGGCCAAGAAGCCCCTGTGGTGGCGGATCCTCCGGGTCTTCCTCATCGTCACGGGCCTGTTCGTGGTCCTCGGCGCCGCCGTGTTCGCGTTCTTCTACACCACGGTGGAGGTGCCCGACGCGGCCAAGGCCGACGCGCTCGAACAGGGGTCGACCTTCTACTTCGCCGACGGCGAGACGGAGTTCGCGTACCGGGGCACCGACCGCGAACCCGTCACCTATGACGAGATGGTGGCCGGCGGCGACCACATCGTGGAGGCCGTCATCTCCGCCGAGGACCGCGGCTTCTGGGAGGAGCCCGGGGTCTCGATCCGGGGGACGACGCGGGCCGTGTGGTCCACCGTCACCGGGCAGCAGGTCCAGGGCGGCTCCACGATCACCCAGCAGATGGTCCGCAACTACTACGAGGGCGTGTCACTGGAGCAGACGGTCTCCCGGAAGATCCAGGAGATCATCATCTCCATCAAGGTCGACCAGAGCGAGTCCAAGGAGTGGGTGATGGAGCAGTACCTCAACACCATCTACTTCGGACGCAACGCGTACGGCATCCAGGCGGCGGCCCAGGCGTACTACCACAAGGACGTCGACGAGCTCACGCCCGAGGAGGCGGCGTTCCTGGCCGCGGCGATCCAGCAGCCGACGCCGTTCGGCGAGGCCGACGTGGAGACCACCCCCGAGATGGAGCAGCGCTGGCGCTACGTCGTCAACGGCCTGGTCACCACGGAGGCCATCACCCAGGCCGAGGCCGACGCGATGGAGTTCCCCGCCCCCGAGCCGGAGAAGCCCCTGGAGGGCACCGACCTCAGCGGGTACCGGGGGTACATGTACGAGGCCGTGATGCGGGAGATGGCCGACCTCGGCTACACCGAGGACCAGATCAACCGCCAGGGCTACTCCATCGTCACGACCTTCGACGAGGACCTGATGGAGGCCGCCTACGAGACGGTCGAGGCGTCGATCCCCCCGGAGGCCCTGCCCGAGGGCGTCAACGTCGGCCTGACCACGATCGACCCGGCCACGGGCGAGGTCCTGGCCTTCTACGGCGGCCACGACTACTACGAGAACCAGTACGACAGCGCGCTCCTGGGCGGGGCGCAGGCCGGATCGGCGTTCAAGCCCTACGTGCTGGCCACCGCGCTGGAGGAGGGGTACAGCCTCCGCAGCATCGTGAACGGCAGCGGCCCACGCAGCATCGCCGGCTCCACGATCCAGAACGCCGGCAACGCGCCGGGCGGCCCCATGGACCTGGTCCAGGCCACCCGGGTCTCCAACAACCTCGGCTACATCGAGCTGACGATGGAGACCGGCTACGAGAACGTCCGGGACACCGCCTACGCGGCGGGGCTCCCCGACGGGAGCATCCTCGACAACCAGCTCGTGCCCACCATGGCCCTGGGCGTCTCCACGGTCCGCCCGGTCGACCAGGCCAGCGGGTACGCGACCTTCGCCAACGGCGGGGAGCACGTCGAGGCGCACGTGGTCAAGGAGATCATCGACACCGAGGGCGAGGACCTGCGCCCCGAGGTCGAGAGCACCCGGGCGCTGGAGGAGTCCACCGCGGCCGACGTCACCCATGCGCTCCGGCAGGTGATCGAGGGGGGCACGGGTTCGTCCGCCAACTTCTACACGCACCCGGCGGCGGGCAAGACCGGTACCACCGACAACAGCGTCGCGGCCTGGTTCGTCGGGTACACGTCGCAGCTGTCCACGGCCGTGGGCGTCTACAACCAGAACAACCAGAGCTTCAGCATCCCCGGGTACGACATCTCCGGCGGCGGTGTGGCCGCGCCCATCTGGCGCGACTACATGCGCAGGGCGATGGAGGGGCGCGAGGTGGTCCAGTTCCCGGAGCCGGCCTTCGCCGGATCCACGCAGTACTGGGCCCCGGACCCGTCCACCCAGGAGCCGGAGGCTCCCCCGCAGGGCGAGGAGCAGCCGGAGCAGCCCGCCGACCCCGAGGTGCCGACGGACCCGGTCGAGCCGGGGATCCCGGAGCAGCCCGAGGTGCCGACGGACCCGGAGCAGCCGGGGATCCCGGAGCAGCCGGACCCGGGCGGAGGGGGCGAGGTCCCGCCGCCGGGTGGGGGTGAGGAGACGCGCCGGTCCGAGGAGTGGGGCGTCCCCTAGCGGAGCGAAGGCCCGGAACAGGCACAGCCCCGGCGGTGGATACCGCCGGGGCTGTGCCTGTTCCGCCCTCCCCGTCCGTACGCGGACGCGGGCCGGGCGCGGTTCCGCTACCGGACCGCGGGCTCCTCGTCCCAGGTGTGAAGGAAGACCCGGGACCCCGGCGTGGTCCCGGTGAGGGCGTCCACCGCCAGGATCACGGCGGCCGACGTCCACGTGCTGCGCTCCACGGGCCAGCGCACCTGCTCGGCGAACTGGTAGCCGGTCCAGTAGACCCCGTCGTCGGGGTCGCGCAGGTGCTGCACGTCCCGCATGACGCGGACTCCCCCCTCGACGTCACCCACGGCGGCCAGGGTGAGCACCAGCTCCGACGACTCGGCCGCGGTCACCCACGGCTGGTCGCTCACGCAGCGCACCCCCAGCCCCGGCATGACGAAGGTGTCCCAGCGCTCCCCGATGCGTTCCTTGGCGGCGGCACCGCGGACGGCCCCGCCCAGGACGGGGTAGAACCAGTCCATGGAGAACCTGCTGCGGTCGGAGAACAGGTCCTCCCGCTCGTTGATCAGTGTCGCCAGCCGGTCGGCCGCGGCCGACCACTCGGGCCGGTCGCGGCCCAGGCGCGCGCCCAGGGCGACGCCGCACCGGAGGGCGTGGTGCACGCTCGCGCACACCGTCAGCAGGGCGTGGTCGCCCGGCGAACCGTCCTCCGAGCGCGCCCACAGGATCTCGCCGTGCTCGCCGCGCAGCCCGAGGACGAACTCCAGGCCGCTCTCGACCACGGGCCAGGTCCGTTCGGCGAACCCGGTGTCGCCGGTGACGAGCAGGTGGTGGAACAGGCCCACCGCGGGGTAGGCGGCGTGGTTGGCCTCGCGCAGTTCCGTGACCGGTACGCCCTGCCGGAACTTGGCGGGCCAGCCGCCCTCCGGGTGGCGGGTCCGCTCCAGCCACAGGTAGGCGCGTCTCGCGGCCTCACCGTGCTCGGGCACGCTCAGCCCGGTGACGGTCAGCGCCATGGCGCACTCCACGTGGTCCCACACGTCGGTGTGGCCCCCGGGGAACCAGGGGATCGCGCCGTCCTCCTCCTGGCTCCGCGCCAGGTAGTGGGCGGAGCGGTGCAGCTGCTCGGTGCTGAGCACGCCGGGCAGGCGCAGGGTTCCTTCCGGGGCGGGTGCGGTGGCGGGCGGGGCGGCCATCAGGCGGCGTGCGGCTTGCGCACGTACACGACCACGCTCTTGCCGATGACCGGGTTGAGGAGGCGTTCGGCGATCCGGGTCACCTTCGGGGCCTGGAGCATGTCCCACACCAGCATGTCGTGGTAGGCCTTGGCGAGGGGGTGGTCGTCGTTGTCCGTGCCCACCGCGCACTTGATCCACCAGTACGGTGCGTGCAGGGCGTGCGCGTGGTGGTGCGGGCCGATCTCGAACCCGGTGGCCTTGAGCTTGGCCTCCAGCTCGGCGCGCGTGTAGATGCGGATGTGCCCGCCCTCGTTGGTGTGGTACTGCTCCGAGAGGGCCCAGCAGAGGCGTTCGGGCAGGAAGCTCGGAACCGTCACCGCGGCGATCCCACCCGGTCTCAGCACCCGGAACAGCTCCTTCATCCCGGCGGTGTCGTGCGGGATGTGCTCGAAGATCTCGGCAGCGACCACCCGGTCGAAGCTGTCGTCGTCGAAGGGCATGTCGAGGGCGTCGCCCTTGACGGTCTCGGCACTGGCCTCCTCGGGGGCCTCCCCCTCGTGGCGCATCGCCGCGAACATCGTCTCGACCTCGGCGAGGTCGCCGACGTTCTGGTCGAAGGCCACGACGTCGGCCCCGCGGCGGTAGGCCTCGAAGGCGTGCCGGCCGCCGCCGCAGCCCAGGTCGAGAACGCGGTCGCCCGGTCCGACGGGGAACAGGTTGAAGTCGACGGTGATCAGTGGAGGCTCCCTAGGTGGTGCGGACGCGGGTGGTGGTGCGCGCGGCCCGCCGGGTCAGGCGCCGTTCGCGCGGGCCCGCGCGGGCGCGGGACGGGTGTCGTCGGCGGGGCGGCCGCCCCTGACGAGGTCGATGGTGGAGGCGTACCTCCGCGCGGTCAGCTCGGCGACCGCACGCCAGGTGAAGCGCTCCTGGACGCGCTGCCAGGCGGCGGCGCCCATGCGCCCGCGCTCGGCGCCGTCGTCGAGCAGGGCGGCGATCGCGTCCGCCAGGACCTCCGGGTCTCCCGGGGGGACGAGCCGTCCGGCGTCGCCGTCGGTTCCCACGACCTCGGGCAGCGCCCCGGCGTGGCTGGCGACCAGGGGGGTGCCGCAGGCCATGGCCTCCACGGCGGGCAGGGAGAAGCCCTCGTAGAAGGACGGGACGACGGCGACCTGGGCGCTCGCGATCAGCTCGGCCAGCTCCGTGTCGTCGATGCCGCTGACGAACTCGACGCGGTCGCGCAGGCTCAGCTCGTCCACCAGCCGGTCGGTGGGGCCGCCCGGCCGGGGTCGGCTGACGACGGTCAGGGAGACGTCGCGTTCGGTGGCGAGCTTGGACACGGCGCGCAGGAGGACCGCCACGCCCTTGAGCGGGCTGTCGGCGCTGGCCGTGCACACGATGCGGCCGGGGACGCGCTCCAGCTCGGGGCGCGGGTGGAAGTAGCGGGTGTCCACGCCGAGGGGGGTGACCTCCATGGCCGCGGGGTCGACCCCGAACTCCCTGGCGATGTCCTCCGCCGAGGACCGGGAGGGGACGAGGATGGGGTCGAGTCTGCGGGCGACGCGGGCCTGCATCCCCACGAACCCGTACCAGCGGCGCTTGGAGAGCTTCTGGAGGCCCTTGGCCTCCTCCAGTTCGATCCTGCGGTCCACGCTGATGGGGTGGTGGATGGTGGTGACCAGGGGGAGGCCGGCGGACTTGATGCCGAGCAGGCCCCAGCCCAGTGTCTGGTTGTCGTGGACGACGTCGAACTCGTCCAGTCGCCGGCGCAGTTCGCGGTTGGCGCGCAGGGAGTACGTGAGGGGTTCGGGGAATCCGGCGGTCCACATGGTGGCGACCTCCAGGACGTCGATCCAGTCGCGCCATTCGCGCACGGGCGGGGCGACGAACGGGTTGGCGTCGTTGTAGAGGTCCAGGGAGGGGATCTTCTCCAGGGTGACGCCCTCGTCCAGGACCGGGTAGGGCTGGCCGGAGAAGACGGTGACCTCGTGGCCCAGGGCGGCCAGCTCCCGCGACAGGTGGCGGACGTACACGCCCTGTCCTCCCACGTGCTGCTTGCTGCGGTAGGACAGCAGGGCGACGCGGAGGGGGCGCTCGGCGGACGGCCGTGGGCCCGGTCCCGTGTTGTTGCCCGGCTGGGTCAAGAGTCCACCTCTTCGTTGGGTCGCTGGCCCGCTCGCCGCTGCGTGCCGCCGGTGTGTGGGCGGGGTGGTCGCCGTCGCGGACGCGCGTGTTCGCCGGTGACGGGCATGAGCGCCCCATATGTTACTCGGCAGTTGGGTCGGCGGCGGCGTCGGGCCGGTTGGTAAGGGATCCTATGCCGGGCGCCGTGCCGGGGCGACGGCGACCCAGCGTGGCAGGCCGTCCTTCTCGGAACGGTGTGCGAGACCGCGCGCTTCGAGGAGCCGCAGGTGGGCGGCGGTCTCGGCGGCGGCCATGTGGCGTGCCTGGACGCGCATGCCGGTCCAGGGCCGCTTCCACGCGAGGCGGGAGGTGACCTCCCACAGCGTGGCGGGACCCTCGGAGAGGAGCGCGGCCATCTCGTCCAGGCGCTGCTCGTGGTGGGCGGTGATCTCCTCCGAGCGGGCGGTGAGTCCGGTGAAGCGGCTCTCGTGTGAGGGAAGGCACACCAGCCGGTCGGCGTCGGGGAGCCTTCCCATGCGCGCCTGGGAGTCGAGGAAGGCGCCGAGGGGGTCGCCCGTGTCGGACAGGAGCGGGAACCGGCCCACGTGCGGCGTGATGCGGGGCAGGACGTGGTCCCCCGTGAACAGCCTGCCGCCGTCGGCCAGGTGCAGGCACAGGTGTCCGGGGGTGTGGCCGGGGGTCCACACCGCGCGCAGGTCGCGGCCGGGGAGGTCGACGGCGGCGCCGTCCTCCAGGGCGAGGTCGGGCACGGCGGAGGGCGTGAACGGCCGCGGTCCGTCCAGGAGGGTCCGGACGTCCTCGTCGGGGAAGCCCGAGCGGCGCAGCTGGTCGGCGATCGAGGCGCGGCGGGTCTCCGCGGGGACGGAGCCCAGGTGTTCGGTCACGGCGATGTCGGCCGGGTGCATGGCGATCCAGGCGTCGGAGGCCTCGCGAAGGCGGCCGGCCAGGCCGGAGTGGTCGGGGTGGAAGTGGGTGAGGACCGCTCCCCGGACCTCCTCCACCGCGTGCCCGGTCCGCCCGAGGCCCTGGACGAGCGCCTCCCACGACTCGTCGTGGTCCCAGCCGGTGTCGACGAGGACGGGGCCGTCCGGGCCGGTCAGGACGTAGACGTAGGTGAAGCCGAGGGGGTTGCCGGGGATGGGCACCGGAAGGCTCCACACCCCGTCCCCGAGGTCCTCGACGGGGGGCACGTCAGGCATGGGGCGACCTCTCACTAGAAACCGAATCCGGTTCGATTCTAGGATGTGGTCGTTCCGGGGCCGCGGCCGGAGGGGGCCGGGTGGGGCATAGGGGGCGGGGGCCAAGCGAGCCCCCTAAATAGAACATATTCTATAAAGCTTGGACGGGATATCCGAAAAGCCTGGCGTCCTCTTCGTATTGCTACTGCTACGTCGTGCGATGAGGTGTGGATCATGGGCGTGAAGAACTGCGCGGGAGGGAAACCGTTGGATAACGTGTTCTCGTACGGTCGGGGTTCACAGGAGCCTCGGCCGAGTCCTGGCCCTCAGCGCCGTGGCGAGCGGGCAGCGCGCGGACTGACGACGAATGGGAGAGATCCTGTGGCGGTGCAGGCGCCGAGCGGAACCATGTCGCGAAGTCAGACCCAGCGCCGAAAGCGCATCGTGCAGACGGCGGCCGCGCTCGCCGTGCGCGGTGGCGTCGAGGCCATGCAGATGCGGTCGGTCGCCGAGCGGGCCGGGGTCGCCCTCGGCACCCTGTACAGGTACTTCCCCTCCAAGATGGACCTCGTGGTCGCCGTGGTCACCGAGGAGCTCGACCTGTTGGAGGGCGGGATCGTCCGCCGGCCGCCCACGGCCGACTCCCCGGCCGAGCGCGCCGTCGACGTCCTGCTGCGCGCCACCCGCGGGCTGATGCGCGAGCCCGAGCTCGCCGACGCGCTCATCCGGTCGCTCATCATGGCCGAGGTCAAGATCGAGCTGGACGTGCGCATCTCCGACCTGGTGTGGCGGGTGGCCACCGGCAACCTGGAGGGCGCCGGAACCGCCCCGCCGGAGGAGGACCCCGCCGCCGGGGTCGACCGGACCGGCGCCGGGTACGTCCTGGTCGGCTCGCTCACCAGCGTGTGGATCTTCGAGCTGGTCGAGGTCCTCAAGGGGCGGCGCGACGTCGACGAGGTCGAGCGGAGGCTGCGGACCGCGGCCGAGCACCTCCTCGTCGCCTTCTGACACCCGCGTAGACGTCCGGCCGCGACGGCCGCGCGGGAGGTCGGGGCGCCCCGGCGTCAGCCACCGCCGAAGAGCAGCCCCAGCAGCCCGTCGAACAGACCACCGCCACCGCCCCCGTCGTCGGACCCGTCCTCCTCGGACGGGTCGCCGGGGGCGTCGTCGTCCCCGGAGCCGTCCCTGTCCGAGCCGTCGGGGTCGTCGTCCGGTCCGCCGTCGGCGGGCGGGCTCTGCTCCCCGGCCGACGGCGCGGGCGCGGCGCCCCCGTCCGGTGTGCCCTCCCCGGAGGCCTCCTCCCCGGGAGCGTCGTCCCCGGGCTTCCCCGGGGCCTCGGGGGAGGCGGGAGCGGTCGGCTCGGAGTCCGGGCCGGTGGGGCCGGCCTCGGGTTTGGCGTCGGAGGCGGTCGAGGCGGTCTCCACGTCCGAGGCGCCGGGACCGCGTTCGGCCTCGGCGGGGGCCGTGCCGATCATCGTGGAGGGGCCGCCCACGGCACTCGCCCACGCCCACAGGGAGACCGCCACCGCGACCGTGGCCAGGCCGGAGACGGCGGGCAGCGACCAGCGGCGGTGGTCGGCCCGGCGGCGCCGCGCCCCCTCGTCGTCCTGTTCCGGGCGCGGACCGGGGAGCGGGGTCGCCCCCTCCTCGTGCGCCGGGTGGTCCGCGGTGGTCAGGCGGTCTCCGGGCAGGGCCCGGGGGAGGGGTTCGGGGCCGGGCTCGAAGGCCTCCGGGACCTCTTCGGGCTCTCCCGGCACGCGGGACCGGTGCAGGGGGTAGCCCTCGCCGGTGAGCGGGTGCATCTGGGCGGCGATCCGGTCGCGGACGCCGGAGGACCCGGGGTCGAGGCAGGTGAGGAGCACCCGCTCGCGGAGGCCGGGCGGCGGACCGGGCGGGCGCAGCAGCGCGAGGGCGGAGGAGACCTCGTGGACCTGGGCGCGCCACGCCGCGGAGCCGGGGGAGCCGATCCCCCCGGGGGCATCGGGCAGGGCCTCCCCGGCCCGGGTCCCCTCGGGAGGGGCCTCCCCCCGGTCGGCGGGGGCGGATCCGCCGGTCTCCTCCGCCAGGCACTCGGCCGCGCGGCGGATCGCGGAGCGGGTCAGCTCACCGCAGATCGCGGGGTCCAGGCCCAGGACGCGGGCGGTCGCCGAGGTGGGCAGCGCGTGCCGCAGGTGCAGCTCGACCAGTTCGCGGTGGCTGGCGGGCAGCCCGGCGAACATGCGGGCGACCGGGGCCTCGGCGGGCACCGTGGCCAGGCCGGTGTAGGGGCTGACGTGGGCCAGGCCGCGCCGCTGGCAGGCGGAGCGGACCAGGGCGTACAGCCAGGGGCCCCGGTCGGCGGGGTCGGAGCGGCGCGCGTCGAGGACGACGCCCGCCACCAGCCCGTCGTGCACGGCATCGGAGACCTGCTCCGGACCGTCTCCCAGGAGCGCCCAGGCGTACCTGTACAGGGGTGGGGCGAAGGCGTCGTAGAGCGCCTCGATCGCCGTCCGTGCTGGTTCGCCTGTTTCGCCATCTCTGGTCACGATTCTCCCCCGCTCAACCGTGACGGTAGCGAGGGGAGGGGAGCGGCGTGGAGATAAAGAGACAGCTGTGTCCCGAAGGTAAGAGTTCTGTTACCCGAATTTCCGTGGCCGGCCGGGAGCGGCCGCAGGGGCGGACCGGACCCGGCCGGCCGGAGGGGGGCGGGGCCGGTGCTACTCGCCGCCCCGGGAGGGCGAGCCGATCGCGACCATGCGCTCGACGGAGCGCCGTGCGCGCTCGGCCGTGTCGGCGTCGACCGTGATCTCCGTGGTGCCGTGGCGGAGGGAGCCGAGCAGCTTGTCGGCGTCGATCATCTTCATGTAGTGGCACTCGGCGCGGGAGTTGACCGCCTCGAACTCGGTGGTCGGGTTGACCCCGCGCAGCTGGTGCAGCATGCCGGTCTCGGTCGCGATCAGCACCTTCTTGGCGGTGGTGTTCTCGGCCGCGGTCAGCATGCCGCCGGTGGAGAGGACCTTCACGCGCTCCTGGGGGACGGCGCCGCTGCCCACGAGGTAGAGGGCGGAGGTGGCGCAGCCGCACTCGGGGTGGACGTACACCTCGGCGTCGGGTTCGGCGGCGACCCGCTCGCGCAGGGTGTGGCCGTCGATCCCCGCGTGCACGTGGCACTCGCCCATCCAGATGTGGATGTTCTCGCGACCGGTGACCCTCTTGACGTGGGCGCCGAGGAACTGGTCCGGGAGGAACAGGATCTCGCGGTCCTCCGGGATGGACCGGATGACGTCGGCGGCGTTGGAGGACGTGCAGCAGATGTCCGTCTCGGCCTTGACCGCCGCGGTGGTGTTGACGTACGCGACGACGACCGCGTCGGGGTGCTCGGCCTTCCAGGCGCGCACGTCCGCGGCGGTGACGGTGTCGGCGAGCGAGCATCCCGCGGCGGGGTCCGGGAGGAGGACGGTCTTCTCCGGGGCGAGGATCTTCGCGGTCTCGGCCATGAAGTGCACGCCGCAGAAGACGATGGTCCCGGCGTCCACGGTGGCGGCCAGGCGGGACAGCGCGAGGGAGTCACCGGTGTAGTGCGCCACGTCCTGGATTTCCGGGCGCTGGTAGTTGTGCGCGAGGATGACAGCGTCGCGCTCCTCTGCCAGGCGGCGGACCTCGGTGGCCCATTCCTGCCTGGTCATGGTGTCCGCCGTGGCGGTGACCGGTGCCATGTCCAACTACTTCCTTGGGGCTGTGGGCACGTCGTACGGACTCCGTGCCGTGAGAGGTCGATGCGGATGAACAGGTTTTCGTCTGTCAGGCACAAACCTGGTGCAGCTTAACATGACGAGGAACGGAAGGGACAGGGTGGACAACCCGGAAGCAAACGGACAGGTCAGGGCCTCCGTCTGCGGCGAGGCGGACCACGCGGTGCTGTCGGCGCACGAGGCGCTCGCCGTCGTCCTCCAGATCCGCGCGGGAGAACTGTGCGTCCTCCTGTGGCGCAGGGCCCTCCCCCCGTGCGAGGGGGAGTGGGCCCTTCCCGGCGGGCGGCTCGGGGCGGGTGAGAGCCTCGGCGCCTCCATCCGGCGCCAGCTCGCCCAGAAGGTGGACGTGCGCGACCTCTCCCACCTGGAGCAGCTGGAGACGCGCAGCGACCCCGACCGCCACCCCCAGCGCCGCACCCTGGCCACGGCCTACCTCGGGCTCGTGCCCGCGAACATCGACCCGGTCGTGCCGGCCGACACCGGCTGGCACCCCGCCGCGCTCCTGCCCCCGATGGCGTTCGACCACGCGTCCATCGTCCGCTCCGGCCACCACCGGCTGCGCGCCAAGCTCAGCTACACCAATGTCGGGTTCGCGCTCGCCCCGCCCGAGTTCACGATGTCGGAGCTGTCGGGCTACTACCGGGCGGCCCTCGGGCACGACGTGGCGGCCACCAACCTGCGCCGGGTCCTGCTGCGGCGCGGGCAGATCGAGGAGACCGGCCGCTCCGTGCCCTCAGGACGCTCGGGCGGGCGCCCCGCGGCCCTCTTCCGCTTCCGCACACGGGGATTGGAGATCACCGACGCGTTCGCCGTGCTGCGACCGCCCGGCTGACCGGGGTCCCGAGGACGGTCACCGGCCCCGTCCGCCCCCGGAACGGTACAGGGGTGCTTGTAGACTCCCTGACCGTGACAATTCGTACCGTGGTGTTCGACGTCGGAGAGACGCTCGTCGACGAGACGCGCATCTTCGCGCGCTGGGCCGACCGCTTCGGCATCCCGCACATGGCGTTCTTCGGCACCATCGGCGGTGTCATCGCCTCGGGCGGGACCCTCACCGAGGGCTTCCGGCTCCTCGTGCCCGGGTTCGACCTGGCGCGGGAGAGCGCCCGGTGGCGGGCGGAGGACCCCGGCGGCGAGCGCGAGCACTTCGGCGTGCGCGACCTCTACCCCGACGTGCGCCCGGCCTTCGCGACCATGCGCGACGCCGGGCTCTCCCTGGTCGTCGCGGGCAACCAGCCGCCCGAGGCCGGACCCGCCCTGGCCGCCATGGACCTGGGCGTGGACGGCATCGGCATCTCCGACGACTGGGGCGTCGCCAAGCCCGCCCCCGAGTTCTTCGACCGGGTCGTCGAGCTCGCCGGCCGGAGCCGCCCCGGGATCACGCCCGGCGAGATCCTCTACGTCGGGGACCGCGTCGACAACGACGTCGTCCCCGCGCTCAAGGCCGGGATGCGCGCGGTCCTGCTCCGCCGCGGCATCTACGGCTACCGCCACTCGGCCATGGACGACGCGGCCCGGGCCGACGCCGTCCTGGACGACCTGTACCAGCTCGCCGCGTGGATCGCCGCTCAGGACTGAGCCGCCACCACCGCGGAACCGGCCCACGGGCCGGGCCCACGAACGGGCCCGGCCCGTTCGCGTGTCCGGACCCGGAAGGCCCCGCCGGCGCCCCCGGGCCCGGCCGCGTCCGGGACGGCGACGCCCTGCCCCGCCGCCGACGCCACCCGCCGCGGACACGAGGTCCCGGTCGGGTCACGGCCGAGACCATACCGTTTGATCCACCTGCACACGGGTAACGTGCGGACGGCCTGCTCACCGCCGTCTCACCACCACCCCGGTCCCCGAACGGAGACAGCCCGGCCGATGATCACATTCGAGGGCGCTGCCAAGCTCTACCCCGACGGCACGGTCGCCGTCGACGACCTGGACCTCACCGTGGAGACCGGACAGACCACGGTCTTCGTCGGTCCCTCCGGCAGCGGCAAGACCACGTCGCTGCGGATGATCAACCGGATGGTCGAGCCCACCGGGGGCGCCGTCCTCATCGACGGCGACGACATCCGCGGCCGCGACCCCGCCGAACTGCGCAGATCCATCGGCTACGTCATCCAGCAGGCCGGGCTCTTCCCGCACCGCACCGTCCGCGACAACATCGCGACCGTGCCCCTGCTGCTCGGCTGGAACAGGTCCCGGGCCCGGGCCCGGGCCGACGAGCTCATGGAGCTGGTCGGACTCGAACCCTCCCAGGCCGGGCGCTACCCGCACCAGCTCTCCGGGGGCCAGCAGCAGCGCGTCGGCGTGGCTCGCGCGCTGGCCGCGGACCCGCCCATCCTCCTGATGGACGAGCCCTTCAGCGCCGTCGACCCCGTCGTGCGCGCCAGCCTCCAGGACGAGCTGCTGCGGCTCCAGGCCGACCTGCACAAGACGATCGTGTTCGTCACCCACGACATCGACGAGGCGGTCCGCCTGGGCGACCGCATCGCCGTCTTCCGGCCCGGCGGCCGGCTCGCCCAGTACGACACCCCCGAGAACCTGCTGGCCTCCCCCCGCGACGCGTTCGTGGAGTCCTTCGTCGGCTACGACCGGGGCGTGCGGCGGCTGTCGTTCTTCCCCGCACGCGACCTGTCGCTGCGCGAGGACGTCGTGTTCGGCGACGGCACCCCGGTGACCGAGGCGGCCGCCGTCGCACGCGGCAAGGGCGAGCCCTGGGTGCTGGTCGTCGACGGCGACCGCATGCCGCTGGGGTGGGCCGCGGCGGACCGGCTCGACCGTGCCCCCGCCGGGGCCGCCCTCGGCTCGCTCGACCTCGCACCCTACGGCCACACGTTCGACGTCGGCGCGGACTCCCTGCGCGCCGCCCTCGACGCCGCCGTGCTCTCCCCGGCCGGCCGCGCCGTCGGCGTGGACTCCGACGGGCGCGTGGCCGGCGTGGTCACCCAGGACGACCTGGGCACCGCACTGTGGTCGGTGGCCGAGTGATGGGCGGGGCCTGGGAGTGGGCGGTCGGCGTCCTCGACTGGGGCGTGGCTAACTGGAGCTACCCGGGTGAGCCGGACCGGGGGATCCTGCCCCGCCTGACCGAGCACATGCGGCTGGCCTACCTGTCCATCCTCATCGGACTCGCGGTGGCCGTGCCGCTGGGCCTGGCGTGCGTGCGCTGGAAGGCGCTGTACCCGCCGGTGCTGACCGGCGTCAACGTGCTCTACGCGGTGCCGTCCATCGCCCTGTTCTTCCTGATGCTGCCCTACACCGGGTTCAGCGACTGGACGGCCGTCGTGCCGCTCGCCCTGTACACGCTGGTGATCCTGCTGCCCAACGTGGTGGACGGGCTCCGCCAGGTGCCGGAGCACGTGCGCCAGGCCGCCGTGGCGATGGGCTTCAGTCCGCTGCGTCGCCTGGTGTTCGTGGAGATGCCGGTGGCGGTGCCGGTGGTCATCGCCGGCCTCCGGGTGGCCTCGGTCGCCACCATCAGCATGGTCAGCGTCGCCTCCCTGGTGGGTCTGGGAGGGCTGGGCCAGCTGATCCTCAGCGAGGGGTTCCGCCGCCAGTTCGACGCGCCCATCGTGGTCGGCGTCCTGCTCACCGTCCTGCTGGCCTTCGTCACCGACGCCCTGCTCGTGCTCGCCCAGCGCGGGCTCACCCCCTGGGCCCGCCGGGACGACAGGAGGAGCGGCCGGGGACGCAGGGCGGTCGCCCGCGCGTCCGCCGGGGCCGCCGCGCGTGCCGGGTCGGGAACCCCGGCCGGGGAACGCACCACGCCGGGGGAGAGGCAGCCATGGACATCCTGAACGAGCTGGTCGCGTGGTTCGCCGATCCGGCGCAGTGGACCGGGAGCGCGGGCATCCCCGCGCGCATGGCCGAGCACGTCTACTTCTGCCTGCTCGGCCTGCTGATCTCCGCCGTCATCGCCGTCCCCCTGGGACTGCTCACCGGGCACACCGGCGTGGGCGGGTTCCTCACCGCGAGCCTCGCCAACTTCGCCCGCGCCCTGCCGACCATCGGCGTCCTGTTCCTCATCGTCCTGGCGGCCGGGATCGGGCTCGTCCCCGTGGTCTGCGCGCTGGTGGCGCTGGCCGTCCCGCCGATCCTGGTCAACACCCACGAGGGCGTGCGCGGGGTGGAGCCCCGCCTGCGCGACGCGGCGTTCGGCATGGGGATGCGCGGCCGCGAGGTGCTGTTCAAGCTCGAACTGCCCGTGGCCGCCCCGCTCATCCTCATCGGGATGCGCACCGCGGCGGTCCAGGTGGTCGCCACCGCGACCATCGCCGCGTACGTGGGCGTGGGCGGGCTCGGACGCTACATCGTCGACGGCCAGGCCCGCCAGGACCTGACGATGATGCTGGGGGGTTCCGTGCTGGTGGTGCTGCTCGCGGTGCTCACCACACTCCTGTTCGCCGGGTTGCGGCTGCTGCTCGTCGCACCCGGGCTGCGCGCCGAGGCCGCGTCGGCGCGCTAGGCGGTCTCGGGCGCCGCATGCTGACGCAGTACTGAGAGAAGAGAAGGTTCGGACATGGACAAGAGGCTCGCCCTCGTCGGGCTCCCACTCGCAGCGGTGCTCATGACCGCCTGCGGCGGCAGCGACCCCTACGCGGAGGACGGGGAGGGAGGAGGCGGCGCCGAATCCGGCTCCGTCGTCATCGGCTCCGCCGACTTCCCCGAGAGCACCCTGCTCGCCGAGATCTACGGCCGGGCCATGGAGGCCGAGGGGGTGGACGTCACCTACCAGCTCAACATCGGCAGTCGCGAGGTGTACTACTCCCAGATCGAGTCCGGGAACCTGTCGGTGTTCCCGGAGTACAACGGCGCCACCCTGGCCTACCTCGACGACGAGGCGCCCAGCGGGAACAGCGAGGAGACCAACGCGCTCATCACCGAGGCGCTCCCCGAGGGCCTGGAGATCCTGGACTCCTCCAGCGCGGAGAACAAGGACTCGGTGACGGTCACCGCCGAGACCGCCGAGGAGCACGACCTGAGCACCCTCGCCGACCTGGCCGGCGTCGCCGGCGAGCTGACCCTCGGGGGGCCGCCGGAGTTCGAGACCCGCCAGCAGGGCGTGGTGGGCCTGGCCGACGTCTACGGCATCGAGTTCGGCGAGTTCCGCTCCCTGGAGGTGGCCCTGCTGACCCAGGCCCTCCTGGACGGCGACATCCAGGCCGCGAACCTGTTCACCACCGACCCGCAGATCGCGGTGGAGGACCTCGTGGTCCTGGAGGACCCCGAGAACCTGTTCGGCGCCCAGAACATCACCCCGCTGATCAACGGCGAGCAGGTCGACGAGACCGCCAGAGGCGCCCTGAACGCGGTCTCGGCGGCGCTCACCACGGAGGCCCTGACCTCGCTCAACGAGCGCGTCGTCGTCCAGAACGAGAACGCCGCCGACGTCGCCCAGGAGTGGCTGGAGGAGGAGGGGCTCGCCTAGCTGTACCGACCACAGAGGTCGGATACGGTCCGGCAGCGATGTGACGGCAGGTGAGGGCCTCCGACATAGGCGTGGATCGTCGAGATCAACACCGGAAGGTCAGGAGGCCCTCCGCGGCCCACATCGCCCACGCCGACGCCACCCTCACACCCGCCGTGCCTCCGGCCGGTCCGCGGGCGTGATGGCGGACCCCCGGGCGTGACGGAGGGCGTCGGGACCGGTGCGAGGGCGCGCCGGGCCCGGCGCCCTCCCGGAGAGGGACGGCGCGCGGTCAGTCCGGCGCCGGGCCGGTCGAGTCGCGGACCACCAGGTGCGCCGGGAGGACCACCTGCCGCGGGGCCTCCCCGGCGGCGGCCCGCGAGACCCGGTTCAGCAGCAGCTCCACACCCGCGCGCCCGGCCTCCTCGTGGGGGCCCGCGAGCGTGGTCAGCGCCGGCACGCAGAAGTCCGCGCCGAAGATGTCGTCGTACCCCACGACGCTGCGGTCCCGCGGCACGCGGATCCCGCGCTCCGCCAGGCGGCGCAGCATGCCGATCGCCAGCAGGTCGTTGTGGGCGACGAACGCCGTCGCCCCCGACACCAGCGCGGCGTCCGCCGCCGCGGCGCCGCCCGCCACGCGGGGCGAGAAGGGGCCCAGGCGTGTCGCCGCCATGCCGCACCGCCCCGCCGCCGCGCTCAGCCCCCTCCACCGCTCCTTCGCCTGCCACGACTGCTCGGGCCCGCTGAGGTACACCACCGACCGGTGCCCGAGGGAGGCCAGGTGGTCGATGATCTGCCGGCTGCCGCCGCCGTTGTCGACGATCGCGCTGGGCAGCCCCTCGACCTGGCGGTTGACCAGGGCCATGTTGTGCTCCCGGGCCAGTTCGACGGTGGTCGCGTCGCTCATCCGGCTGGAGGCGAGGACGAAGCCGTCCACCGAGCGGTCCAGCCGCAGGATCTGCTCGCGCTCGTTGTCCGCGGACTCCTGGGTGTAGCCCAGGATGAAGGTGATCCCCGAGGCGCTGGCCCGGGCCTCGGCGCCCCGTATCGTGCCGAAGAAGTGCGGGTTGGCGATGTCGGGGACCAGGAGCGCGATCGTGGCCGTGCGGCCGGACTGGAGGGCGCTCGCCAGCGGGTTGGGCCGGTAGCCCAGGCGCTCGGCGACGTTGAGGACGTGTTCGCGGGTGACCGCGTTGACCCGCCGCGGGTCGCTGAAGGCGCGGGACACCGTGGACGCGGCCACGCCCGCCTCCCGTGCCACGTCGTAGACCGTGCTTCTCCTGACCGGGCTCATGGGGACTTTCTACGCCGGACGGCAACTTTTGGCAATCGCTTGCCATGCGCGACGACCGAAACCTAGAGTTCACAACCACGACATACGGCCTCCAGGAGCACGTCTCTGAACAGGGCGTATGCAACCCCCCGTTTGTCGAGTGGAGCCCGGGATGACCAATCCCCCCAGTACGTCCGGAGACGGGCCCTCGGGCTCGCGCCCGGCACCCGTCCGATGGCTGGAGACCGCGGAACTCGTCCTCGGCGCGCTACTCCTGGCCATGCTCCTCGTCCTGATGCTCATCCAGGCCGGCCAGCGCTACGTCCCCGGTGAGAGCTGGGTCTGGGTAGGGGAGCTCGCCCGGTTCGGCCTGGTCTGGCTCGCCTTCTCCCTCGTCGGGCACCTCGTCGGCCGCGACGAGCACATCACCCTCAAGCTCGTCGACTTCGTCGCCCGGGGCCGGGCGATGCGCGCCGTGTGGATCTTCGCCAACCTCGTCGTCGCGGCGACGTGCGGCCTGCTCGTCGCGGCCGCGGCCGACCTCGTGTTCGCGGGCGGACCGCAGACCACGCCGGTGATGGGCATCCCGATGGCCTGGACCTACGTGATCCCGATGGCCGGGCTCGCCGTGGCCGTGCTGCGCGCCCTGGCCAACGCGATCCTCGTCCAGGGGCCGCCCGCGCCCGGCACCCCTCCCCCCGCACCGACCGACCACGAGGAGCCCACCCGATGAGCGCCGGCCTCGTCCTCCTGGGAACCGTCGTCCTGCTGGCCCTGCGCGTACCGATCGCCTTCGCCATCCTCGGGCCGTCCCTGGCGTACATGCTCCTGACCGACCAGTCCACCGGCCTGAGCCTGCGCACCGCGACGCAGGAGATCAACAGCTTCCCGCTGCTGGCCATCCCCCTGTTCATCCTGGTGGGCGTCGCCGCCAACCACACCGGTATCGCGGACCGCATCTTCGGCTTCGCGCAGGTCCTGCTGGGGCGCCTCCGGGGAAGCCTGGGCTACGTCAACATCGGTGTCAGCGTCGGCTTCTCGTGGGTGAGCGGCACCGCCCTGGCCGACGTCGCGGGCATGGGCAAGATGCTCGTCCCGGCGATGACCGACCGCGGCTACCCCAAGCGCTTCGCCCTGGGGCTCACCGCCGCCTCCAGCCTGATCAGCCCGATCATGCCGCCCAGCATCCCCGCGATCGTCTACGCCTCCGTCGCCGCGGTCTCCACCGCCGCGCTGTTCGCCGCGGCGGTGGTCCCGGCGTTCCTCGTGGCCGCCGGACTCGCCCTCGCCGTCCACCTGTGGGCGCGCAAGCAGCCGCACCTGGCCGGCGAGCGGGCGACCGCCGGCGAGGTCCGCACCGCGGTCGTACGCGTCCTCGGCCCGCTGGGCGCGCCCCTCATCCTGCTCGGCGGCATCCTGAGCGGGCTCTTCACCCCCACCGAGGCCGCGGCGGTCGGCGCCGCCTACGTGCTCGCGCTCGGCCTCCTCTACCGCCGGCTGGACCCGCGCACCCTGTGGCGGATCCTCGTGGAGACCGCGACGACCACCGCGTCGATCGCGATCGTCCTGGCCGCGTCCGGCCTGCTCGGCTGGATCCTGGCCCGCGAACGCGTGCCGCAGGACATCGCGTCGTTCCTGCTGGGGCTCACCGACAGCCCGATCGTGTTCCTGCTGCTGGTGAACCTCGTGCTCATCCTCCTCGGCACGGTCCTGGAGCCCGTCGCCGCACTGATGATCACCGTGCCCGTCCTGCTGCCCATCGCGGCGCAGTTCGGGGTCGACCCCGTCCACTTCGGGATCATCGTCATCGTCAACCTCATGATCGGGCTGCTCACGCCGCCGATCGGAGGCGTCCTCTTCGTGCTCGGCTCGGCCACACGCAGCCCCATGCACGAGGTGTTCCGCGGCACGGCGCCCTTCCTCGTGCCCCTGCTGCTCATCCTGGCCCTGCTCACCTTCGTGCCGGACCTCGTGCTCTTCCTGCCCCGGTACCTCGGCCTCTGAGCCGCGCCTCCCCGGGGCGCGCCCCTGCGCGGCCCCGCACCCCGGGGAGCGGGGCCGGCCCCGACACACACCGCCACCACCGCCGCCGCCGTACGGCGGCACGACCCCCCCAGGGAGCACCGCATGCGCACCCCCCACCGCTGGACCGCCCTGGTCCCCGTCGCCGTCCTCGCCCTCGCGGGCTGCGGCGCCGACGAGGCCGCCGACGGCGAGATCACCCTCTCCTTCGCCAACAGCTACACCGCGGACCACCCCCACACCCGTTGCGGTCTCGACCTGGTCGCCGAGCGCGTCGCGGACGCCGGCGTCGGAGTGACGGTCGAGACCTTCCCCAACAGCCAGCTCGGCAACAACACCGAGACCTTCACCTCGGTGATGTCGGGCGACATCGACATGGACGTCCAGGGCTCCGCCGCGCTCGGCTCGGCGTACGAGCCGATCGGGGTGCTCGACGCGGCCTACGCGTTCGACGACGTCGACCAGATGTTCGGCTACTTCGACTCCGAGGAGTCCGAGCAGCTGAAGGCGGACTTCGAGGCCGCGACCGGCGTCAGGATCCTCGACGTCTGGTACTTCGGCGACCGGCACTTCACCGCGAACCGGCCCATCCGCACCCCCGGCGACCTCAGCGGCCTGCGCATGCGGTTCCCCGACTCCCCGATCTACCTGGCCAACGCCGAGGCGATGGGCGCCACCCCCACCACCGTCGCCTTCGAGGAGGTCTACCTCGCCCTCCAGCAGGGGACCGCCGACGGCCAGGAGAACCCGATCCCCACGATCTCCGCCGACAGCTTCGACGAGGTCCAGAGCCACATCAGCCTCACGAGCCACCAGATCGGATCGCAGCTCATCGTGGTCTCCGGCCAGAGCTGGGAACTCATGGACGAACGCCAGCAGGAGGCGCTCCAGGAGGCGGTCAGCACGGTCCGGGAGGAGAACCGCGCCTGCATCGAGGAGTCGGAGGCCGAGATCCTCGACCGGTGGGCCGCCGACGGAGCCATGGAGGTCGTGGACGACGTCGACGTGGACGCGTTCCGGACCAGGTCCAGGGACTACTTCGCGGAGCACCTCGACGAGGGGCAGCGGGCCCTGTACGAGTCCTTGCACTCCGGGTCGTAGACGGCCGCGGACCGGACGGAACACGGAAGGACAGGGGAGACGGACATGCGGCGTTCCATCGCCACGGTGTCGTTGAGCGGCACGCTGGAGGAGAAGCTCCGGGCGGCGGCCGAGGCCGGTTTCGACGGCGTCGAGATCTTCGAGAACGACCTCATAGCGTCGCCGCTCAGGCCCCGGCGGATACGGGCGCTCGCCGCCTCGCTCGGCCTGGGCATCGACCTCTACCAGCCCATGCGCGACATCGAGGGGGTGGACGACGACCGGTTCCGGCGCAACCTGCGCCGTGCCCGGGACAAGTTCGCCCTCATGGTCGAACTCGGCGCGGACACGGTGCTCGTGTGCTCCAACGCCACGGCGGCGGCCCTGGACGACGACGCCCGGGCCGCGGCCCAGCTGCGCCTGCTCGCCGAGACGGCGTCGGAGTACGGGGTGCGCGTGGCCTACGAGGCACTGGCCTGGGGAACCCGGGTCGACGACCACGAACACGCCTGGCGCCTCGTCCGGGAGGCGGACCACCCGTCCCTCGGCGTCTGCCTGGACAGCTTCCACATCCTCTCCCGTGACGGCGACCCGTCCGGGATCCGCGACATCCCGGGGGAGAAGATCTTCTTCCTCCAGCTCGCGGACGCGCCGCGCATGGCCATGGACGTGCTGCAGTGGAGCCGCCACTACCGCTGCTTCCCCGGCCAGGGAGGGTTCGACCTCACCGCCTTCACCGGCCACGTCCTGGCCGCGGGCTACACGGGCCCCCTGTCCCTGGAGGTCTTCAACGACGTGTTCAGGGCCTCGGACGCGCGGCGCACGGCCGCGGACGCCCTGCGGTCCCTGTCGCTGCTGGAGGACGGGCTGAGCCGGTCCGCGGGGGAGGAACCCGCCGCGGCGGAGGGGGAGGGCGCGCGCGGGGCCGTGCGGCTGCGCCGGCTGCCCGAACCGGTCCGCCCGTCCGGGTTCGCTTTCGTGGAGGTGGCGGCCGAGCCGTCGTCGGCGGAGCGCGTGCGCGTGCTGCTCGGCGCGCTCGGCTTCGCCCACACCCGGGACCACCGCTCCAAACCGGTGCAGCTGTGGAGCAACGGCGACGCGCGCGTCCTGCTCAACTCCAGCGACCCCCGGCTCGGGCACACCTGGAGCGGCGACGCCTCCGTGACCGCCCTGGGCGTTTCCGTCCCCGACCCCGCCAACGCGATGCGCCGTGCGGAGCGGCTCCTGGCGCCCCCCCTGCCGCGCCGCCGCGACCCGGCGGAGTCCGCGCTCAGCGCGGTCGCCGCGCCCGACGGGACCGCGGTCTTCTTCTGCGCGGACGGTCCGGGCGACGGCGAGCCGTGGCTGGAGGACTTCTCGGCCCCGCCCGTCGACGGCTACCGGGAGGGGGGCGGGGCACGGCTGACCGGCATCGACCACGTCGGGCTCCTCCAGCCCTTCGACCACTTCGACGAGGCGTCCCTGTTCTACCGCTCGCTGCTCGGCCTGCGCCCGGACACGAGCGTGGAGATGGCCGCCCCCGACGGACTCGTGCGCAGCCGGGCCCTCACCGACCCGGCGTCCGCCCTGCGCGTCGCCCTGCACGTGTCCGTCCTGGGCGGCGAGCACGCGGACACGGGCGGAGGCGCCCAGCACGTCGCGCTGGGCTGCGACGACGTCTTCGCCGTCGCGCGCTCCCTGCGCGAGGCGGGGGTCGCGCCCCTGGCCATCCCGGACAACTACTACGACGACCTCGCCTGCAGGACCGACCTGCGCCCCGACACCAGGGAGCGCATGCGCGAGGGCGGCATCCTCCACGACCGGTCGGAGGAGGGCGAGTTCCTGCACTTCTACACGCCGACCGTGGACGGGCGGCTGTTCTTCGAGGTGGTCCAGCGCGTCGGCGGCTACCAGGGGTACGGGGCCGCCAACGGCACCGTGCGCATGGCCGCGCAGCGGGCGGAGCGCTCCCGGTGAGCGGCGCGTACGGCGCCCCGGGGCGGTCCTTCCTCGCGGGGCTCATCGGAGCGGGGATCGGCCCGTCGCTCACGCCCCCCATGCACGAGAGGGAGGCCGCGAGGCTGGGACGCCGCCTCGTCTACCGGACGATCGACATCGACCGGCTCGGCATGGAGCCGGGGTCGGTCGGCTACCTGGTGGAGGCGGCGTCCAGGCTCGGCTTCGACGGGCTCAACATCACCCACCCGTGCAAGCGGCTCGTGCTGCCGGCCCTCGACGGGCTCTCCCCGGAGGCGGAGGCCCTGGGGGCCGTCAACACCGTCGTGTTCGGGGCCGGGGGAGCGGTGGGGCACAACACCGACTGGTCCGGGTTCGCGCGGTCGCTCCGGCAGGAGCTGCCGGACGCGCCCGGGGACCGGGTCGTGGTGCTGGGGGCGGGCGGCGCGGGAGCGGCCGTGGCCTACGCCCTGCTGGTGTCCGGTGTGCGGGAGCTGGCCGTGGTCGACGTCGACGGGACGAGCGCCGTGGCCCTCGCCGCCCGTCTGGCGGAGCGGTTCCCCGGGGCGGTCTGCCGTCCCGCGGGGACGGACGGGCTCGGAGCCGCCCTGGCCGGGGCCGACGGCCTGGTGCACGCGACGCCCACGGGCATGGCGCACCACCCCGGGATCCCCCTGGACCCCGGTCTGCTGCGCCCGTCCCTGTGGGTCGCCGACGTCGTCTACCGGCCCGTCCGCACCGAGCTGCTGCGCGCGGCGCAGGCGCGCGGCTGCCGGACCCTGGGCGGCGGAGGCATGGCCGTCTTCCAGGCCAGTGACGCGTTCGGCCTGATCACGGGGCTGGAACCCTCGCCGGAGCACCTGCACGCCCACTTCCGGGAGCTCATCGCCGGAGAGTGAGCGCCGTGCCGGGACCGGAGCCCTCCGGTCCCGGCACGGCCCCCCGGTCAGTCCAGGGCGTGGTAGCGGCCGGAGCGGCGCACCAGGGCCGGGCCCTCGCCCCGCACACCGGCCAGGCCCACCACGTCGGCGAGGTACACCACGTGGTCGCCGACCTCCAGGCGCTGCCGCACCGTGCACTCCAGGGCGGCCAGCGCGTCGTCCAGCACGATGGCGCGCGTGTGCCCGCCCCGGTGGTGGGGCTGGTCCGTCACCAGGAGTCTGGCGCTGGGGCGCCCCTCGGCCGAGAAGCGGCCCGCCACCACCCGCTGTCCGGCGCCGAGAACGTTCACGGCGAACGCCCCGGCGGCCCCGATGACCTCGGCCATGTAGCCCTCGGCGCCCACGCCCACCCACACGATCGGCGGGTCGGCCGACACCGAGCCGAACGCGGTGACGGTCGCGCCCACGTCGTCCCGGCCGTCGGCGACGGTCACCACGGTGACCCCGGCGGGCAGCAGCGCCATGGCGTCCAGGTACGGACCGGTCAACGGATGTCCCAGACGTCGGGCATCGTCAGCGGACCGGCCGCGGGCAGCCCCATCGCCACGGCCGCGTGCTGGAGCGGGCCCCACGCGCCGAGCACCGTCTGCGGCTGCGAGGCCGCCATGTCCTCGCTGGACTCGTGCTGGCGGATCCGGTCCAGCGGGTGCGCGCGCGGGAAGGCGCGCAGGGGCAGGGGGCCGGCGCCCGCCTTCTCCCGGGCCAGGCGCACGGCCGTCTCCAGGCCGCCCAGCTCGTCCACCAGGCCCCGCTCCTTGGCGTCGCGACCGGTCCACACCCGTCCCCGGGCGACCTCGTGGACCTGCTCGCGGGTCATCTTGCGCGCCTCGGCGACCTTGCCGGTGAAGTCCTCGTAGATCTCGTCGAGGAGCGCGTTCACCCGCTCCCACTCGGACTCGGTGAACGGCTTGCGGGTGTCGAACATGCCCGCGTGCTCCCCGGTGCTCACGGAGTCGCTGGTCACGCCGAACCGCTCCAGCAGCCCGCCCAGGACCGGCTTGCCGGTGATCACGCCGATGGACCCGGTGAGGGTGCCGGGCTGCGCGACGACCGCGTCGGAGCCCAGCGTCACGTAGTAGCCGCCCGAACCGGCGATGTCGCCCATCGCCGACACCACCGGGATGCCGGCCCGGCTGGTCAGCTCGGACTCGCGGCGGATCGCGTCGGAGGCGGTCGGCGACCCTCCCTGGCTGTCCACCCGGAACACGACCGCCTTGACCTGCGGGTCCTTGCGGGCGGCCCGGAACGCCGCCGTCACGGTGTCCGAACCCATGACGGTGCCGCCGCCCAGCGGGGACCGCCGGGTCCTTCCCAGGCTGATGGCCCCGGTCGCGGAGATCAGCGCGATGTACCCCGGTCCGCCCGCCGCGCGGGGGCGGGGCACCGGGGTGTGCTTGCGGTGGTAGCGGGTGACGAACTGGAGCGAGGGCTCCGGGGCGGAGCCGTCCCCGGCCCCGTCCGCCTGCGACCGGACCTCGCCGAGGAGGTCGGCGTACACCTCGTCCCGGTAGGCCAGGCCGTCGACCAGGCCGGCGTCCAGGGCCTCCTTGGGCATGAACGGACCGCGCGAGACCAGCTCGCGCACCTTCTCCTCGGGCAGGCCGCGCGCCTCGGACACCGCCTCCACCAGCTGGTCGCCCAGCGACGAGACGATGCGGCCGGACGCCTCCCTCTGGGCCTCCGTGAAACCGGTCTCGGTGACGCTGTTCAGCGCGTTCTTGTACTCGTGGCGCCTGCCGACCTCGTAGGACACGCCCAGTTTGTCCAGGGCGCCCTTGAGGAACGTCACGCGCATCATCAGGCCGGTCAGCCCGAGCACCCCCGTGGGGGCCATGACCACGCGGGAGAACGCGCAGGAGAGGTAGTACGGGAGGTTGCCCTCGCCCGTCTCCCCGAAGGAGTCTGCCCAGGCCACGGCGGTCTTGCCCGCGGCGCGGAAGTCGGCGACGCAGTCGCGCAGCTCCTGGACCTTCGCGAACCCCAGCGACCTGGCGTCCACGCGGACCAGGAGCGCGGCCACCCCCGGGTCGCGCGCACCGCGGCGGATGCCCTCGACGATGTCCAGGTAGTGCTGCCGGCGCCGGTTCACGATCTGGCTGATCGGGTCCCCGGGGGCCTCGTCGGCCACCCCTTCCGTCAGGTCCAGCTCCAGTACCAGCGGCCCCCGGGGGCGCGGCCCGAACCGGGTGAGGGACAAGGGTTCTGTGATCTTCGCGAGGTCCACCATGGCCCCAGCGTAGTGGCCGCTGTCCAGCGACTCCCTCGCCCGTCCCGGCAGCGCCTCGGTTGTCGCGAACGTGCCGGGATCCTCGGGTTCGCACCGTGTGCCGGGGGCGCTATGGTCGACTGGGTTCTGACCACGGGACGCGGGAGAGGGACGACGCATGGCGGGCATCCACGGGCGACGGCATCGGGCGCGAGGCGTGCGCGCCGGGGCGGGAACGGCCGTAGCGGCCTCCGCACTCCTGCTACTGGGCGCCTGCTCGGGCGGCGCGGAGGAGGGCGGCACCGCGATCGAGCTGGAGCGCGGCGAGAGCGGCATGGTCCCGGCGGTCGAACCGCCCGGCCCGGAGGGCTTCACCCCCCAGACGGTCGAGGGCATCACCATCGACGTCCCCGACGGCTGGGACGTCCAGAACCAGGGCGGCACGCTGTGCGCGAGCCCTCCCGGCCAGGCCGCCTGCGCCTACGGGTCGGTGCAGCTGACCGCCCACGCGGCGGAGAACCACCCGCAGGAGTGGCCCTCCAGGGGCGGGGCCCACAGCAAGGCGGACGGCTGGGCGGACAACACCGACCGCTGCCGCAGCCTCAACACCGCGGCCTCCGGCGACATCGGGATCAAGGACGCCGAGCTGCGGGTCTCCGACTTCACCGAACACGCCGACACCCTCAAGTCGCACCACTCCGTCTGGGACGTCACCTGCGCCAACGACGACACCTTCGAGGTGCGCATGTGGTTCCTGCCCACGAGCGACGTCCTCCTGTACGTCTGGTCCGCCGACTCCCAGCACTCCGCCGTCTACGACCAGATGGCCGCCTCCATGGACACGACCGAGTACCGGAGCTGACACCTGGCGCGTCCGTCCCGGATTCGGCCACCGGTTGCGCCGTTCCAGTGTCCCCCGGGTCCCGTTAGGCCATAGGGTCGTACTCGTCACGGCAGAGGACGTCCGGGGCGGCGCACGGCCGCGCGGACGACGGCAGTTCAGGCGACAGCGCGAAGCGGGGTGCAGCACTGGTGACCACCATCGGAGCGGCGGGACGGGTTGGTCAGTACACGCTCGACAACGGATTGCGCCTGGTGACGGCGGCGGCCTCCACCGGCCAGGTCACCGCGGTCAACCTGTGGTACGGCGTGGGTTCCCGGCACGAGGTCCCCGGGCGCACCGGTTTCGCGCACCTCTTCGAGCACCTCATGTTCCAGGGCAGCGGCAACGTGTCCAAGGGCGAGCACTTCGAGGAGATCGAGCGGCTCGGCGGCGACATCAACGCCTCCACGTCGAGCGACCGCACGAACTACTACGAGACGGTCCCCGAGCACGCCCTGGACCGGGTGCTGTGGCTGGAGGCGGACCGCCTGGAGACGCTGCGCGACGGCATGACCCAGGAGGTCCTGGACAACCAGCGCGACGTCGTCAAGAACGAGCGCCGCCAGCGCTACGACAACCAGCCCTACGGCACCGCCCTGGAGCGCATCCTGCGCCTGGCGTACCCCGAGGGCCACCCGTACCACCACCCGACCATCGGCTCCATGGCCGACCTGGACGCCGCCGACCTCGACTACGTCAAGTCGTTCCACAAGGCCCACTACGGGCCGGACAACTGCGTGCTCACCGTGGTCAGCGACCTCGACCCCGAGGACGTCCTGGCCCGCGTCGAGAAGTACTTCGGGTCGATCCCCGCCAGGGACTTCGTCCCCGAGGCGCCCGACGCCTCCCTCGGAGCGCCCCTGGGCGGTCCGGTGCGCGACGCCGTCACCGAGACGGTGCCCGCCGCCGGGGTGTTCATCGGGTACCGCGTCCCCCCGTACGGCGAGCGGGAGTTCGACGCCGTGCACCTGGCCTCGGCCGTGCTCGGCCAGGGGCAGGGCAGCCGCCTCTACCGCTCACTGGTGGTGGACCGCCCCATCGCCGCCGACGACGGCGGCGCCGCGGCCGACATCCTGCCCTTCCGCTACACCGACAGCCTCCTGCTGGTGAACATGCTCGCCCGCGAGGGCGTCGACGGCGACGTGCTGGAGGAGGCCGTGCGCGAGGAGATCGCGAAGCTGGCCTCCGGCGTGACCGAGGAGGAGCTGGAGCGCGCCCGCGCCGTCATGGAGCGCGACCACCTCCAGTCCATCTCCAGTCCTGCCGGGCTGGCCGACAGCATCAGCAGCTGCACGCAGCTGTTCGACGACCCGGAGCTCGCCTACACCTGGCCCCGGCGCTGGGACGACATCACCGCGGAGGAGGTGCGGGCCGCCGCCGAGCGCCTGCTGGTCGACGACAACCTGCTCGTCGTCCGCTTCGACCCCGAGGAGTCCTCGGAGGCCGAGACCCTCCAGGCGGACGCCGAGGCGAACGCCGCCGGCGCCTCCTAGGGCGCGCCGCCACCCCTGGCCCTGTCACCGCAAGCCGCAGAAAGAGCCGCAGAGCATGCCGCAGACCCGCCCGCCACTCGGTGCCGTAGCGTCCTACTCCTTCCCGAAGCCCCAACGGGTCACCGTCGGGGGCGGCACCGTCGTCGCCATCGACGTGCCCGGCCAGCGACTGGTCTCCCTCCGCCTCGTGCACCCCCACGGGGGCGCCGTGGAGCCGCTGGACGCCATGGGCGTCAACGTGCTCACGAGCGAGGTGCTGGAGGACGGCCCCGACGGCAACAGCTCCCTGGCCCCCGCCCTGGAGCGCCACGGCGCCGAGTGGATGTCCCGCGTCAACTGGGACGGATTCATCACCGGCCTGGACGCCCCCGCCAACCGCGTCAACGAGGCCGTCCGCCTGTTCGCGGACGCGGTCCGGCGCCCCGCCCTGAACCCGGACGACGTCGTCCGCCGCCGCGAGCAGCTGCTGGAGCGGTTCTGGCTGGAGGCCGCCACGGCCGGGACCCTGGCCATGCGCAGCCTCGGCGGCCAGCTGTTCACCGGCCGCTACGCCACCCCGCTCGGGGGAGGCCCGGTCCGGCTGGCCGACATCACCCCGGAGACCGTGGCGTCCTTCCACGCCGAGTCCATCGCCTCCGTCGCCGGGACCCTCGTGGTCGTCGGCGACCTCGACGGGATCGACCTGGAGGAGCTGGGCAAGACGGTGTTCGGCGACGCCGCCTCCGTTCCGGAGCGCGAGTCCTCCGTCCCGGCGCCGCCGCCCGGCGAGCTGCCCCGCATCCTGATCGTCGACCGCCCCGGCTCCGTCCAGTCGGCCCTGGTCATCGCGCACCGAGCCCCGTCCCGCTCACAGGTCGACCTGCCCAGGGCCGAGGGCATCAGCGAGGTGCTGGGCGGCATGTTCACGTCCAGGCTCAACATGGAGCTGCGCGAACGCCTCGGCTACACCTACGGCGCCGGGTCCCGGTTCGACCTGCGACGCGACAGTGGCGTGTTCTTCATGTCCACCCAGGTGGAGGCGGACACCACCGCCCACTCCGTCACCTCGTCGCTGGAGCAGGTCGCCGAGCTCCGCGAGTCGGGCGTCACGGAGGAGGAGCTCACCGCGGTGCGCGAGTCCAACACGGTGGGCCTGCCCGTCAGCTACTCGACGGCGCGCTCCCTCGCGGGCGCCCTGGTCGACATGGTCGTCCACGACCTGCCGGACGACCACGTGGACCGCAACCGGGCCGGCTACGAGAGGCTGACCAAGGAGAGCCTGGACTCGGCCGCCACCGAGTACCTGCACCCGGAGGAGGCCGTCGTCGTGGTGGTCGGCGACGCGGACCGCCTCCGACAGCCGCTCACCGACACCGGGATCGGCCCCGTCGAGGTCCGCGACCCGGAGTCCCTCTGGTCCTGATCCGGGGCGTGCGGGCGTGTCGCGCCCGCACGCCCGCCCCATGGCCGGGGCAAGGACGGGTAAAGGAGAGGCAGGTCATGGCATGCGCAGGTTTTCGTCGGACATAACGAAAGCGAACCTATGTGCCAGTGTTATGGCAACTACCAGCGTGGACTCGGCGTCCTGCTGGTATAACGAGTGATCCGTGCACCTACATGGTGACAGCGACCGCAATGCTCCGCAGGAGGCCACCATGGCCGGTGAATGGACCCGTGGATAACCGTGTCCTCCCTAGACAACCCTCACACACAGCGGCCCCGGGCGTCGCGCTCTTCCGAAGGTCCGGAGGTAGCCGGTATGGGCGACTCCGGTCCTGAGGGGCGCCTGCTCAAAGGGCGCTACCAGCTGGTGTCGGAGATCGCCAGGGGCGGTGTCGGCACGGTGTGGCGCGCCGTCGACCTGGTCATCGACCGCGAGGTCGCCGTCAAGGAGCTCAGACTCCCGGCCGACCTGAGCCGCTCCGAGCGCGAGTCCCTCCTCCAGCGCACCACGCGTGAGGCCCGGGTCGCCGGGCGCCTCACCCATCCGAGCCTGGTCACCGTCCTGGACGTCGTGGACGAGGACGACCGGCCGTGGATCGTCATGGAGCTGGTCGAGGCCTCCACCCTGGAGGAGCTGATCCAGGTGGGCGGCCCGCTGCCCTACCAGCGGGTGGCGGAGATCGGGCTCCAGCTGATCGACGCCCTCAAGGTCGCGCACACCGAGGGGATCGTCCACCGCGACGTCAAGCCCGAGAACGTGATGATCAGCCAGGCCGGGCGCGTGGTGCTGACCGACTTCGGGCTGGCCGCCTGGAACGGCGAGTCGGCGCTGAGCGCGTCGGGCCGCATCATCGGCTCTCCCGCCTACATCCCGCCGGAGAGGGCCAAGGCCGGACCGGTCGGGCCGGAGTCGGACCTGTGGTCCCTGGGCGCCACCCTGTACGCGGCGGTGGAGGGCCACCCTCCCTACGACCGCAAGGGCTACATCAAGATCCTGCGCCAGGAGCAGCTGGACGAGCCCGCGGAGGCCGCGAACGCGGGCCCGCTCGCGCCGGTGCTCGCCGGCCTGCTCCGCGTCGAGCCCGGCGAGCGGCTGACCGCGGAGAACGCCACCAAGATGCTGCGGATCGCGGCCCTGGCCCCGTGGGCGCCCGAGACCAGCGTGGAGACGGCCGCCTCCGGGGCCCGTCCGGCCGAGCCGCGTCCCGGCGAGGGCGGCGGGGACGAACAGGACCGGGAGTCGGCCCGCGAGCACTTCAAGGCGGGCGCCCACGTCCTGGCGGAGTCCATCAACGAGCGGCTGCGCAACAGCCCCGAGGCGATGAACTCGATCATGACGTCGATCCGCGAGTCCACGGACACGCTGGGGCTGACGAGTTCGGGCCGGCACGCGGAGAAGAGCATGCTGCCGGTGTTCGCCGGCGTCGCCCTCGGCGTGGTGCTCCTGCTGGCCGTCGTGCTCTGGGCCCTGCTCGGCCGCTAGCGGGCCGGCCGCGGGAGCGGCCGTCGCGGCCCGACGCCCCCGTCCTCGCCGGTCCTGTGCCCGTGGCGGGGTTCGGCGCCGGGGCTCGCCGTGCGGGACCGCGGTGCGCAGGAGGCGGGCGGGGCCCGCCGACCGGCGCATACCGCCTGCGGTTCGGGGTGGGGGGTGTCCCCCGGGGTGTCGCGGGTCGCGCGGAGGGTGGGCGGGGCCCGCCGACCGGTGCATACCGCCTGCGGTTCGGGGTGGGGGGTGTCCCCCGGGGTGTCGCGGGTCGCGCGGAGGGTGGGCGGAGCCCACCGACCAGCGCATACCACCTCGTAGGGCCGGCGGGATTCGAACCCGCACTGTACAGCACCTAAAGCTGTCGTCTCCTGCCGGTTGGACTACGGCCCCGTCGGGACAACTGTACCGGGGACGCGGGCGGACCCGGCCGCCAGGCCCCGCAGGGCCGGGCCCGGCCGGGCCGCCGGAGGCCGGCGGGTCAGACGCCGAGTTCCTTCTTGAGGCGGTCGACGTGCCCGGTGGCCTTCACGTTGTAGAAGGCCTTCTCCACCTTGCCGTCGGCGCCGACGACGACGGTGGAGCGGATGACGCCCTGGACCGTGCGGCCGTAGTTCTTCTTCTCGCCGAAGGCGCCGTAGGCGCGCAGGGTCTCCTTGCCGGGGTCGCCGAGGAGGGTGAACGTCAGGCCCTCCTTCTCCCGGAACGCGGCCAGCTTGTCGGTCGTGTCGGGGGAGACGCCCAGGACGGTGAGGCCCGCCGAGCCGAACTCGCGGAGGTTGTCGCGGAAGTCGCAGGCCTGGGTGGTGCACCCGGGGGTCATCGCCGCCGGGTAGAAGTACAGGACGACGCGCTGCCCGGTGGAGGCCAGCACCTCGCTGAGGGTGACGGGCTTGCCGTCGGCGTCGTCGAGGGTGAAGTCGGGGGCCTGGTCGCCGGGCGCCAGGCGGATCGGGTCGCTCACGTGGTGTTCCCATCTGCTCGTCGGCGGGGCGGTGGGGCCCCGCCCGCTCACTGCTCCTACCGTAGCGAGCGCGCGGGGTGCCCCGGGGAGCGGCGCTTCTTCACCTGTGTCAGGCTGGGTTTACCGGCTTCGGTTGCGATTCCGGTTCGGTTCATCCGCTTTGGGGGTGACCAGCGGTTCGATCACCTATTGTTGACCGCACTCGTGCTTTCGGTCGACCCGCTGGTGACGCCCTTCGCGCACCCGGGCGCCACGCCCCTCCGGTGGTGGTCGGCACGGCCTCCGGGCCGGAACACATCCGCTTCGTGTTGGGGAGTATTGGCGACGATGCCTGGATTCACACTCGACGAGGTCAGGGAGCGCACGCTCAAGGAGCGCGACTCCTGGCTGACGGTCTCCCTCGTGGACCCGGTCGCGGTCCGGCTCGTCCGCCTGGTCGCCAACCGGACCTCGATCACGCCCAACCAGCTCACGGTGGTCGCGCTCTTCCTGGGGCTCGGCGCGGCGGTCTGCTTCGCCCTGGGCTACCGGCAGTTCCTGGCCTTGGGCGCGGTCCTGTACATCCTGTGCTTCCTCGTGGACTGCGTGGACGGCAAGCTGGCGCGGCTCACCGGTTCGGAGTCCCTGTTCGGGTCGTGGATGGACTACGTGTCCGACCGGTTCCGGGTGCTGGTGTGCGCGGTCGCCCTCATGGGCGGGCAGTACGTCGTGTCCGAGGAGGTCGCCCCCGACTCCAACCCGGTGTGGTTCGTGTGGCTGGCCCTGGCCGTCGTCTTCCTGGACATGCTCCGGTACCTCAACGCCCTGCAGGTCTACAAGGTGCGCAGGGAGATGCGCTCGCACCTGGCGGCCGCACTGGAGAGGGCCCGTGCGACCCTGTCGATGCTGGAGCCCGAGGACGACGACACGGCCTCGGCCACCGGCGGCGGCGGACGCACGATGAGCGACGGCGGAGAGCAGGCGGTGCTCCGCCACGGCATCGGCGTGCTGGAGCAGATACTGCACAGCCAGAACGAGCGGGAGGCGCGCAACCACCGCACGGCGGGCAAGCAGCCGGACCTGACGCTGCCCAAGGTGGACCTCCACCAGGAGTTCCGCTCCCGCTTCCCCTGGTACCAGCGCTTCTGGTCGGCGCTCAACGCCAGGCGCATCAGGACGCACCTGGTGGGCGGTATCGAGTTCCAGCTGGCGGTGTTCGTGGTGGCTCCCCTGGCCGTCGCGGTCCTCGGCGCCACGTCGCTGATCGGCTGGATCACCGCCGCCGCGGGCGTTTTGCTTCTCGCCTTCGAGATAGCCATCATCTATAAACTGTGGTTGTCCACGCGGGACTTCTTCCGCGTGGTCGACGGAATCGACGGCGCGCTGAGATTCTCCGGTCCGTCCGACGGCGCGGAGGAGAGCCGGGACTCCGGCTCGGACTCGGACTCGGGCTCTCAGACGACCCTGCGCCAGTGGAGAGAGGCGGAGCCCCATGACGGGACGCGACACCGAACCGCGCCAGACCCCGGCTGAGATCCAGGCCGAGATCACCCGCGAACAGCGGCGGCTGGCGGAGACCCTGGACGAGCTGAGTGAGCAGGCCCGGCCTGCCAACATCGCCCGTAGACAGATCGGGAGGGCCCGCGAACGCGGCGCACGGATCGTCGACGAGGCACGCGCCCTCGTGGTCGGCGGAGGCGCTGTGCGTGTGGAGAGCCACCTCGTGGCCCCCGAGGAGGGCAGCATCGTCATCAAGGGCGATGACGAGGTCGTGACCACCTACCAGTCGCGCCGCCGGCTGCCCCCGGAGGCGCTGATCCTCGCGGTCGGCGTGGGCGCGGTGATCGCCGTGGGCGTGGTGGCCTGGGCGGTCCGCCGCCGCGGGTAGCGGAACCGGTGGGAGGGGCCCGTGCGCTCGGCGCACGGGCCCCTCGTCGTACGGGCGGTCCCGTGTTCAGGCGGCTCCGATCAGGCGGCTCCGGCCCGGCGGACCGGGGGCAGCCCCCGTGGCGGGCGCGCGGGGACGGCGGACCCCGCCGGCTCCGGGCCGCTCCGCGGGCGCCGGTGGCGCGGCCCGGAGCCCGGGCCGCCGCCCGGCTCAGAGGAAGGTCCGGCCCTCGCCCCGGTAGGTGGGGACGGCGCCGACGTACTCGCCGGTGTCGGAGTCGACCAGGTGCAGGGTGTCGAAGCGCTCGCAGAGCTCGCCCGCCTTGGCGTGGCGCATCCACACGCGGTCGCCGACGGCGAGGCCGTCGGCCGCGGCGCCGACGAGGGGGGTCTGCACCTCTCCCGCGCCCTCGTTGGCCGTGTAGGACAGTCCTTCGGGGAGGTGGGGGGTGGGCGCCCGGTGGGGGTCGACGGGCCCGGAGGCGGGGTAGCCGCCCCCGAGGGCGGTCACCACGCCCGGGGCGGGGCGGCGCACGACGGGGAGCGCGAAGAGGGCGGCGGGGCGGCCGCGGAAGGCCCGGTAGTGGTCGAACAGGTGCGGGTGGAAGAGGCCGGACCCCGCCGTGAGCTCGGTGACGGCCTTCTCCCGGCCGGTGGTGTGGAGGCTGCCGGTGCCGCCGCCGTTGACGAAGCGCAGGTCGGCGACGGCGCCCACGGCCCGCACGACGGCGGCTCGGCGCCGGGCGAGTTCGACCGCCGATCTTCGCTGGACGGCGCGCAGGACGCGCGCGTACAGGGGGCGCCCGGGAGGGGCGTCGCCCACCCCGGCGATCTGCCCCTCGTAGGCCATGATCCCGGCCAGCTCCAGCCCGGGCCGCTCGACGACGGCGCGGGCGAGCGCCGCCGCCTGTGCGGGGGTGCGCACGGGGGAGCGGAAGGAGCCGATGCGGGCGCGGGAGCCGAGGGGCTGCCAGCTGGTGTCGATGTCCAGGCAGACGCGGACGGGCGGGGCCCCGGCTCCGCGCGCGCCGGAGGCGGCCGCGTCGGCCACGGCGGCGCTGATCAGGTCCAGGTGGGCGGTGTCGTCGACCATGACGGTGACGGTCCGGGCGGCGTCGGGGTCCCCCGCGAGCCGGGTGAGGGCCTCCCGGTCGACGGTGGGGTAGGCCACGAGGATGTCGTCGTCCAAGGGGCCCTCGGAGTCGCCCTCGGCCAGCCAGAGCGCCTCGGGGAGGGTGAAGGCCATGATCCCCGCGTAGCCGGGGAGGGAGAGGGCGGTGCGGAGCAGGGCACGGCTGCGCACGGACTTGCTGGCGATGCGGACGGGCTTGCCGTGGGCCCGGCGGGTGAGGTCGGCCGCGTTGGCGCGGAAGGCGGCCAGGTCGACCATGGCGAAGGGGGCTTGGAGTTCGCGCGTCGCGGCCTCGTACTTCTCACGCAGGCTTGTCATGCGTCCGAGGATGCCAGAACATGAATGTGTTTCATATTCCCGGTAGTGAACGGTTCGGTGAACCCTGTGGCCGGGACGACGCCCCGGAACCGCTCCGCCGGGCGGCCCGGGTCGATATCCTGGGGCGTCACGGCTGATCAGCCGGTCCGACCCCAGGAATGGTTCTTTCCCATGAGTGAGCGCGAGTACGTCCTGACCCTTTCGTGTCCCGACAGCAGGGGCATCGTCGCGGCAGTGGCCAACCTGCTGTCCGACCACGGTTGCAACATCACCGAGAGTCAGCAGTACGGCGACCACTACACGGGCCGCTTCTTCCTGCGGATGCAGTTCGTGGCGGAGCGGGGCGGCGACGGGCCGGTCGGCGAGGACGTGCTGCGCGGGGCGTTCGCTGCGCTGGCGGGGGACTTCGGGTCCGATGCGGGCGAGGCGTTCGTCGAGTGGACGCTCAACCCCCGCGACGTGCGCCCGCGCATGATCGTCATGGTGTCCAAGTTCGGCCACTGCCTCAACGACCTCCTCTACCGCCAGCGCAGCGGGCTCCTGGACGCCGACATCGCCGCCGTGGTGTCCAACCACCCGGACCTGGGGTTCCTCGCGGACTCCTACGGCGTGGACTTCCACCACCTGCCGGTCACCGCGGGGAACAAGCCGGAGCAGGAGACGCGGCTCCTGGAGCTGGTGGACTCCTACGACGTGGACCTGGTCGTCCTGGCCCGCTACATGCAGGTGCTCTCCGAGCAGCTGTGCACCAAGATGTCCGGTCGGATCATCAACATCCACCACTCCTTCCTGCCGAGTTTCAAGGGTGCGCGCCCCTACCACCAGGCCCACACGCGCGGGGTCAAGCTGATCGGTGCGACGGCCCACTACGTCACCGCCGACCTGGACGAGGGGCCCATCATCGAGCAGGAGGTGTCCCGGGTGGACCACACGCACAGTCCGGAGCAGCTCACCGCGATCGGCCGGGACCTGGAGTCGGTGGCGCTGGCACGCGCGGTCAACTGGCACGCGCAGCGCCGGGTCCTCCTCAACGGGGGGAAGACGGTCGTCTTCGGCTGACGCCGGGGACACGGCCTCCCCGGCGGATCGCCGGGCGGGACCGCTTTTCGGACTCAGGGGCGCCTTCCGGGGCGCCCTTTTCGTTTTCCCGCGACGCAGGGGTGTGTCGTGCCCGTGGAGGCGGGATGGGAAAGACTCTCTCCTCTTCTGACCAGCGATTCGTTACTCAAAGTATCTTGGCCGCTACGTACAGTGTGTATATGGTGTGTTTAGTTCGGAACTCATCTGGCCATCCCTTGGCGCAGATACCGGGTTTCGGTCCGAAATCTCCGAGAGCAATGCGCTCGGAGGAGGGGGCAGAAAACATGGGCAAGCACTTCGACGACGCCGCCGGCAAGGCCAAGGAGGCCTACGGCAAGGCCGCGGGGGACCGCGGCAAGGAGGCCGAGGGCAAGGCGGACCAGGCCAAGGCCGATGCCAAGGACAAGGCCGACCGGGCCAAGGACAAGGCCAAGGACGCGAGCGAGAAGGCCAAGAACGTCTTCAAGCGCTGACGACCGCTGTGACCACGGGGTTTCTGCACACTGCGCAGGGGGGGACCAGTGTCGGACATCAGGACCGAAGCGAAGGTGCCGGGCGCCCGCGAGGCGGGCAGGGGGGACGCCTCCGGCGACGGGGGAGGACGCACCCAGATCGCGGACGGGGTGGTCGCGAAGATCGCCGGGATGGCCGCGCGTGAGATCGGCGGCGTCCACGCGATGGGCGGCGGGACGGCGCGCGCCGTCGGCGCCGTGAGGGACGCCGTGACCGGCGGCGGCGCCGACCGCGGCTCCGTCTCGCGCGGGGTCTCGGTCGAGGTGGGCGAGCGCCAGGCCGCCGTGGACATCGACCTGGTCGTCGAGTACGGGGCCGCCATCCAGGACCTCGCGGCCTCCGTGCGGCGCAACGTCGCCACGGCGGTGGAGCGCATGACCGGCCTGGAGGTCACCGAGATCAACATCAGGGTGGACGACATCCACCTGCCCGACGAGGACCAGGACGACGACTCCGACGACTCCGGGCCCCGGGTCCGGTAGTGGCGGCCGGCGGTGGGGACCCGGGCGAGGTGGCCCGGCGCGTGGCCGAGGAGGCCGTCCGCTTCCCGGACGTGGTGGAGCTGTCGTCCGGAGGGTTCGGAACGCTGGCCACCCCCGTGCCCGGCGGACGCGTGCACGGCGTCGCGGTGCGCTCGGACGGGGTCGAGGTGGGCGTCGTGGTCCGCTTCGGGAGACCGCTGCCGGAGATCGCAGCCGAGCTGCGCCGGGGCCTGGCCCCGCTGGCCGGCGGCCGCACCGTCCACATCTCGGTGGAGGACGTGGTCGCCGGTCTCGGCGACGGCAGCCGGACGGGGCTCTGAACGTGGAAGCAACAGGTGCTGGACAAGAGGGGGAAGCCATGTGGCCCATCGTCGGCCTGTCCTACGGGACGGTACTGGGGCTCGCCGCCGCCTTCGGCGGGTTCGCGGCCTTCGCGCTGGTCCTGGTTCTGGGCCTCGTCGGGTTCGTCGCGGGCCGGGCGATGGAGGGCGAGATCGACCTCGGTGAGATGTTCTCGCGGCGATCGGCCTGAGGCGGGCCCCTCGGACGGGCGAGGGCGCCGCCGACACACACGCCCCGGAGGGAAGGAGCGGTCGTGGCCGGAGTGCGGACCGATACGGTCCCCAGGCAGAGGGAGCACCCGCCCGGCGGGCCGGACCACGGGCGGCACGAGCGCGGACACGGCCCCGCGGGCCGCACCGTCATCGAGCCCGGAGTGGTCGAGAAGGTCGCGGCCCGGGCCGTCCGCGAGGTCGAGGGGGCCCGCGCGACCAGGTCGAGGGCCGCACGGGCGAAGGTGAGCGGTGACGTGGTCCTCCTGCGGCTGCGGATCACCGTGCGCTACCCGCGCTCGGCACGGGAGGTCGCCGCCCGTGTCCGCGGACACGTCAAGGAACGGGTCGAGCGGACCACCGGCAAGCAAGTCCACCACATCGACATCGAGATCGCGGAGCTGGTGCGCTGACATGACCACCGTGGAAGAGGTGCTCGGCCGCCCGGACCAGGGCGTCGACCGTCGGGCGAAGCGGGTGGCGGTCCATACCTTCCGGCCGAGGAGGTCGTGGCCCGCGGTGATCACGGGGCTCGTGATCCTCGTCGTGGCCGTCGTCGCCGCCGCCGAGGTGATCTCCGCGCTCGCCGGGAGCCCGCTGCGGCTCATCCCGGTGGGCGCGGCCACCGGATATGCCGGGGCCACCACCTGGTCCGCCCCCTCGGTGCAGATCGCGTCGGCCGTCCTGGCGCTGATCGGCCTGGCGCTGATCGTGGCAGCCCTCACGCCCGGGCACGGGCACTGGACCGCGCTGCGCACCGACGACCCCGCACTGGTGGTGGGGCTCACCAGGCCCGCGCTGCGCCGTGCGGTGGCCGCGGCGGCGCACGAGGTCAGCGGTGTCGACGCCGTGAACGTCGCCGTCCGGGGCAACAGGCTACGGGTGCACGTGCGCACCGGTATGCGGGAGGCCGCGGGGCTGCCCGCGGAGGTGACCGCGGCCGTGGAGCGGCGGTTGGAGGAGCTGGCGCCGCTGCGCAGCATGCGGATCGCCACCCATGTCAGGTACGCGGAGGTGTGACCGTGGTGCGAGACAGGGCCCGCAGGTCGGCCCGGGGGAACCGTTGGGGCCTCGCGGTCGTGGGCGCGGTCCCGCTCGCCGCGGGGCTGGCGGCGCTCGCCGCGGGGCGCGGGCTGTTCGGCGCGTCCCTCGCGGAGCGCCCCCTGCTCAGCGCGTCGGCGGCCGACTTCCTCGGACGGCCGTGGGTGCCGTACGCGGCGGTCGCGGTGGCGTTCGTCGCGGGGTTCCTGGCGTTGCGCTGGCTGATGATCCAGGGGCTCAACGACACCGTGGGGCGCCTGGTCCTGGACAAGGGCGACGACGGCCGGGTGGAGATGTCCGAGAGCGTGGCCCGCGGAGCGCTGGAGCAGGAGGTCGCGGACTACCCGGGTGTGCGCCGCGCACGTGCGAGGCTGACGGAGTCCTCCGACGCGCCGCACCTGCGGCTGGCGCTCACCCTGGACGACGACGCCGACGTACGGGGGGTGTGGCAGCGGGTGCGCTCGGACGCCCTGGCGAACCTGCGCAGCTCTCTCGACCTGGAGAGGGTGCCCGCCGTCGTGCGGATGTCGATGACCGCTCCGGCCAAGAACCCCAGGCGGGGCCTTGCCTGAGGGGGAGGGCCCGCACGGGCCCTCCCCGGCTCGGCGCGGCGACCATCCGTCCTCGACCACGCAGCGGGCCGGCGCGAGGCGCCCACGGGGCCAGGGGTGCGTTGGCATGGGTGGTGTGAACCACGAAGGGTCCTCCGGTGAGTCGGTGCAGATCCAGACGATCCACACCGATACCGGAGGCCCTCTTCGCTTGGGCCGGGCGGGGTGGGCGGTTCCCGACCTCAGTGGCCAGCACACCTGGGCGTGGTCCGTGGGTGCTTTCGGTGGGCCCGGCGCTCGCGCCGATCGCCGCGGGCCCGGGACGACCCGCGGAACACGGCCTACGCCAGGGCGGCGTCCGCGTCGCCGCGCTCGTGCCGCACGCGGCCGTCGCGAAGGACGGTGCGCACGTTGCGCTCGGGATCCGCGAGCACCCCGACGTCGGCGAGGGGGTCGCCGTCCACGACCAGCAGGTCTGCACGGGCGCCGTCGCGCAGGGTGCCGACGACGCCCTCCAGGCCGAGGAGCCGGGCGGCGTTGACGGTGGCCGAGCGCAGGACGTCGGCGGCGGGCTGGACCCGGCCGCGGATGGCGAACTCCCGGCTCTGGCGGTCCTGCATACCGCCGAGCAGGTCGCTGCCGAAGACCAGGTTCACCCCGGCCTCGTGCGCCATGCGCAGCGCGTCCATGCCGCGGGTGAGGACGGTGTCGACCTTCTCCTGGCTCGCGGCGGGCAGGCCGTAGGCGGCGCCCTGGAGGGACAGTTCCTCGTAGGTCACGAGCGTGGGCACCAGGAAGGCGTCGTGCTCCAGGAACAGCTCGACGCTGCTCTGATCGATGAGGTTGCCGTGCTCGATGCAGCGCACGCCCAGGCGCAGGCCCCGGTTGACGGCGCGGGCGGTGTAGGCGTGGCCGGTGACGTAGCGGTTGGCGGCCTCGGCCTCCTCCACCACGGCGCGGATCTCGTCCTCGGAGGACTGCGTGGAGTCGATGCGGTCGGTCGGGGAGGCGACCCCGCCCGACAGCATGATCTTGAGGTGGTGCGCGCCGGTGCGGAGCTGTTCGCGCGCGGCCCGGCGGAACTCGTCGGGGCCGTCGCAGACCACGCCGGCGCCGGGGCAGCAGGCGTGGGTGTCGTTGCCCTGGCGGCCGGGGCCCCGGAAGTCGCCGTGCCCGCCCGTCTGGGAGAGGGCCTTGCCGCCGAACATCAGCCGGGGGCCGTCGACCAGCCCCTCCTCGACCGCGAGGGCCAGGCCCCAGTCGCCCCCGGCGACGTCGCGGACGGTGGTGAAGCCGCGCTTGAGCATGGCGTTGAGGGACGTGGCGGCGTAGCTGGCGATGTAGGAGGGCGAGTGGTCCATGGCCGCGCCGAGGTCGGCGCTGAAGGCGGTCGCGTGGATGTGGCCGTCGATGAGACCCGGCATGAGGGTGGCTCCGCCCAGGTCGACGACCTCGACGGCCCCGTCCTTCTCGGGGGCGGGGCCGCGGCCGCTGCCCGCGATGAGCCCGTCCTCCACGAGCAGCCAGGAGTCCGGCGTCCTGGTGCCCGCCTCCGGGTCGAGGAGGCCCGCCCCGGTGAAGAGGAGCGGCGGCTGGGACTGGCGGGTCATGTGTACCTCCGATGGAACGGCTCGGCGTGTGGGCCACGCATCTGCAATATATGTTGCATCAAAGGCGCGCGGACGGCCAGGGGGTGGTATCGCTTGGTGGACGCGCGGCCCGGGGTGTTCCGGCCGCGCCGGGACGGAGGGGTGATGGCGGACTGGATCGAGGCCGCGCTCGGCGACGGGCGCCTGGGCCGCGCGGCCGAGCGCGTGGTCAGGGTGCTGCGGGACCAGCCGAGGTTCGCGTCCTACGCGAGCACCGCGGAACTGGCCGAGCGCGCCGGGGTCAACGTCGCCACGGTGGTCCGCGCCGCGCAGGCCCTCGGGTTCAGCGGCTGGCCGGCGCTCCGCGTCGAACTGCGCTCGCGCTACCTGGCCTCCCTCAGCGCGGGGGAGGTGCTGGCCGAGCACGCCGGGTCCGACGCCGACCCGGTCCGGGCGGCGGTCCGCGCCGACCGCGAGGGGCTGCGGACCCTGGAGCTCACGCTCGAACCCGGCAGGGTGCGCGCGCTCGCCGCCTCCATCCACGCCGCGCGCAGGACCAGGGTGGTGGGTTCGGGCACCTTCGCGGCGCCCGGCCTGCAACTGGCGCACGCCGCCGGGATCATGGGCTACGACGTGGAGCGGTTCGACGTCGGGGGAACGGCGCTGGTCAACGCCCTGGGGCGGATGGGACCGGAGGACCTGCTGCTGGCGTGCGACCTGTGGCGGCTGCCCACCGCGCTGCGCGCCGCGGTGAGGGTCGCCGGGCAGCGGTCGGTGCCGGTCGCGGTCATCACCGACCGCAGGGACTCCCCGCTGGCGGAGGGCGCCGCGCACCTGCTGCTCGTCCCGAGCGAGGGGGTGGGCATGTTCCCCTCGCTGGTCCCGGCGATGTCGGTGATCCACGCGGTGCTGGCCGAACTGGCGCGGATCGGTGGGGACGGGGTGCTGCGTGCCGTGCGCGACACGGAGCGCCTGTGGGAGGAGTCGGAGCTCTTCTGAGCGACGGCCGGGTGGATGACCTGCGGCGACGGAGTGACGCGCACGTGACGTGATCAGGATCACGTTCTTTGCAATAAGTGTTGCACTTCACTGGCGCGACTGCTTTCATGGCGGACGGATCACCGCCGGTGGTCTCCCCCCGTGCCCATCCCCTGAACCGAACCTCGCAGGTGGCCAATGCAGACGACCCATCTCGTGATCCTCGCCGTGTACATCCTGGCCATGCTGGGGATCGCCCTCTACTTCCTGCGCTCCGGCAAGCTGCGCGGCGGTGACGACTTCCTCTTCGCCGGACGCAGCCTCCCCCGACCGGTCATGATCGCCACCATGCTGGTCACCTGGGTCGGGTCCGGAACCATCATCGGCGGCGCCAACTTCGCCTACACCTACGGGCCGACGGCCGGGCTCGTCTTCTTCGCGGGCACCCCGCTGGGCATCCTCGTCCTGCTCCTGGCGGCCCGCCGCATCCGGAGGGCGTCCAGGCACACCATCCCCGAACTGCTGGAGGTGCGCTTCGGCATCGGGGTCCGCACCGTCGCGGCGGTGGTCACCACCATCGCCTTCCTGGGCCTGACCGCCTCGCAGTTCGTCGGCGGCGGGTACGTCGTCAGCCTGGTCACCCCGCTGTCCGCCACCCAGGGGACCGTGCTCATCGCCGTCGTCGTGACCCTGCTGACGATCAGCGGCGGCCTGTTCTCCGTCGCCTACACCGACTTCGTGTCCGCCATCCTCATCGTTCTCGGCCTGTGCATGGCGCTGCCCCTGGTGTTCGCCGCGGTCGGCGGTCCGGGCGCCTACTGGGACGGGCTGCCGGAGCAGGCGCGGACCTTCAGCGGCGGACTGAACGCGCTCCAGCTCCTCGGCTACTTCCTCCCGCTGTTCCTGCTGCTCCTCGCCGACCAGAACATGTACCAGCGCCTCGCCGCCGCCAAGGACGAGCGCGAGGCCAGGTCGTCCACCATGGGCATGCTGGTGGGCAGCTTCTTCGTCTTCATCCCCGTCGTCCTGCTCGCCACGGCCGCCGCCGTCCTCATGCCCGGCATCAACGGGGACATGGCGGTCCTGAGCCTGGCGTCCGAGGGCTACCTGCCCGCCGTCCTGGGCGGCCTGATCCTGGCCGGCGCGGTCGCCTTCGTCATCACGACGGGCTCGTCGTACATGCTGTCCGGAGCCTCCAACGTCGCCTACGACCTGTACGCGCGCTTCGTGGGGGACCGGGTGAGCGAGCGCAGCAAGCTCGTGGTCCAGCGGCTGTCGGTCCTGGGCATCGCGCTCGCGGGCCTGGCCCTGAGCCTGTACTTCCCGACCGTGCTCGAGCTCCAGATGTACTCGTACACCGTCTACGGCGCGGCGATCACCCCGGTGGTCCTGTCGGTGCTGTTCTGGAAGCGCGCGACCACCGCCGGAGCCGTCGCCGCCCTGGTCGTCGGCGCGGCCACCACCATCGGCTGGCAGCTGGCCGGGACCCCGGCCGGCCTGAACGGGGTCATCGCGGCACTGCCCGCGGCCCTGGTCGCCCTGGTCGCCGTCAGCCTCCTCACGAAGGCGCCGGACCCGGAGAGGGTGGCCGCCGCCGTCGCGGCGCCCGAAGCCGACGCCGGCGCCGAGGCCGACGCCTCGAAGTGACCCGCCCCCGGGCCGCGCTCACACGCGGCCCGGCCGGCGTCCCCGACAGCCGGGGACGCCGGGAGCGCTCGCGGCGCGGGCGGCCGAAGCCTCAGCACTCGATGACGTTGACGGCGAGGCCGCCGCGCGAGGTCTCTCTGTACTCGTCCATCATGTCGCCGCCGGTGTCGCGCATGGTGCGGACGACCTCGTCAGGTGCGACGGTCGACAGCGGTTCCCCGAAGCGGCCCCGGACCCCGGGGGGTGACGCCCTCCCTCGTCCCCAGCCGTTGTCGTCGGCCTCCGTGGGGAGGTCCGCCCCGCCTCCTCCGATCGTTCAGAGGCTGTCTGAACCGCCCGATGCCCCGGGCCCGCTATGGGTTCGGCTTCTGGTTCTCGGTACCTCACCGGGCTGGCCCCCTCCTCAGGTTCCGGTGGAATCGTTCGGGGGGAGGGAGCGCCCGGCGAAAAGCAGTTCTGCCAGGGAGGAGCGAAGCTCTCGTGTGGTCTCCAGGATCTCGGACTGCAGCCGGACCCGCGCATCCAGAAGCTCCAGTCTCTCCCCGATACTCCGCTGGACGTTCAGAGGCGGAAGGCGCACTGGAAGCGACTCCACCGTCTTCCGGGTGATCGAGGGAACGGTGCTGCCGGAGGTGTGCGCGTCGATCCAGGCCCGGGTCCGGGGCAGAGCCAGGTAATGCACGAGATAGTGCGGGTCGACTGCTGCCGAAGGGCGCAGCCGCAGGAGTTGGCCGCTCATCAGCCACCCCTGCTGCTCCTGCTCGACCAGCGCGAATCTGCCGAGGGTACCGGTGCGCGCCGTCACGATGTCGTTCGCCAGCAGGCGGTACCTATGGCCCAGATGAGCGGCGTTCTCCTCGGACACGTGAACCAGGCCGTGCTCCGAGATGCGTGATTCGACGATGTTGAGCGGGCGGACCAGGGGTGTCCCCCGGTCGGAGAAGCCCTGGGAAGAAGTGCCCCTCCCCGAAGTCCCGGCCTGAACCTCACAGACTTCTCCCAGGGGGCGTTCCACCTGGTCGTCGGTATTCGCTTCGTTCAAGGCCGTGTCCATCGCCGTGTCTCCTCGATCAAGCGGCTGACAGGGGCGTCGGTGGCCGCCAGTCTTTTCTCCAGCAGGCGCAGTCGGCGGTTGAGGGCCTCGAACCTCTCCCTCTCCTCGTCCACATCGAGGACCTGGACAGGAGGTGGGACATAGGAGGCGGGGAGGAGGGAGTGGTTCCGCTCACGGATCTTGTCCAGGCCGACGGCGCAGCCCATACCCGAAGCGGGGGCGCCTCCGCGCCAGGCCGTTACGGTCGAAACGATGTCGTCGATTTCTCCGGGGGCAAGGCTGCGTTCGGTGCGGGACACCGTTCCCAGCTTCCGCGCGTCGACGAACAGGACCTCGGGAGGGGTGCCGGCCGGCCTTTGCAGAAGCCAGATGTCGACGGGGACGCCCGTGTTCTGGAAGAGCCGGTCCGGAAGTGACACCACGGCCTCCACCACACCGTCCTCCACCATGGCCGCGCGGATGGCCTGTTCCCCGGGATGGGAGGAGGAAGCAGCGCTCGGCGGCATGACGACGGCGGCCCGCCCCCCCGGCCGGAGCGTGGTCGCGACGGATTGCAGCCACACGAAGTTCGCGTTCGAGAGGGGGGGCCTCCCATAGGGAAGGTGATACGGGTCGTCGTCGAGGTGCTGATCGGTCGCCCAGCGCAGATTGAACAGCGGGTTGACCAGGACGAGGTCGGCCCGGGCCCGATGCCGCAGTCCGTAGGGGTTGGCGCCGGGCACGAGTTCGGCCTCCACACCGTGGACGCGCAGGCGCATTGCGGCTATGTCCGACAGTTCATCCGAACTCGGGATCCCGCTGAATCGGGCTCGGGAGGTTGGCTGGTTGGTGCGAAGCCACCGCTCCATGGAGATGAGGAACTCACCGGTCCGGCAATAGGGGTCGTGTACAGCCCGGGGAGGCGTTCGTGGATCGAGTATCCGAACGGCGATCTCTACAACGGATGCTGGGGTCTGCCACATCTGTCCGGCTTTGCCCGTCACCTCCGTCAGTCGGGTGAGCACATGGTCGAAGAACGCGGCGGCTTCCTCCCTCCGGTCTCCGCCGCAGACCAGCGCCTCGACCTCTCGGAGGACATCGGGCAGGGCGTGCTGTAGGTCAGGCGGATCCGGCAAGCCGTGCCTTCGCGCGGGAAGCAGGGAGATGAGGGAGGAGGCCGTGCCGAAGTACGTGGGTTGGCGCAGGAGTTCTCGCCAGTCCTGTTCTCGCGAAACGGAGATGTCGATCAGGTGGAGAAGGAACTTGAGATTGGCGTCGACGGAGGCACGACCGCGCAAGTGGTCCAGAATCCTCCAGAGGGCCCGTTCCAGGTCCTGTTTCCCGGGTGCGTTCCTCCTCTCCGGCGCGCGTGCGGGAACAAGGGATGGATCCGGGTCGGCCAGGGAGGCGCGTACCCGTGCGGCGTAGGTCGTACCCGCCACCTCGCCCGGTCGGCGTGCATCGGCGGGAATGGTACGCCCCGCCAGCCAGGCGGTGACCTGACCGAGGTCGAACAGCTCCTTGCCCGGTTCCGCCGGTTCGGGGAAGTCGGGTCCGCGCTTGGCCCAGTTGGTCACCGCCGCGCGGCTGACCCCGGCGTACCTGGCGAGCTGCGCACGTGACACGAGCCCTGAGGCGTGCTCGTCCATGGTGTCCTTCCTCAGAAGCTCGGCGGAAGTTCGCCCCGGCACACCCGGTCCTTGACCAGAAGCACCTCGGGGACGCGGTCGAGGGGCTTGACGCCGGAGGCGGCAGCGGGGTTGACGTACGAGAGCACGAGGTAGAGCTTGGCGTGGTCCGCTTCCAGGTGGCGGTGGTGGATCGGCTCGTGGTGCATGATGCGGTTGCGCAGCAGCCGCAGGGAGTAGAGCTTGTCCTGGAGGACGCGACGCGGTCCTCGGTAGCCGGGGAACGCGCGGTGGAGGACGGGGACCCAGAGGTCACGGTCGTACCTGCGGGCGAGCAGCGAGGTCCAAAACCCCAGGGACAGTTCGGTGACGATGTCGTCCGGAGTGGCCGAACGGCCACAGCGGGACCACGCCTGGCGGACGAGGCGCCGGCCCTCGTTGTCCAGCGGAGCCTTGTTCCACCAGTCCTCCTGCCCGAAGTGGTCGCTCAGGCGGTCGTGGAGGGAGTTGCGCAATGTCAGCTCGAACGTGTGCAGCGGGCCGTAGAAGGCCGCGGAGACCATGACGTTCCAGTGGTAGAGGTTGACCGCCCGGACGGCGTCGTCCTGGCTGTGTCGAAGGTAGGGCGCGAGGCGCGCGGAGGAGTACGCGGAGACCATCCAGTCCGGGATATCGGTGCTCACGACGACCTTCGTTCTATCTCGGCCGAGGGCACGAGAGGACAGGGGGCGAGGGGGTTTGGTATCGTTGCCTCTGTAAGCCCCGGGTTCGCCTCTGCTCAGCACGCCACCCGGGGCACGGCTTTTTCCGGGGCGGCACTGTCCAGACCCCGAAGACCGTCTCGTCGCGAATGCGACCGCGTGTACCGTCTGTCGATGACAACGGTACACACGGCGCTCTCGTCGCGCAAGCGCATTCCAGTGCGCAAGCGTGTTAACAGTTTCGTCGGGAAAGCCCTCAGCACTCGATGACGTTGACGGCGAGGCCGCCGCGCGAGGTCTCCTTGTACTTGTCCATCATGTCGCGGCCGGTGTCGCGCATGGTGCGGATGACCTTGTCCAGCGACACGAAGTGGCTGCCGTCGCCGCGCAGCGCCATGCGGGTCGCGCTGATCGCCTTCACGGAGGCGAGGGCGTTGCGCTCGATGCACGGCACCTGCACGAGGCCGCCGATCGGGTCGCAGGTCAGCCCCAGGTTGTGCTCCATGGCGATCTCGGCGGCGTTCTCCACCTGGGCCGGGGTGCCGCCCAGGACCTCCGCCAGGCCGGCGGCGGCCATCGAGGAGGCCGATCCCACCTCGCCCTGGCAGCCGACCTCCGCGCCCGAGATCGACGCGTTCTGCTTGAACAGGATGCCGATCGCGGCGGCCGTGAGCAGGAAGCGCACCACGCCCTCGTCGCCGGCCCCCGGACTGAAGTGCAGGTAGTAGTGCAGCACGGCCGGGACGATGCCCGCGGCGCCGTTGGTCGGCGCGGTCACCACACGGCCGCCCGCCGCGTTCTCCTCGTTGACGGCCAGGGCGTACAGGGTGATCCAGTCGCTGCCGCGCATCGGGTCGGGGTCCACCCCGGTCGGCGCCAGCAGGCCCGCCTCGTCGCAGTTCCCGCCCAGCTGCCGGTACAGGCGGTGCGCCCGGCGCGGCACCTTCAGGCCGCCGGGGAGGCTGCCCTCGGTCATCACGCCCCGGCGCACGCACTGGCGCATCGCGGTCCAGATGACCAGGAGCTCCTCGCGGATCTGCTCGGGGGTGCGTCCGAACGCCTGCTCGTTGTCGAGCATCACCGCGCTGATCGACTTCCCCGTCTCCGCGCAGATCGCCAGCAGCTCCTCGGCGCTGTCGAACGGGTGCGGGACGACGGTGGCGTCGGGTGTGATCCGGTCGGCTCCGGCGGCGCGCTCGTCCACGACGAAGCCGCCGCCCACCGAGTAGTACACCTTGGAGGCCAGTTCGCCCCCGTCGGCGTCCAGGGCCGCGAACCGCATCCCGTTCGGATGGTCGGGCAGGCTCTCCCGGCGGCGGAAGTCGATGTCCACGGCCGGGTCGAAGGCCACCCGCGGCCCGTCCGGGCCGCCCAGGTACAGGCCCCGGTCGTCCCGGACCCCCTCGACGAGCTCGGAAACCCCGTCCACGTCCACGTGCTCGGGGGTGTGGCCCATCAGCCCCAGCACCACGGCGGTGTCGCTGCCGTGCCCCTTGCCGGTGAGCGCCAGGGATCCGTACAGCTCGGCCCGGACACGGGCGGTCCGGTCGGCCGTGCCCGCCTCGCGCAGCCCGGTGGCGAACGTGCGGGCCGCCTTCATCGGGCCGACCGTGTGCGAGCTGGACGGCCCGATGCCGATCTTGAACAGGTCGAACGCGCTGATGGCCATGGCTGTCCTCCTCGTTGAGTACAGGGCCCGGGGAGCAGGGGTGCCGTGCGGGGCCCGGGGCCCCGCACGGCGGGCGCCCTACAGGTTGGGGTAGAGCGGGTACTTGGCGGTCAGGGCACGGACCCTGCCGCTCAGGGCGTCGGCGTCGAACTCCGGTTTGAGCGCCTCGGCGATGACGTCGGCGACCTCGGCGAAGTCCTCGTCGCCGAACCCGCGGGTGGCCAGGGCCGGGGTGCCGATCCGCAGACCGGAGGTGACCATCGGCGGGCGCGGGTCGTTGGGCACCGCGTTGCGGTTGACCGTGATCCCGATGCCGTGCAGGCGGTCCTCGGCCTCCTGGCCGTTGAGCCGGGAGTCCACCAGGTCGACCAGGACCAGGTGCACGTCCGTGCCCCCGGAGGCGACCTTGACGCCGGCCTCGGCCATGTCCGGCCGGGTGAGGCGCTCGGCGAGCAGGCGCGCACCGCTGACGGTGCGGCGCTGGCGCTCGGCGAACTCCTCGCCCGCGGCGACCTTGAACGAGACCGCCTTGGCGGCGATCACGTGCTCCAGCGGGCCGCCCTGCATGCCGGGGAACACCGCGGAGTTGATCTTCTTGCCGTACTCCGACTTCGCGAGGATCATGCCGCCGCGCGGCCCGCCCAGCGTCTTGTGCGTGGTGGTGGTGACCACGTCGGCGAACGGTACCGGGTTGGGGTGCAGCCCGGCGGCGACCAGGCCGGCGAAGTGCGCCATGTCCACCATCAGCAGGGCGCCGACGGAGTCCGCGATCTCCCGGAAGCGGGCGAAGTCCAGCTGGCGCGGGTACGCCGACCAGCCGGCGACGATCATCTTCGGCTGGTGCTCCTTGGCGAGCGCCTGGACCTCGTCGTAGTCGACGGTGCCGTCCTCGTCGCGCACGTGGTAGGCGACCGCGTTGAGGATCTTGCCGGAGTAGTTGATCCGCATGCCGTGGGTGAGGTGGCCGCCGTGGGCCAGGTCCAGGCCCAGGATGGTGTCGCCCGGCTTGAGCAGCGCGAAGTACACGGCCGTGTTGGCCTGCGCGCCCGAGTGAGGCTGCACGTTCGCGTGCTCGGCGCCGAACAGCGCCTTGGCGCGGTCGATCGCGAGCTGCTCGACGACGTCGACGTGCTCGCACCCGCCGTAGTAGCGGCGGCCGGGGTAGCCCTCCGCGTACTTGTTGGTCAGGACGGTGCCCTGTGCCTCGATCACCGCCTGCGGGGCGAAGTTCTCCGAGGCGATCATCTCCAGGGTGTCGCGCTGGCGGGCCAGCTCCGCGTCGACCGCGGCCGACACCTCGGGGTCCAGTTCGCCCAGTGTCTGGTTGAGCGTGTTGTCAGTAGCCATCGGGGGCCTACTCCTCGCCTTCGGTCAGCTTCGTGTACTCCTCGGCGGAGAGCAGCCCGGAGGGCTCCTCGGCGAGCCGGGCCCTGAACAGCCAGCCGCCCTCGAAGGGGGCGGTGTTGATCGTCTCGGGCGCGTCCTCGAGGGACGCGTTGACCTCGACGACCTCGCCGCTGACCGGCGAGTAGATGTCGCTGACGGACTTGGTGGACTCCACCTCGCCGCTCGGCTCACCGGCGGTCACCTCGCTGCCGACCTCGGGCAGCTCGACGAAGACGATGTCGCCCAGGGACTCGGCGGCGAACGAGGTGATCCCGACGGTGGCGATCCCGTCCTCGACCGCGACCCACTCGTGTTTGGCCGTGTAACCCAGCTCCGTGGGAACGCTCACTTCAACTCTCCTTGGAGGTGTTCCATTTTCCTGCCGTGCACCTGTGCTGCCCGGCCCGGCCTACGCCCGGTCGCGCCCCGTGCGTGCCGGTCCCCGGTCAGGGGATCCGGCCGCGCGGGGCGCGCGGGCCTTCGGGGTGTGAAGGCCCCTGCTGCTACGGCTGCCGCTTGTAGAACGGCAGCTCGACCACGTCGACGTCCTCGCCCCTTCCGCGCACGTCCACGGTGAACGCGCCGGTCGAGGTGTCGAGGTCGCCGTCCACGTAGGCCATGGCGATGGGGCGGCCCAGGGTGGGGGAGGGCGCGCCGCTGGTGAGGGTTCCGACGGTCTCGCCGTCGCGGAGGACGTCCTGGCCCTTGCGCAGCGGGCGGCGCCCGCGCGCGACGAGGCCGATGAGGCGGCGGGGGCGGGCGGTGCGGGAGGCCTCCTCCAGGGCGCCGCGGCCCACGAAGTCGCCCTCCTTCTCGAACTTGACCACGCGGCCCAGCCCGGCGTCGAAGGGGGTGAGCTCCGCGGTGAGCTCCTGCCCGTACAGCGGCATCCCGGCCTCCATGCGGAGGGTGTCGCGGGCCGACAGCCCGGCCGGGACGAGCCCGTGCCGTTCCCCCTCGGCCATCAGGGCGTCCCAGACCAGGGGGGCCTTCGCGGCGGGCCGGACGAAGATCTCGAAGCCGTCCTCGCCGGTGTACCCGGTGCGTGCGAGCAGGACGGGTTGGCCGGCGACGGTGTGCTCGTACCCCGCGTAGTAGCGGATGCCGTCCAGGTCCGCGTCGGTGAGCGGCGCGAGGATCTCGACCGCGCGCGGCCCCTGGATCGCGATCAGGGCGTGGTCGGCGGACTCGTCCGCCACCTCGACGTCGAAGCCCTCGGCGCGTTCGGCCAGCGCGGCGGCGACCACGGGCACGTTGGCGGCGTTGGCCACGACGAGGTACTCCCCCTCCCCCAGCCGGTAGACGATGAGGTCGTCCAGGACGCCGCCCCCGGCGTCGGTGATCATGGTGTAGCGGGCACGGCCGACCTTGACCTGGGACAGGTGGCCGACCAGGGCGAAGTCGAGGGCTTCGGCGGCCTGCGGGCCGGTGAGGCGGATCTCGCCCATGTGGGAGAGGTCGAAGAGCCCGGCGGCCTCGCGGACCGCCTTGTGCTCGGCGGTCTCACTGCCGTAGCGCAGCGGCATGAGCCATCCGGCGAAGTCGACCAGCGTGGCGCCGGCCTTCTCGTGGACCTCGCGGAGCGCGGTGGCGCGCGGCGCTGATGCGGGATCGGACATGGGCACTCCCGAGAGGATGGGCGTCGTGTCGTGCAGAGGCGTTGCCATCCTCCCCCTCTGTCATCTGTGCCTGAGAGCTTCGCCGCGCGCTCGGCGTGGCTTGCACCTTCGGCGAGGGACGCTGGTCCCTGCTTTCCAGAGTGGTCTCGCCCGTACGGTCCGCTGTGCCTGAGAGGTTGTCGTGGGGAGGGATTGCTCCTTCGGCGGCCCGAGATGGCTACGCGGGCACTCTCCCGTACGGGGTCAGCAACACGTTCAGCCTAGCAGCGGGCGCACACGGCCCCCAAAGGTGCCCGGGCCGGGGCGGGAGCCGGGGGCGGGGCGCGGCACGGCCCCGGGGGGAGCCGCTGCCCGGCCGCGGGAGTCGGGCCGAACCCGTCGCGGAGGGGGGCTCCGGGGGTTAGCGTGAGCCGGGGACGGACTTCCTGCGTGGGAGGGATGACGGGTGCGAGCCGACGGGAACCGGGAGACGGGCGGACGGGCGCGGGCGGCGCGCCGAGGGGGGCGGCCGGCGGCCGTGCACGGCACGGCGGTGCTGGCCGCGGCGTGCGTCCTCGGGCTGACCGCGGGCAGCGGGTGCGCGCAGGGCGGCGGTGGCGGGCCGGAGGCGCCGTCCGAGGGGCGGCTGGAGGCGAGCGCGCACGAGCGGCGGGGCGACGTCGCCGCGGTGGAGCGCCAGGACCTGGAGTCGGTGTTCGCCGAGGCCGGCGTGGAGGGCACGTTCGTGCTCCACGACACCCGTGCCAGGGAGTCGACCCTCGTCGGGGCGGAGGCGGCCTACGAGCGCGCGGTGCCCGCGTCCACGTTCAAGCTGGCCAACACCCTGATCGGCCTGGAGACGGGCGCGGTGTCGGGACTGGACGAGGTGCTGCCCCACGGCGGCGGGCCGCAGCCCGTCGAGGCGTGGGAACAGGACATGTCCCTGAGGGAGGCGTTCCCCGCCTCGAACTTCCCCGTCTACCAGGAGCTGGCCCGCAGGGTGGGGCACGAGCGGATGGCGGCCTGGGTGGACCGCTTCGACTACGGGAACCGGGACATCGGCGGCGAGGACGTGGAGGACCGGTTCTGGCTGGACGGTCCGCTGGAGGTCTCCGCCGTGGAGCAGACCGAGTTCCTGGCCTCGCTGGCCCGTTCGGAGCTGCCGGTGGACGCGGCCCACCAGGAGGCGCTGCGCGAGATCGCCCTGGTGGAGGAGGGTGACGGCCACGCGCTCTTCGCCAAGAGCGGTTGGGCGGTGGACGTCGATCCGGCCCCCGGCTGGTGGGTCGGCTGGGTGGAGCGCGGGGAGGACCTGTACACGTTCGCCCTGCGCATCGAGATGGACGACGACGCGAACGCGGAGCTGCGGGAGCCCCTGGCCCGGGAGCTGCTGGTGGAGCTGGGCGCGCTGCCGGGCGGGGCCGCCGGGGACTGACCGGGCGCGCCGCCGTCAGGGGGTCCCGGCCGGGAGCAGCTGGACGGGGACCGAGCGGGTGAAGCGCTGCTCGGCGTCCATCACCCCGCCCATGAACTTGAAGGTGCGCAGGGTCATCCGCCGGTCCGCGATGCGCAGGCCGGGCAGCTCCTCCAGGAGCTGGCGCTCCACCCGGGTCAGGTCGGGGGCGTTGCGCAGCCACAGGATGAAGAGGGTGTTCTCGGGCCCGGCGATGGTGGTGCACAGGCGTACTTCGGGGATGCGCTCGCCCAGGTCGCTGGCGCCCTCCAGGACGCGGGGGTCGACGGTTCCCCAGAGGGTGGCGGCCGCGTGCCAGCCCATGCGGGCGCGGGAGATGTCGCAGCGCAGCCCGACGAGCGCCTGGCGCAGGAGCCGGTTGACGCGCCGCGCGGCGGTCGTGGGCGCGATGTCGAGGCGTTCGGCGATGTGCTGGTACCCGAGGCGCGCGTCGACGCACAGGAGGTCGATGATCCGCTGGTCGAGGGGTGTGACGCGCTCGTCGCCCGGCCCGGGTCCCCGCACGGGGGAGAGGGCCCGCAGCCGGCGCCGCTGGTGCGGGGACAGGGCGCGGACCTGCCACAGGTAGGCCTCCCGGGGCACCTCCGTCACGACGTGCACCCGGTAGGACACCACGTCGGGGAACCCGCCGACCCAGTTGAGCAGGTAGTCGGCCAGTCCCGCGCCGGGGACCACGGTGAGCATCAGCTGGTGCGACCCGGCCACGAACTGGATGCTGAGGGTGTCCCGGTCCTGCGCCAGGGCGGCGGCCACCCGCTCGACGGTGCCGTTGCGGCAGCTGAGTTCGACGTAGGACAGGTTGCGCCGCGCCATCACGCGCTGCCGCGGGAAGACGGCGATCCTCGCCAGCCCCTCCTCCTCCAACCGCCTCCACCTGCGCGCGAGCGTGGTCGGGTCCGCCTCCAGGATCGGCGACAGCTCGGCCCAGGAGGCGCGGGGCGCCATCTGCAGGGCGTTGACCAGCGACAGGTCGAACTCGTTGGGTGTGGTGGATTCCTGCATCAGCGACCTCGAAAAACTCTTTTCCGGCGATCTGGGCATCTTAGGGGTGGCCGAGCGTAGGTTTTCGCACAGCCGTCAAACGGCTCTGAGCTGCGTATTTCCAGAATGTTAACCATGGCCGGAGCATTGATTTCGCATTGTGGAATCAATGTCCGAGACCTGGCGAGGAGAAGGGTGAAGGTGGCGCCGATGGCTTCGGAGGACACCGCTGTCGTCTTTCGCAACGGGACGGTCGTGGACGCGACCGGCGCCGGACCGCGCGAGGACTGGGTGGTCGTGGCCCGCGGCGGCCGCATCGACTGGATGGGACCCGCCGCCGACGCGCCCGAGATCACCGCGCCGCACCGGGAGATCGACGCCCGCGGCGGCACCGTCCTCCCCGGGTTCGTCGACGCCCACGTGCACATGACCATGGGGGGCGACGGCATGAACCCCGCCGCGTTCCTCCACCAGCCGCCGCACTACGGCTACTACACGGCCATCCCCCGGCTGCGCGCCACCCTCGACGCCGGCGTGACCAGCGTCCGCGACCTCGCGGGCCTCGACCTCGCGGTGGTCCGCGCGGTCGAGGAGGGCATCGTCGCCGGCCCCCGCATCACCACCGCGTACCGCGCGCTCGGGCCCACCGGCGGCCACGGCGACTTCCGCACCTGCTGCGGGTTCGACTTCGGCACCGTCCTGGGCCCCGGCGGCGCGGTGTCCATCAACACCGACGGTGCCGCCGAGGCGCTGCGCGGCACACGCGAGGTCATGCGCAAGGGCGCCGGGGTCGTCAAGGTCATGGCCGGCGGGGGCGTGTGGAGCCCCCAGGACACCCCTTGGCACGACGGGCTCAACATCGAGGAGATGACGGTCGTCGTCCGTGAGGCCGCCGCGCACGGGATCCCGGTCGCCGCCCACGCCCAGAGCGCCCGCAGCATCCGCAACGCCCTCGCCGCCGGTGTCACGAGCATCGAGCACGGCTACGAGATCGACGCCGAGGGCATCGAGGCGATGCTCCGCGACGGAGCCTTCCTCGTCCCCACCCTGGCCACCGCCACCACGCCGCCCGACCCCGCGAAGTCGGCGGGCTACGCGGTGGAGAAGAAGCTCAGGCTCCAGGAGCACCTCGGCGAGAACATCTCCGCCGCCGTGGCCGCCGGGGTGCGCGTCGCCCTGGGCACGGACTCCGGCATCTTCCCGCACGGCCGCAACCTCCACGAGCTGGCCCTGCTCGTCGAGCACGGCATGACCCCCATGGGCGCGATCCTCGCCGGGACCCGCGAGGCCGCGGAGCTCCTCGGCGTCGCCGACCGGGTCGGCACCCTCCAGGTCGGCAAGCGCGCGGACATCGTCGTCTGCGCGGGCGACCCCCTGGAGGACATCACGCTGCCGGGAGACCCGGCCAACATCACGGTGGTCGTCAAGGACGGCGTCGTCCACAAGGACACCACCGCCCCCGGCCGGCCGCCGGCCACCGCCTGAGCCCCCCAGCCCCCGCCCCCCATCCCCCCGTGAGGTGACCATGACCACGCAGAGCCCGAAGAAGGGCGCGACCGGCGGTGGGACCGCCCAGGCGCGCCCCGGCCTCCTCGCGCGCTCCCTCGACGGCATCGAGCGCGTCGGCAACAAGATCCCCGACCCCTTCGTCCTCTTCCTGATCCTCTTCGCGATCATCGCGGTCCTGTCGACGGTCATGTCGCTCAGCGGGGCCACGGTCGAGGTGCCCGGGAGCGAGGACGGCGTCCAGCCCGTCAGGAGCTTCTTCTCCGCCGAGGGCATCACCTGGCTGACCACGTCCCTGGTCACCAACTTCGTGTCGTTCCCGCCGCTCGGCGTCGTGCTGACCGTCCTGCTCGGTGTCGGCGTGGCCGAGCGGACCGGGCTGCTCACCGCGCTGGTGCGGCGCGCCTTCGGCGGCGCCCCCCGCTGGCTGCTGCCCTACGTGGCCTCGTTCGTCGCGGTCTCCGGCAGCATCATGAGCGACGCGGCCATGGTGGTCATCCCGCCGCTGGCCGCCATGGTGTTCAAGGCCGCCGGGCGGCATCCGGTGGCGGGCCTGCTCGGCGCCTACGCGGCGGCCACGGCCGCGTTCAGCTGCAGCCCCTTCGTCACCAGCACCGACGCGCTGCTCTCGGGCGTCACCAACGCCGCCGCCGAACCGCTGGGCCTGGGCACCTACGTCAGCCCGATCTCCAACTACTTCATCACCCTCGCCATCGCGCTGATCCTCAGCTTCGCTGCGGGGTTCATGATCGACCGCGTCCTGGAGCCGTCCCTGGTCCGCCGGGGGATCGCCCGCGACAAGGTCCGGGCCGAGGCGGGGACCGAGGAGTCCGAGGCCAAGGTCATGGACCCGAACCTCACCGACACCGAGCGGCGCGGCCTGCGCCGGGCCGGGGCGGCCCTGCTGCTGACCGCCGCGGCGGTCCTCGCCCTGTGCCTGCCCCCGGGGGCGCCGATGCGCAACGAGGACGGCGCCTTCCTGCCGGAGTCCCCGCTGCTCGGCTCCGTGGTCTTCATCGTCTTCATGGTGCTCCTCCTCCCCGGCGTCACCTACGGCGTCGTGACCGGGAGCATCCGCAAGGGGGCGGACCTGGCCCTCGTGATGGGCCAGACGGTCAAGGAGATGTCGCCGTTCATCGTGCTGGCCTTCGTGATGGCGCAGTTCCTGGCGCTGTTCAACTGGACCAACATGTCCAGCTGGATCGCCATCCAGGGGGCGGAGGGCCTGGAGGCGACCGGGTTCACGGGCTTCGGCGCGATCCTGTGCTTCATCCTCCTGGCGTTCATGGTGAACCTGTTCATCATCTCCGGGTCGGCGATGTGGGCGCTGCTCGCGTCGGTCTTCGTGCCGATGTTCGCGCTGCTCGGCTACGAGCCCGGGTTCATCCAGGCCGCCTTCCGCATCGGCGACTCGACCTCGAACGTCCTGTCACCGCTCAGCCCGTACCTGGTGATCATGCTGGGGTTCCTGCGCGCCTACGAGCCCAGGGCGGGCATCGGCACCGTGATCGCCCGGTGCCTGCCCTTCACGGTCGTGTTCACCGTCCTGTGGATCGGCGTGCTGGCCGTGTTCTACTTCGGCGGCATCCCCGTCGGCCCCGGGATGAACGTGCGCATCTGATCCGACCGCCCGGCCGGGGCCCGCGTCCGCGGGCCCCGGCCCCGCACGTCCCGGGCGCTCCCCGCCGGGGACGCGCACCGTCCGCACCACCCGCACCACCCGCACCACCCACACCGCCGCACCGCGCGGCGCCGCCGCGCAGCACCGACGTGAGGAGTCGTCATGACCGGCACCAGGACCCTGTACCGAGACCTGACCCTGATCGACGGGACCGGGGCCGGCCCGGTCGCCGACGCCGCCGTGCTGGTCGAGGACGGCACGGTCGCCTACGCCGGCCCCGCGGCCGGGGCCCCGGAGGCCGACGGGGCGACGGAGACCGTGTCCCTGGGCGGGCGCACCGTCCTGCCCGGGTTCATCGACACCCATGTGCACCTCGGCGTGGCCGACGGCCGGGCGCTGGCGGTCAACCACGCCGACATCCCGCTGAGCCTGCACGCGCTGGAGACCGCCGAGCGCATGCGGGTCACCCTCGCGGCGGGCGTGACCGGCGTGCGCGACCTGGGCGGGGCCGACGCCGGGTTCCGCACCGCGCAGGAGAGCGGGCTCGTGCCCGGCCCGCGCATGCGTGTGGCGCTGCGGCTGATGAGCCACACGGGCGGCCATGCCGACTTCACGCTCCCCTCGGGCCACGACCCCCACGCGCACGGGCTGTCGGTGACCGAGATCGTCGACTCCCCCCAGGAGGCGCGGGTGGCCGCGCGGCGCCTCATGCGCGACGGCGCGGACGTCATCAAGGTGTGCGCCACGGGCGGGGTGTCGAGCCCGTCGGACACCCCCGACGACGAGGGGCTGACGACGGAGGAGATCGCGGTCATCGTGGAGGAGGCCTCCCGCCACGGCGGTCGGCCGGTCGCCGCCCACGCGCAGGGCGCCGCGGGCATCCGCAACGCGGTCCTGGGCGGGGCGGCCAGCATCGAGCACGGCTACCTGGTGGACGACGAGGGCATCGACCTGATGCTGGAGCGGGGGACCTTCCTGGTCCCGACGCTGGCCACCTTCGACTTCGAGGACCGCGTCCACCTGATGACGAGGAAGGCGGTGGAGACCAAGCGCGCCCTCGCCGAGCGCACCTTCGAGCGGATCGCCGAGGCCGTGCGGCGGGGCGTGAGGGTCGCCATGGGCACGGACGCGGGCATCTCCGAGCACGGGCGCAACCTGAACGAGCTGCGCCACCTGGTGTCGGTCGGGATGAGCCCCATGGACGCGATCGTGGCGGGCACCCGCAACGCCGCCGAACTGCTCGGTACGGCGGACCGGGTGGGGACCGTGGAGGCGGGCAAGCTCGCCGACCTGGTCGTGTGCGACGGCGACCCGCTGGCCGACGTCGCCCTGCTCGGGGACCCGGGGCGCGTGGTGATGGTGGTGCAGGGCGGCCGGGTCGTGAAGGACATCAGGACCTCCTGAGGACCGGTCGGCGGCCCCCGGGCGCCATACGGAGCAGCGGGGCGGGGCGGGCGCCGGAGGTCAGCCCCGGACCGGCGGCCGGCTCCGACCGCGGAACCGGCCGCCGTCGCGGAACCGGCCGCGTCCGCGGACGGCGTCCGCCGGGCCCCTCCGCCCCGGACGGGCGCCCCGACCCGGGGCGCCCCGGGTGCCTCAGGCGGCGTTCTCGCGGCGCTTGCGCACGGCCTCGGCGAGCTGGTTCAGCACCTCGCCGGTGGTCTCCCACCCCATGCACTTGTCGGTGATCGACTGACCGTAGGTGAGGTCGGCGGGGTCGCCGAGCTTCTGGGCGCCCTCGACGATGAAGCTCTCCAGCATGACGCCGATGACGCCCTTCTGACCCGCGGCGACCTGGGCCGCGATCGCGGAGGCCACGCCCGGCTGGCGCTTGTGGTCCTTGCCGCTGTTGGCGTGGCTGGCGTCGATCATGAGGCGCCGGGGCAGGCCCGCGTTCTCGATGACGTCGAGGGCGGCCCCGACCGGAGCCGCGTCGAAGTTGGGACCGCTGCGGCCGCCGCGCAGGATCACGTGGCAGTCCGGGTTCCCCTCCGTGACGACGACCGACCCGGCCCCGGCCGGGTCGACGCCGAAGAAGGTGTGCGAGGCGGAGGCCGCGCCGACCGCGTCCACCGCGACCTGCACGTCGCCGTCCGTGCCGTTCTTGAAGCCCACGGGGGTGCTCAGGCCGCTGCTGAGCTGGCGGTGCACCTGGCTCTCCGTGGTCCGGGCGCCGATGGCCCCCCAGGAGACGACGTCGGCGATGTACTGCGGGGTGATGGGGTCGAGGAACTCGGTCCCGGCGGGCAGGCCGAGGGAGTTGATGTCGAGGAGGAGCTTGCGGGCGGTGCGCAGGCCGTGGTGGACGTCGTAGGTGTCGTCCAGGTGCGGGTCGTTGATGAGGCCCTTCCAGCCGACGGTGGTGCGCGGCTTCTCGAAGTACACGCGCATCACCACGCACAGGTCGTCGCGCAGGGACGGCACCAGCTCGGCCAGCCGGCGGGCGTAGTCCAGGGCGGACTCGGGGTCGTGCACCGAGCAGGGGCCGACGACGACCAGGAGCCGGTCGTCCTCACCGTCCAGGACGCGCTTGACCTCGGCGCGGGACTCCTCCACCAGGGCGCTGCGGTCCGGGCCCAGCGGGAGTTCTGCGAGCAGGTCCCGGGGGGCGATGAGCGGCTTGTAACTCGCCACCCGTGTGTCGTTGGTGCTCGGCATCGTGTAGTTCCCCTTGGTCCCGTCTGTCCATGTATCGCACTGCTGTCACGCGGTCGCCACGAAAACACTAGCGCGGCCGTGCGTGCGGGGAGGCGTCGATCCGGAACACCGGCGCCGGTCACGGGATGGGAAACGCCACACCCGCCGAGGGGGGGAAATCGGGTGTCTCGCGATGTGGGACGCCATTCCCGTGGAAATCCGCGGCAATGGCGGACGGAACCGCCGTCCGGGCCCGGGGGCTCAGTCCTTCAGGCCCGGGAGGTCCTCCTCCCAGAACTCGTGCGGATTGCGGGTGCCGTCGACGACCGCGCCGCGTTCGGACTCCGCCGCGCGCAGCTGCACGCGGCGGATCTTACCGGACACGGTCTTGGGCAGGTCGGCGAACTCCAGGCGGCGGACCCTCTTGTACGGCGACAGCCGCGTGCGGGCGTGGAGCAGGATGGCCCGCGCCGTGGCCGCGTCGGGCGGCGCCCCCTCGGCCGGGGTCACGTACGCCTTGGCGACCGACAGGCGCAGCGGATCCGGCGAGGGCACCACCGCGGCCTCGGCCACGTATTCGTGCTCGAGCAGGACGCTTTCGAGTTCAAAGGGTGAGATGCGGTAATCCGAGGCCTTGAAAACATCGTCGATCCGACCGATATAGGTAATGTGCCCGTTCGAATCCCGGCTCGCGATGTCACCGGTGCGATAGCGCCCCCGGCGGGTCAGTTCCCGGGTGAGGGCCGGGTCGTCGTCGTACCCCTTCATGACCCCGACGGGACTCCGGGTCATGTCCACGCAGATCTGCCCGGTGTCGGACGGCTCGTCGGTGACCGGGTCGGCCAGCACGATGTCGTAGCCGGGCATGGGCCGCCCCATCGACCCGGGGAGGACCTCCTGGCCAGGCCCGTTGCCGATGACCAGCGTCGTCTCGGTCTGGCCGAACCCGTCGCGGACGGTCAGCCCCCACGCCTCCCGCACCCGGTCGACCACCTCGGGGTTGAGCGGCTCGCCGGCGGACAGCGCCTCGCGCAGCCCCACCTTCCACCCGGCCGGGTCGGCCTGGACGAGCATCCGCCACACGGTGGGCGGTGCGCACAGGGTGTCCACGCCGCAGCGCACCACCTCGTCGAGCAGCCGTCCGGGGTCGAACCGCTCCTGGTTGACGACCAGGACCGTCGCCTCGGCGTTCCACGGCCCGAACACGCTGCTGTAGGCGTGCTTGCCCCACCCGGGGGAGGACACGTTGAGGTGGATGTCGCCGGGGCGGACGCCCAGCCAGTACATGGTGGACAGGTGGCCCACGGGATAGGACCGCTGCGTGTGGGTGACCAGCTTGGGCCGCGACGTTGTCCCGGACGTGAAGTACAGCAGGAGCGGGTCGTCCGGGCCGGCGTGGTGAGGGGGGTGGAACTCCAGGGCGGCGTGCTCGGAGTCGGCGTAGCTCAGCCACCCGTCCATGTACCCCACGCAGATCCGCGTCCAGTGGCCTCTGAGCTGCGCGAACTTATCGGTCTCGGCGACCGAGCAGACCACGTGCGCGATCTCTCCCCGCTCCAGCCTGTCCACCAGGTCGCCCTCGGACAGGGCGGTGGCCGTCGGCGTGACGACCGCCCCGAGCTTGACCGCCGCCAGGGTGGTCTCCCACAGCTCCACCTGGTTGCCGAGCATCACCATGATCCGGTCGCCGGCGCGGACGCCCTGGCCGAGCAGCCAGTTCGCCACCTGGTTCGAGCGCTCCGACAGGTGGCGGTAGGTGTACTTGGCCTCGCTGCCGTCGTCCTCCACGATCCACAGGGCGGTCCGGTCCGGGCGCCGCTCGGCGACCTCGTCGAAGTAGTCCAGCGCCCAGTTGAACGCGTCCGGTCTCGGCCAGGTGAACTCGCGGTGGGCGGCCTCCTGGTCCGTGCGGTGCGCCAGGAGCAGGTCCCGTGCGGCACGGAACTCCGCGGCGCCCTCGGCGGCCATCTCTCTCGACATGTCTGGCGACCTCCGGTTCAGGGACAGGGCGCCGACCGCACTGTCCGCGGACTCCGCCCGGAGAGGGCGGTGGAACGGGTGTGCCCCGCTGGTCCTACCCGGGATGCGCGCCCCCGACGCCTCCCCTGGGGGCGCCCCGGCTGGCTCTAGGATGTGTGGACATGGAGGAACTGCGCGGACACCACGGAACCTGGCGGATCGACGACGAGACGGTCCGCATCCGTTTCGAGTCCGGCCGCAAGGTCCCCACGCTGCTCAAGTCCCTGGGAAGCTGCACGGTGCCGTTGGCGGCCGTGCGCGAGGTGGATTTCGACCGGGGCGACCGCAAGCACGGGTGGCGCCTGCGCCTCGGGCTCGCGGACGGCGCCGACCCGTACGCGGCCCTGGGGTTCCCCGGCCGGGACTCCTCCACCCCGCTGCTGCTCACCGGCCCCCACGACACGGAGCTCGTCGCGGAGTACCTCTCCGAGCAGATCGCCTCCTCGGCCCGCTACGCCGGGGAGACCCTCGCCGGGGAGCTCGACCCCCGACAGGTCGCCCTGGGACTGGTCGGCAAGCCCCCTCTCCAGGTCCGCACCGCGGAGGGCTCGGCGTCCTTCGACGGCGCCCGGGTGCGCCTGCAGTGGGACGGCTGGCTGGCCAGCACGGCCAAGGAGAAGGAGAAGGCCCGCGACTACCGGCTGTCCGAGGTCCTGGAGGCGGAGTGGCGGCCCCCCGTGGACGTCACCGAGGGCCACCTGCGGATCGTGCTGCGCGGCGTCACCCTCCCGGGGGCGACCGAGCTCGCGAACGACTTCTTCACCCTGGCCTCGCACGGGACGAAGGGCAGTGAGGAGACGCTGCTGATGGCGGCCACCCTCAACGCCCACATCCGGGCCGCGGACGTACCGGGGGAGGGTCCCGCGGCCCTGGGCGCCGGCGCCGGCCCCCAGGCCGACGACGGCGGAGGCGAGGCGGTCTTCGCCACGATCCGCGAACTCGGGCGCCTCCACTCCGAGGGGCTGCTCACCGACGAGGAGTTCAGCGCGAAGAAGGCGCAGCTCCTCGACCGGCTCTGACCGCGTTCCGGCGCCCCGGGACCGGCCGGGCCCGGGACGGCGGTGGGCGGGCCGGCCCGACGCGCTCCGCCGCGGTCCGCCCGCGGGCGCGGCCGGAGCTCCCGGCGCGCCCCCGCACACCATCCCCAGCTCCCGCCGGGACCCCGGCGGGAGGCCGCATACAGGAAAGGGCTCACGCCTTGCGCACTCTGTACCCGCCCATCGAGCCGTACGACTCGGGCATGCTCGACGTCGGCGACGGACACCGCGTCTACTGGGAGCTGTGCGGCAACCCCGAGGGCAAGCCCGTGGTGTTCCTGCACGGCGGGCCCGGCGGCGGCTGCGTCCCCGACCACCGGCGGCTGTTCGACCCGGCACGGTACCGGATCCTGCTGTTCGACCAGCGCAACTGCGGTCGCTCCACGCCGCACGCCGGCCAGATGGACACCGACCTGTCCACCAACACCACGTGGGCGCTGGTGGAGGACATGGAGCGCCTGCGCGAGATGATCGGCGCGCAGAGCTGGCAGGTCTTCGGCGGCTCGTGGGGGAGCTGCCTGGCACTGGCGTACGCGCAGAAGCACCCGGAGCGCGTCAGCGAGCTCGTCGTCCGCGGCATCTTCACGCTCCGGGACGAGGAGCTGCGCTGGTTCTACCAGGAGGGCGCCTCGAACCTCTTCCCGGACCTGTGGGAGTCCTACCTGGCGCCGATCCCGGAGGAGGAGCGCGACGACCTCGTCGCCGCCTACGCGCGGCGCCTGGCCTCCCCCGACCGGGAGGTCCGGCTGGAGGCGGCCCGCGCGTGGAGCGTGTGGGAGGGGTCCACGGTGACGCTGGTGCCCGACCCGTCCCTGCGGGAGCACCACGCGGACGAGGAGTACGCGCTGGCGTTCGCCCGTATCGAGAACCACTACTTCGTCAACAAGGGGTTCCTGGAGCCGAACCAGCTCGTGGACGGGGCCGAAGCGATCCGGCACATCCCCGGCGTGATCGTGCAGGGACGGTACGACGTGTGCACGCCGGTGCGCACCGCCTACGACCTGCACAAGGCATGGCCCGAAGCGGAGTTCCACATCGTGGACGACGCCGGTCACGCCTTCAGCGAGCCGGGCATCCTCGACCGCCTCGTCGAGGCGACCGACCGCTTCGCCGGAGAGTGAGCCCGGAGCCCGGGGCGCCCGTCACGGGGCCCCGGGCGGCCGGTTCCGGCCCCGGGGCCCCGTGACGGGGTTCCGGCCCCGGACCCGCGCTCAGTAGAGGGTCCGGCAGGGGCCCTCCTGGGCCGTGACGCCGTCGGCGGGGCCGGTCTGCGCGAACTGTGCGAGCTGCGCGCGGCCCCGGTGCCGCGACAGGTTCCACGAGGCGAGGCCCTCCTCCCCGGCGTCGTCCAGGCGGTACGCGATCCCGCTCAGGGCGCACGCGCGGTCACCGCCCTCCAGCTCCACCAGGGCGGGCAGGGCGTCGGCGGACAGGTCCCTCAGGTACCACGTGTCGACCTGTGTCAGCTCCAGGTCGTGGTGGCTCTCCGCGATGCGCAGGTCGGGGTTCCCGTAGGCGAACACCGCCAGGGCGACGCCGGCCAGGGCCGCGGTGCCCCTGGGCAGCCAGGCGGCGCGGCGGCCCAGGGTGTTGAGGACCCCGGCCGCGATCACCAGTCCGAACACCCCGGCGCTCCACACGATCCACGCCTCGGCGCTGATCCGCAGCCGCGTCAGGCCGAAGGTGTCGATGTAGAGCTGGAGCCGCATCATCGCCGAGGCGAGGATGACCAGGGTGAGCACGCACAGGAGCCCGAGCAGGGCGTTGCGCAGTGTCCGGGTGGCCGCGGGCCGGGACGGCAGGACGTACACGGCGACCGCGATGACGCACAGCACCAGCAGGCTGACGACCACCAGCTGGAAGAAGCCCTGGCGCGCGTACTCGGCGTAGGTGACCCCGGCGACCCGCTGGACGTGGTCGTCGCCGCCGAACATGGCGACGGCCTGCACCCCGAGGAACGCGGTGAACAGGGCGACCAGCGCGCCGAGCGGGATGGTCCACACCCAGACGGGCAGCGAGGGGGAGGCGGGCCCGGCCCCGGCGGGCCGGGCGGGTGCGTTCCCCGGGGCGCGGCGGCGCCTGGCGGCCAGGACGGCGGACCCGGTGAACAGGACGGCCGCCAGCATCGCGAACAGCCGGGAGAACCCGTCGAAGAACGTGCTCCCCGAGAACGCCCCCTCGAACAACCGCGCGATGTAGCTCGCGAAGACCGCGTCGGCGAAGGAGAACAGCAGGCCGAAGACGAGCAGGAGCGCGCCGGTGACGAGCGTGGTGAGCAGGACGGGGCCGGCCAGGCGCCGTCCGCGGCCGCTGCGCAGGGGGCCCACCAGGAACAGGGGGGTGGAGGGCAGGTTGCGGAACAGGCCGAGCGAGCCGCTGACGACCCCGACCGCGCCCTCGCGCGAGGAGGGGTTGCGTACGGAGAACGCGAGCGAGGCGAAGAAGAAGGACGAGGTGAGCGTCCAGAACAGCACCCAGCCCGCGTCGCGCAGGACCGCCGTGAGGAGCAGGGCGGCGGCGATCACGCCGTAGCCCGCCGACCAGGCGTGGGCGTAGCGGTCGGGGCGCGGCTCGCCGGCGTCCCCGCCGCGGGCGGTGACGGGGGCGGGCGGGGCCGCCGGTCCGGCGGCGCCGGTGTCGGGGGCCGGCGCCGGGGCGTCCGGCGTTCCGGTGCGGGTGGGCCCGGGGCCGGACGGGTCGGCGGCCGTGTGCTGCTCCGCCCCGTCCTGCCGGGCGTCCGCGTCCGCCTGTGTCTGCGCGACGCCGGTCTCCTGTGCCTCTGCGTCCCCGGTCTCCTGCGCGTGCTCCGGGCCCGGTCCTTCGGAAGACCCCGGCCCCGCACACCCGGTGTCCGCGTGCCCGGAACCGTCATGCCCGGATTCGGTGCCCCCGGTGTCCCCGGAGCCGGAGGCGTCGGGACGCGTCTCCCCGGAGCGGGGGCTCCCGTCCTCCCCGCCGGGGACCGCGTCGCCGGTCCCGGGAGCCCGTGCCCCGTCCGCCTCCCGCGCGGCGGGGGCGTCCGCCTCCGGAAGCGCCCGGGAGGCGTTCCCGTCCGGCCCCTCGTCGCGGCCGTCCTCCCCACCGGGGGTGCCGTCCGGGATGGGGGGACGCACCATCAGCGCCGTCAGGGCGGTCAGGCCCGCGACCGCCCCCGTGATCACGATGCCGAGCCCCGGGCGGTCGAGCGTCGCCAGGAAGGCCGCCACCACGCCCACGCCGAGGAGCGCGAGGGGGAGCCACACGGGCGCCTCGGGCAGGGGGATCCGGGTCCTGGCCCCCCAGAAGTCCTGCTGGTACAGCTGCGCGTAGCTCTGCCGGTCACGGTCGGGGTACGGGCCGTACGCCTGGTGAGCCGGATACGCCTGGTGGGCCTGGTGCGGCGGGTACGCCGGGTGCGGGTGGGTCGTGTCCCCGGGCCGGCCCGGGCGGCCGTCCGTCCCGGCGTGTCCGGCCGTGTCCCCGGGCCCGCGCAGGGCCCCGGCGGAGGAACCGTGCCCGGAGCCTCCGCCGGGACCCTGCGCGCCCCCGCCGGCCGTGTGTTCGCTCGGCATGCCACCCCTCTCCACGACGGCCCGGACGGCCCGTGCTGTCGTGACAGTTGGACAGCCGGACGGTGTCCACGGTTCACCGAATGCCCGACTTGTGTCATCAAGTTATGGATCGGGTCGAATGGGCGAATCCCCTCGGTCCCTGTGGTGACAAGGCCCTGCCCCGGCCGGGGGAAGTGGCTTAGGCTCGGGTCCTGCGACCGACCACGCGAGGAGCACACGAGCATGCGAGTCGAGGTCGACTACGACCGGTGTGAGAGCAACGCCCTGTGCATGGGCGCGGCGCCGGAGGTGTTCGAGGTCCGCGACGACGACTTCCTGTACCTGCTGACGGAGGAGCCCGCCGCCGGGTCCCACGACGGCGTCCGCCGTGCCGAGCGGCTGTGCCCCAAGCGGGCCATCACCGTGCTGGAGTGACCCCCGCCGCGGCCAGGGCCTCGTCCCACGTCGTCGGCTTCTCCAACAGCCCGCGGTAGCGCATCGTCCGGGGCGTGGAGCGCAGCCCCAGCACGCCGGTGAGCATGCCGCCCCTGCCGAGGAAGGCCACGAACTTTCGGTCCTCCGGTGAACCGTGCACGAAGGTGACCTGATCCGCCGGTGCTCCCTGTCCCAGCAGCTGGAGCTTCATCTTGTATTGGTCCGACCAGAAGTAGGGCACGGGGGTGAAGGGCGTGCGCCCCTCCCCGGCGAGCAGGTTGCGGGCCGCGGCCTCACCCTGCTCGCCCGCGTTGGTCCAGTGCTCCAGCCGGATCCGGCCGCCGTAGCGGGGGTGAGGCCAGTTCGCGAGGTCGCCGACCGCGTACACGTCCGGCACCGCCGTCGCCGAGTACCGGTCGCACACGACCGCCCCGTCGGCGAGCAGCTCCACCCCCGACCCGCGCAGCCACTCGGTGTTCAGGTGCACGCCGATCCCGGCGACCACCAGCGACGCCTCCACGGCGCTGCCGTCGGTCAGCCGGACCCTCTCCACCCGGCCGTCCCCCTCGAACCCGGCCACGCCGGCGCCGAGGCGCACGTCGACCCCGTTCTCCCGGTGCAGCTCGGTCAGGAGGCGGCCGATCCGCGGGTCCACCACGCGGGTCAGCGGCGTCGCCGCCGCCTCCACCAGGGTCACGTCCATGCCCGCGGCGCGGGCGCTCGCGGTGACCTCCGCGCCGACGAAGCCCGCGCCGACCACCACGAGGCGGCCCCCCGGGGCGAACGCCGCGCGCACCGCCTCGGCGTCGTCGAGCGTGCGCAGCACGTGGACCCCCGCCAGGTCGGTGTCCGGGCGCCGGGCCCGCGCCCCCGTGGCGATGACCAGGCCGTCGTAGCGCACGGTCCCGGCGGCGCCGCCCGGACCGGAGACGGTCACCTCGCGGGCCGCGGGGTCCAGGGCCACCGCCCGGGTGCCCGTGCGGAGGTCCAGGTCGAGGGCGTCGACGGCCGCGTCGTCGCGCAGGCGCAGGGCGCGGTGGCCCGCCAGCCACCCGGGCCCTCCGCCGGAGGGGTCCATGCCGATGCCGGTCAGCACCTCCTTGGACAGGGGCGGGCGCGAGTAGGGGCGGTGCGCCTCCTCGCCGAGGAGCGTCAGCCGCCCCTCGAACCCTTGTGCGCGCAGCGCCTCGGCCGCGTGCAGCCCCGCCATCCCGGCGCCGACGACGACTATCTCGTTCAGGGTGTCCCGCACGGTGCTGTGCCTTTCGGTGGTCCCTCCCCGGGGAGGGGGCGTCAGAGTGGGCGGACCTCGCCGACGGGGGCGCCACCGCCGTGGACGTCCACGCGCAGCCGGTCCTGGACGGGGGAGACGTCCACACCGAGGGTCAGCAGGGCGTCGAGTGCGACCAGGGTACGCGCCCGCTCCTCCGCGTCCCCGTCGCTGATCTTGACGGCGACGGTCTCGCCCGTGGCCGCGCCGAGCACCAGGACGCCGTCGGCGCCGATCTTGGAGACCAGGCCCGGCATCCGGGTCATCAGGTCGGTGTCCACGCGGCCGGGGCCCGACACGTACTCGGGGTGGGCGCTCATCGCGTCCAGGACGGCCCGCTCGCGGCTGCCCCCGGGCGCGGTGCGCATCCGCCACAGGCCGCGGGCCAGCCCGGCCAGGGTCACGGCGAGCTGGGGCGCACCGCAGCCGTCCACGGCGGTGTGCGCGACCTCCTCGCCGCACACCTCCTCCGTGGTCTCGCGGACGAGCACCTGGAGGGGGTGGTCCGGGTCGAGGTAGTCGCCGGTGCTCCACCCGCGGGCGACGCACGCGGCCAGCATGGCGGCGTGCTTGCCCGAGCAGTTCATGAGCAGGCGCTCGGGCTCGCGCCCGGCGCGGACGAAGGCGGTGCGGGCCCCGGAGCCGCCCGGGGCCGCGGGCGGGCAGCCGAGGGCGTCGGGGGTGAGGCCCGCGGCCGCGAGGATGCTCCTGGCCTCGTCCGCGTGGAAGTCCTCTCCGCCGTGGCTGCCTGCCGCGATGGCGAGAGAGCGGCCGGCGAGGGGGGCGCCCGCGCGCAGCGACGCCAGGGCCTGGAAGGGCTTGGCGGAGGAGCGCGGGAACATGGGCTGGTGCACCGGGCCGCGGGCGTAGGCGATCTCGCCGGACGCCGTCAGCCCGACGACCGCGCCGTAGTGGACGCTCTCGCGCATACCGGACCGGACGACCTCCGCCAGGGGGACGTACTCGGGCAGCGGGCTCTGGGGCATGCGGGCTCTCCTCGACGGTGAGGTTCGGTGGGCGCGGGGTGTCCTCCGGCGGGCGGACACGCGTAAGAACGTTACATAACCCCCCTTTCTTCCGTGTGTCCAGGTGGCCGGGCCCGGCTCGCCCCGGTGCGGCCGGGCCCCGGCGGCCCGGGCGCCCGGAGCCGGTCGGCGGGACACGGAGCAGGGGCTCGGCCCGGGCTCCGGCCGTGTCCCCTGACACGATCTGCCCGGACGACGCGTGCTGGGGGTTCGCTGTCGGACGCGGGGAGTAAGGTCGATGCCGGTACGCACCAGGAGAAACGGCCTGTGGCACGGCGCGACGAAGGAGTGGGGCACACGATGGGAACGCTGCGGATGGGCGCGCTGACCCGGCGCAGGGTCGGAATGCGGGCGGCGGACCTGGAGTACGCGGTACTCGACATGGAGACGACGGGCCTCGAACCGCGCGAGGGCGCGCGCATCGTGGAGATCGCGGTCGTGCGGGTCCGGGGCGACGGCAAGGTCGTCGAGGAGTTCAGCACCCTCGTGGACCCGCGCGCGGAGGTGGGCGGCCGGGAGTTCCACGGGATCGGCGAGGGGGACACCGTCGGCGCCCCCGTCATCGCCCAGGTCGTGCCCCGGCTGGCGGAGCTGCTCTCGGGGGCGGTCGTGGTCAGCCACAACCTCGACTTCGAGCTGCGCTTCCTCGGCTCGGAGCTGGTGCCCGCGGGGCTGCCGACGGGGCAGTCCGGGCTGTGCACGCTCCGCGCGCTGCGCTCCCAGATCGACCTCGACCGGTACTCGCTGCCCAAGGCGTCCTTCCGGCTCGGGGGAGACTGGCCGACCGGCCAGCACACGGCGCTGGGCGACGCCCGTGCCTGCGCCAAGCTCCTGGCGGAGATGATCGCCAACGCTCCGGGGGAGCTGCGCTACAACGGGCCCGCGCCCCGGACCCTGGCCGTGCCGGAGGCCGCGCCGGTGCGGGGACCGTGGGGCGTGGTCGAGCCGGTCCGCTGGAAGCCGCGCACGGCCTCGGTGCCGGGCGGCCTGGCGCCGCTGAGCCCGTGGCGGGCGGACTGGAGGCCCCGGGAGCTGGACGCCCTGCTCTGCGGCGGGGCCTTCGGCGCCACCGACCGGGCGATCGCGGAGCTGGCCGCCCAGCGCGACACCCGCTTCCGGGAGCGGTTGGCCACGGCGGCGGCCGTGACGGGCGGCATCGCCGCCACCGCCGCGGGGGGCCTGCTCGTGCGCATGGCGGGCAGCCGGGCGACGGGCTCCGCGATCGCCCGCCGGGCCGTGGCGGCCCGGGAGGCGCTCAGAGGCCGGACAGGGTGAGGAAGAAGGCCACGATCAGGGCGCTGCCCCCGAGCGTGGCCAGCAGTGCCTTGCCCTGCTCGGTGAGCCGGGCCGACTCCAGGCGGACGCGTGGAGCGGTCCCCGCGCGGCGTGCGGTGGCCAGGGGCCCCTCGGCGGCGGCGCGGCCGGCCCCGGGGGCCGGGAGCCGTCCGGGCACGTAGTGGGGCAGCTTGTTGAAGAGCGCGATCGACACCAGGACGGTGCCGACGGCGAGCAGGACGAGTGACACGTCGGGGCCTCGCTCTCGGTCGGAGGGCCGCCCGCCCGCGAGGGGCGGGCGGGTGACCGATTCTTACCGATGCCGAGATGCCGTGGCGAGTCTGTTTCGACCGCACCCTGTCCAGGGTCCTCTTACGGACCAGCCCTTATGACTCAGTGGTTACAGGGTCTCGCTCTGCGTGATTTCGGGGGAGGGTTTCGGGAGGACGGTGTCGATGGTTTCGGGCTCCACCCCGAGGGCGCGGAGAACGAACCGCGTGACAAGGGCGTGGGTCTCGTCCAGGTCGATCTCGCCGCTCACGAGCGGGAGGCGCTGGGAGCCGACCATCGACAGGGTGAGGCGAGCGACGGGCTCCGCGGGCAGGGGCTCGAACTCGCCGGCGGACGTCCCCTCCTCCAGGATCTCGGTCAGCAGGCGGTGCATGGGGGCGACGTGGTCGGCGAGCGCCTGGTAGGCGTCGGGGCCGAGGCTGGCGCCGAGTTCGGCGGCCGGCGGGTGCGGGTGCGCCATGATCCCCTCCAGCTGGAGGCGGACGAACGCCGACAGCCTCCGGGCGGCGGACACGCCCGAGGGGAGCTCGCGCCTGTACCGCTCCACGAACGCGCTGTTGACCTGCTCGGTGAAGGCGAGGAGCAGCGCGGGCTTGTCCGGGAAGTAGTTGTACAGGGCGGTGCGCGTGATGCCGGCGGAGTTGGCAACGTCGGTCATGGAGACGCGGTCGATCCCCTGGCTCCGGATCAGGTGGTCGACGGCCTCCATGATGCGCTCCCGTGTGCGGGCACGGTGGGCGGCGATGGTCGGCGCCGTGATCTTGGGCATCCCCCTATGGTGGCACGTCCGGGGGCCGGACCGGCATGGCCGGGAGTCCGGGGCCGGTGGCGGGCGGCCCCTCAGGCGGCCGGGGCGTGGACGCGGCCCAGGTCGGCGAACACCTCGGTGTTGAGCTGGTAGGCGAGCCGGGTCTCGGCCACGAGGCGCGCGGCGGCCGCCTCGTCCAGGTCGAGGGAGTCGAGGCGCTCGCGGTACCCGGCACGGAACCGGGGAAGGCTGCCGAGCGCGTCGAAGACGTAGAAGGCGACGCCCGCCCCGTCGGACAGGCCGTAGGCCCCGGCGGCGGCGCGGCGGATGAACTGCCCGCCGGACACGTCGCCCATGTAGCGCGTGTAGTGGTGGGCGACGAACCCCTCGGGGTGGCCGGCCATCTGCTCGATCCGCGCCGCGTAGGTGCGGGTGGCCGGACCCGGCGAGATCCGCTCGCGCCAGTCGGGGCCGAGCAGGTGCTCCAGGTCGCGGACGAGCGCGGGGAGCCGTTCGAGCTCGGGGTAGTGGAACCTTCCGGCGACGGGGTCGTCCGACAGCCTCCGGCCGACCTCCTCCAGCGCGGCGTAGGCGAAGTAGTGCTGGGCGACCATCTCGGTGTAGCCGGCCAGGGGGAGGGAGCCGTCGAGGAGGGCCCGGGTGAACCCGTGGTCCTCGGCGGCCCGGTGGTCGCTCCACGTCGCGGCCTTGAGCCGTTCGGAGAACAGCTCGGGCGAGCCGGGTGCGGCCGTCGAGGGGGCCTCGGCCGTTGCGCTCATCTGCGCTGTCCGCCTTCCGTGTCGGAAACTTTATGACATCATGTCATTTAGGTGGGAGGGGCTGTCAAGACGGATATGACGGGTCGTCGTGAAAAAATCCGCCCGTGTGTCGCCCGTACTCCCGGGCCCGCCCCGTCCCCGTCCCCGCACCCCCGCGCCGCAAGGGGTCCCGGCGTCGCGCGGTCATGTCCTGCACGTGCCCTTGCATGCGCATATGCCGGTTCTGCGTGGTTGTGGGGGCGGCGTCGCACCGGGCGCCCGGGACGCGGGACGCAGACCCCCGGGAGGCCGCCCCGGGGGCGGTTCCGGCCGTCGGCGTCGGATGTGTCTCGTTACGCCTGCTGGTCAACAGGTCGCCGGGGCGATTATCGTTTGTGTGTCGTGTGGTCCGAACCGCCGGGAAGCACCGAGGGATCTCCTCGGCGCGCCGTGCGGGGCAGGCACCCGCGGTCCGGCAGACCAGAGGCGATGAGTGGATACCAGGAGAACAGGGCACGATCCCCGGACGGTGATCGGTGAGGGGGCGGCACAGGCCGCTCCCGCCAACGGCGCTGCCCCCCACGGCGGCGCCTCCCTGGGCGACGACGCCGTCCTCAACGACCGGGTGGAGGCCACCGTCGAATCGCTTGACGTCCTGCTTGTCGAAGACGACGCGGGCGACGCCTTCCTCGCCGAGGAACTGCTCGCCGACACAGCCCTGAACACCCGCATCACCTGGGTCTCCACCCTGGCGGACGCGCGTGAGCACCTGGAGGGCTTCCGCGGCTGCGTCCTGCTCGACCTGAACCTGCCCGACGCCCACGGCCTGGAGCTCCTCCGCGAGATCCTGGAGGGCGCGCCGGCCGCCGCCGTCGTGGTCTTCACCGGGCTCGACGACGAGCACGAGGGCGTCGCCGCGGTCGCGGCCGGAGCCCAGGACTACCTCGTCAAGGGGCAGGTCGACGGCTCCCTGCTCGGCCGCAGCCTCCGCTACTCCCTGGAGCGCCGCCGCGCCGACGAGGGCGCACGGCAGCTCCGCGAGGCGCGCATCCGCGCCCGGGAGAACATGCGCCTCGAACGCGGCCTGCTGCCCCAGGTCCTGCTCCAGCGCTCGCCGCTCAGCCACCGCGCCTACTACCGGCCCGGCCGCAAGCGCGCCCTGGTCGGCGGCGACTTCTACGACGCGGTCGAGAAGGACGGCACCACCCACGTCGTCATCGGCGACGTGAGCGGGCACGGCCCCGACGAGGCCGCCCTCGGGGTCAGCCTGCGCATCGCGTGGCGCGCCCTCATCATGGGCGGGGTCGACGAGGCCAGGGTGCTGCCCAACCTGGAGGCCATCCTGGTCAGCGAACGCGCCCAGGAGGAGATGTACGCGACGCTGTGCATGGCGAGCCTGGACACCGGCGACGACCGGGTCAGGCTCCGCGTCCTGGGACACCCGCCGCCCATGATCGTCCAGGACGGCGCGGTCGAGGAGACACGCGTCACCCCGCAGCCCCCGCTGGGCGTCTTCCCGGTGGAGGAGACGGCCACGGACGAGGTCGTCCTGCCCGTCGGGGCGAGCGTGCTCTTCTACACCGACGGCCTCGTGGACGCCTACGACGGCGGCCCGCCCGAGCGCCTGGAGGTCGCGGGCCTGCGCCGGATGGTCACCGGAGTCCTGGGGCAGGGCGTCTCACTGGCCCGCCTGCCGGAACACCTGGTGGACGAGGCGGAACGCAGCAACGGCGGCCCGCTCCAGGACGACGTGGCGATGCTGCTCATCACCCACGGAGAGTTGGAGTGAGCCCGACCCGGGAGGGAACGGCCATGGACACCGACACGACGGAGGGACCGGGGACGGACCCCGGCCCCGGCCTGCCCGGAGGCGTCTCGATCGGCGGCGGCCAGTTCGTCAACGGGGCCGACCGGGAGCGCTCGCGCCCGGCCCACGAGTCGTGGAGCCTGCGCCGCCGGGTCACCAGCCTCCTGACGGTCGTCGCCGTCGTCCTGGTCGTGGCCGTGTCCGTCATCACGCTGGCCGCCCTCAACGCCCGCGACAACCTCGCCCTCCAGGTGGACTCCCTGACCCCGGCGGTCAGCTCCGTCGACCAGACCCACTCGTCCTACCTGAGCCAGGACCACGCCCTGCGCGGCTACATCCTCACTCAGGACCGGGACTTCCTGGAGCCCTACATCGCCTCCCAGCTGACGCTGGCGGAGAACCAGGCGGCCCTCTCCGAGCTGGCCGAGGAGAACCCGGAGGTCGAGTCCAACGTCGAGGACCTGCTCGCCGCGGGGCGGCTGTGGACCGACGAGTTCGCCGAGCCCGCGCTGGAGCAGGTGAGCAGCGGCCAGGAGATCTCCCGGGAGGACCTCCAGCGCGGCCGCATGCTGTTCCTCGACCTGTCCCGGATCGCCGACGCCACGACCCAGCAGCTCCAGAGCGAGATCGACCAGGCGCGGGAGGGGCTGACCCTGGCCACCCAGCAGGTCGTCGCCCTCCTGGTGCTGGTGGGGCTGGTCGTGGTCTTCCTGTCGGTGTTCCTGTGGGTGATGCTGCAGCAGTGGGTGCTGCGTCCCCTGGACGAACTGGCCGGGCACATGCGCCAGGTCTCGGAGGGCTACTACGCCCACCGCATCTCCCTGCACGGGCCGCCGGAGATCGTCCGGCTGGGCCGGGACGTCGACTCCATGCGCGAGCGCATCGTCCAGGACCTGGACGAGGTGGCGTCCGCGCGGCGCAAGCTCCAGGAGCAGTCCACGCTGCTGGAGCACCAGACCGAGGAGCTGCGCCGCTCCAACCTGGAGCTGGAGCAGTTCGCCTACGTCGCCTCCCACGACCTCCAGGAGCCGCTGCGCAAGGTGGCGAGCTTCTGCCAGCTGCTCCAGCGCCGCTACCAGGGGCAGCTCGACGAACGGGCCGACTCCTACATCGACTTCGCCGTCGAGGGCGCCAAGCGCATGCAGACCCTCATCAACGACCTGCTGGCGTTCTCCCGCGTCGGGCGGACCAGGAACTTCGCCTCGGTCAACCTGGACGCCGCCCTGGACGACGCCCTGAGCAGCCTGTCCACCCGCCTGGAGGAGGTGGGCGCCGAGGTCACCTGGGATCCGATGCCGACCGTGCAGGGCGACCGCACCCTGCTCACGCAGGTGTTCTTCAACCTGGTGGGCAACGCGGTCAAGTTCCGCGGCGACGAGGACCCGCGGGTCCACCTCGGCGTGGAGCGGCAGGGCGACGAGTGGGTGTTCTGCTGCGCCGACAACGGGATCGGGATCGAACCGCAGTACGCCGAGCGCATCTTCGTGATCTTCCAGCGGTTGCATACGAGGGAGAAGTACACGGGCACCGGCATCGGCCTGGCCATGTGCAAGAAGATCGTGGAGTTCCACGGGGGCAGGATCTGGCTCGACACCGGGTCCGGGAGCCCTGAGGGGGCCGAAACCTCCGGCGAAGGCGACTCCGGGCAGACCGGAACCCGCATATGCTGGTCCTTGCCCGCGGATTCCGAACACGAGGACGACACGGCGGCCCCGGAGAGGGGAACCGTCGGAGGCGTTCCCGTCGATATCGGAGACGAGGGCACCGAGGACGCCGAGGCCGACACCCCCGAGGCCTCGGTGCCGACGGCCGCACGACAGCCCACGGGCGACGGCGACACCGGAGCGGAGAGCACGGACGCGGACGACATGTCCGGGGACGGGCGACCCGCCCCGCCCGCCGCCGGTGGCGGTACGGTTCCCCCCGACCACGGGGTGGGGCCCTGAGTCAGGGGTCTGGAAGTTTGAGCGAGGTCATGTTGGTGCATCCCATCGAGGTGCTGCTGGTCGAGGACGATCCAGGGGACGTCCTGATGACCAAGGAGGCGTTCGAGGAACACAAGCTGGGCAACCGCCTGCACGTGGTCTCCGACGGCGTCGAGGCCCTCCGGTTCCTCCGCCGCGAGGGGGAGTTCGCCGACGCGCCCCGTCCGCACCTGATCCTCCTCGACCTCAACCTGCCCCGCAAGGACGGCCGGGAGGTGCTGGAGGAGGTCAAGAACGACGAGGACCTCGCGCACATCCCCGTCGTGGTGCTCACCACCTCCGAGGCCGAGGAGGACGTGCTGCGGAGCTACCGCCTGCACGCCAACGCCTACGTGCCCAAGCCGGTGGACTTCGACCAGTTCATCAAGGTGGTCCGCCAGATCGACGACTTCTTCGTCACCGTGGTGCGCCTGCCCAAGGGGTGACACCGGGGGACGGAGCGGACGCGCTGGAGGGGGAGCGGGTGGCGGCACCCGTTTTTCGTTACGGTTGGGGCATGAGCTTGCCGGAACCCCGTGATCCCGCCGGTCCCTACCGCGTCAGTGTGGTGTGCCTGGGCAACATCTGCCGGTCGCCCATGGCGGAGAAGGTCCTCACCGCCGACCTCGAACGCGCCGGACTGGGAGACCTCGTCGAGGTCGACAGCTCCGGCACCGGCCACTGGCACGTGGGCGGGGAGATGGATCCGCGCGCCGCGTCCACGCTGCGCGTGCACGGCTACCTGACCCACCACACCGCCCGCCAGTTCGACCCGTCCGACCTGGCCACACGCGACCTGGTCCTGGCCATGGACCTGGACAACCTCGACGAGGTCAGGCGCTTCGTCGACGAGTACGGCGACGAGCACGGCTTCGACATGTCGCGGCTGCGGCTCTACCGGTCCTTCGCGCCCGGCGGCGGTCCCAACCCGGAGGTGCCCGACCCCTACTATGGCGGCGACGACGGTTTCACCGCCGTCCTCAACATGGTGGAGGCCGCGGCCAAGGGCCTCACGAGCGAGCTCGTCACCCGGCTGCGGGGGTAGCGCGGGTGGAGGGGGAACCGATCGTGTGTGCCTTCGGCGGGGACGACGGCGAGGGGCCCCGGGAGGGCCGCCGCCGGGACCCCGTCCACGGCACCATGGCCGAGCGCCTGGCCACCCTGCTCGGCAGGGAGGTCGGGCGCGCCGCCCGCGCGGGCAGCAGCCACGACTGGGAGATCTCCTTCGCCGAGCTCACCGACGGCACCCGCCTCTTCGTCAAGTCCCTGGTGCGGGGAGCCCCGGCCAGCGGTGTGCTCGTCGCCGAGGCGTGCGGGCTCGACTGGCTGGGGCGCGCCTTCGGTTCGCCCGCCATCGAGGTCATGGCCTGGGACGACCGCCTGCTCGTCCTCCCGTGGGTCGAGCAGTGCGAGCCCACCGCCGGCGCGGCCGAGCGCCTGGGCCGCAGGCTCGCGGGCACCCACCTCACCGGCGCCGACCGCTTCGGGGCCGACTGGCCGGGCTACGTGGGCCCCCTCCCCCTGGACAACACCCCCTCCTACGACTGGCCGCGCTTCTACGCCGAGCAGCGGCTCCGCCCCTACCTGCGCCAGGCCCTCGACCAGGGCGGGCTCACCCCCGGGGACGGCCGCACCGTGGAGAAGGTCGTGGACTCGGTCGCGGACCTGGCGGGCGACCCCGAGCCGCCCTCCCGCATCCACGGGGACCTGTGGAGCGGCAACGTGCTGTGGGGGGACCGGGACGCGGTGCTGATCGACCCGGCGGCCCACGGGGGGCACCGGGAGGCCGACCTCGCCATGCTCGCGCTGTTCGGGCTGCCCTACCTGGAACGGGTGAGGGACGCCTACAACGAGGTGGCGCCCCTGGCCGACGGGTGGCGCTCCCGCGTCGCCCTGCACCAGCTGCACCCGCTGCTCGTGCACGTGTGCCTGTTCGGAGCCGCCTACCGGACGACGACCCTGGAGACGGCGCGGGCCGCCCTGCGGGGCGGTTGAGGGCCGGAGCCCGGGCAGCCGCGGCCCCGCGGGCACCGCCCCCGCGGACGGCGCCCGCGGGGGCGCGGCGCCCGTCAGCCCTTGACGCTGCCCGCGAGCAGGCCGCGCACGAAGTAGCGCTGGAGCAGGAAGAACACGGTCAGCGGCACGACCATCGACACGAAGGCGCCCGCGGTGAGCCGGTGCCAGGCCTCCCCGCGCGTTCCGGCCAGCTCCGCGAGCCGGACGGTCAGCGGCGCGGTCGCCGTGTCCCCGCCGGTGAAGATCAGGGCCACCAGCAGGTCGTTCCACACCCACAGGAACTGGAAGATCCCCAGCGAGACCAGGGCCGGGGTGATGAGCGGGAGCACGATCCGCAGGAAGATCCGGCCGTGGCCCGCCCCGTCCACCCTGGCCGCCTCGAACAGCGACCTCGGCAGCTGCGAGATGAAGTTGTGCAGCAGGAACACGCCCAGCGGCAGCCCGAAGACCGCGTGCGCCACCCACACGTTCGTGAACGCCATCGCCCCGGTCAGCTCCCACGCGGGCAGCACCTGGACGCCGCCGACCGCGACCCCCTGCGAGAAGAACCGCAGCATCGGCACCAGCGACATCTGCAACGGGACGATCTGGAGGGCGAAGATGCCCAGGAAGAGCCAGTCCCGGCCGCGGAAGTCGATCCACGCCAGCGCGTACGCGGCGAGCGCGGCCACGCCCAGCACGAACACCGTGGAGGGGAGGGTGATGACGAACGAGTTCACCAGGTGGCTGGCGAGCCGTCCGTCGTTCGCGGAGCCGAACAGCACGTCGCGGTAGTTGTCCAGGGTCACGTCGGGGGAGGACAGGAACGTCCACCACCCGGTCGTGCGGATCTGCTCGGCCGGGCGGAACGAGGAGATGAGCAGGCCCGCCGTGGGCACCGTCCACACCACCGCGATCACGAGCGCGGCCAGGCCCGCGGCCGAGCCGCTGAGCCTGCGGCGCACCCGGGCGGCGGCGCCGGAGGGCTGGGGCCCCCGATCGCCCCGGGGGCCGCGCCCCGCTCCGGCGCCCGTCGGGCCGCCCGGGCGCGGGGGGTTCTTCGTCGGGGTCATGAGAGCTCCCTCGCCTTGCGGGTGCGGCGGATCTGCAGCACCACCAGCGGGACGACCAGGACGAAGAGGAACACCGCGAGCGCGGACCCCTGGCCGGTCTGTCCCTGTTGGAAGGCCTGGCTGTACATCTCGTTCGCGATCACGCTGGTGCCGTAGTTGCCGCCGGTCATGGTGCGGACGATGTCGAAGACCTTCAGGGTCTGGACGGTGATGGTGACGAGCACGACCAGTACGGTCGGCCACACCGAGGGCAGGGTGATCCGGGTGAACAGCTGCCACGCGCCCGCGCCGTCGATGCGCGCGGCCTCGACCGTCTCGGAGGGGATGGCCTTGATGGCCGCGGACAGCACGACCATCGCGAACCCGGCCTGGACCCAGATCAGCACCAGGATCAGCAGGAAGGTGTTGAGGGGCTGTTCGAGCAGCCACAGCCGCGGTTCGCCGCCCAGCCACACGACGATCTGGTTGAACAGGCCGTACTGCTCCTGGTCGGCGGGCCGGTAGGCGAAGACGAACCGCCAGATGATGCTCGCGCCGACGAACGAGATCGCCATCGGCATGAACACGAGGGACTTGGCGACCGACTCGAACCGGGAGCGGTCGATGAGCACCGCGTAGAGCAGGCCGATGGCGGTGGCCAGGACGGGGGCGAACACCACCCACAGGAGGGTGTTGCGCAGGACGAGGAGGATCTCCGGGCGCTGGAACATCCACACGTAGTTGGCCAGGCCCACGAACTCCTCCCCGGAGCGGTCGTGGAAGGACAGCACGGTGGTGCGCAGTGCCGGGTAGACCAGGCCTCCGACGAGGAGGACCAGCGCCGGCGCGAGGAAGAGGAACGCCTGCCAGCGGTCGCGCCGGGTCCGGGGCACGTCCACGAGGACGAGCAGGAGCCCGATGGCGGCCAGGAAGGAGGCGATCCCGATGAGCATCCACACGATCTTGGGAAGCTCGGACAGGAACGAGTACTCCATGGAGACCCCTTGTCGGTACCAGGAGGTGTGACGGGGTCCGGCGGGACCGTGCCGGACCCCGTGCGGGGGTGGGGGAGGGGGTTACGGCCAGGCGGACTCGACGGTCTCCAGGACGTCTCCGGTGGAGCTGCCGGTGATCCAGTCGATGATGCCGGTCCAGAACACGTTGGTACCGACGGACGAGGGCATCGCGTCGCTGGCGTCGAAGTGGAAGACGGTGTCGGGGTCGTTGAGGACCTCGGCGGTGAACTGGTCCGTGGGGTCGGCCAGGTTGGCCGGGTCCAGGTCCTGGTGGGCGGAGACCCACGAGCCCAGGGAGGCGCGGCTGTTCGCGAAGTCGCCGGAGGACAGGTACTCGTGCATGGCCACGACCTCGGGCCGGTCGTCGAAGGCCACGACGAACTCGCCGCCGCCCATGATGGGCACCTCCGTGCCCGCCTCCATGGGGGGCAGGACGAACCCGTAGACGTCGCCGTCCTCGCCGACCTCGACGTCGTCCTCGAACTGGGCGCCGTAGAACGAGCCCATCAGGTACATGGCGCAGCCGCCGTCGAGCAGCGGGAGCCCGGCCTCCTGGAAGGACGTGACGGCGATGCTGTCCACGCCGCCGAAGGTGCCGTTGACGTAGTCCTCGTTGCGGATGATCCCATCGGCCAGGTCGAAGGCCTCCTCGACCTCGGGCGCGTCGAAGGGGATGTCGTGGGCGATCCACTCGTGGTAGGCGTCGGTGCCCGAGGTGCGCAGGAGCGCGTTCTCGATCCAGTCGGTGCCGGGCCAGCCGGTGGCGTCGCCGGACTCGAAGCCCACGCACCACGGCTTGGTGCCGGACTCGGCGATGGTGTCGCTGAGTTCGAGCATCTCGTCCCACGTCTGGGGGATCTCGTGGCCGTTGTCGGCGAAGTACGTCGGCGAGTACCAGACCATCGACTTCATGTTGGCGCCCAGGGGGGAGCCGTAGAGGTCGCCGTCGACGGTGGCGTAGCCCTGCCAGTCCTCGCTCCAGCCGGCCTCGACGTTCTCGCGGACACCGTCGGAGACCGGGACGGCGTGGCCGTCGGCGGCGGCTCGCTGGAGCAGGCCGGGCTGGGGGATGAAGGCCAGGTCGGGGGCGTTGCCGCCGTCGAGGCGGATGGGCAGCTGGGCCTCGAACTCCCCGCTTCCCTCGTACTGGACGGTGATCCCGGTGCAGGCGGCGAACTCGGCCCAGGACTCCTCCAGGAGGTCGCCCTCCATGTCGCGGATGGAGGCGTAGACGTCGACGGTGCCCCCGGTGTCGGCCCACTGCTCGTAGGGGGAGCAGTCGAGGTCGGAGGTGTCGACGGTCCCGCCGCCGCCCTCGCCGCTGAGGAATCCGCACCCGGAGGCGACGAGGAGGACGGTTCCGGCCGCGGCCGCCGCGGCCAGGTGGCGGCGGACCCTGGGGTCTGGTCTCGGCATGGGGGTGGTTCTCCCTCGGTCATCTGACGGGGGCGCCGCCGGTCCGGCGCCGCCCCCGGGGGGTCGTGTGACCCATGGCATACCTGGAAGAGATGCAAGCCCCCTTCTCTGCAAATGTCTACATATTTTGCAAAACCTTTCGTAACAATGGCGAAACATGCTGTTCGGAGGGGGCACGCCGGTTTCCCGCCGGGCGAGGCCCTAGATTGGGGACATGGCTGACGCACCCCATGGACCGGACCGGGGAACGCCGGGGAACGGCGCCCCAGGGCACGACGGGCCCGAGCTGCACGTCGCCCTCATCGGCTACGGCAAGGGCGGGGAGGTCTTCCACGCGCCCCTCGTCGACGCGGTCCCGGGGCTGCGGCTGTCCGCCGTCGTCACCGGCGACCCGGGCCGCCGGAGCGCGGTCCAGGCGCGGTACCCGGGGGTCACCGTCTACTCCGCCGTCGCCGATCTGTGGGCCGACGCCGACCGGTACGAGATCGCCGTCGTCACCACGCCCAACGACACCCACGCGCCCCTCGCCCGTGCGGCGCTGGAGGCCGGGATGGCCGTCGTGGTCGACAAGCCCTTCGCGCTCACCGCGCGGCAGGCGCGTGAGCTCACCGACCTGGCGGACAAGCTCGACCGGGTGCTCACCGTCTACCAGAACCGCCGGTGGGACGCCGACTTCCTCACCCTGTGGAACCTGATCGAGGACGGCGCCCTGGGCCGCGTGCACCGGTTCGAGTCGCGGTTCGAGCGCTGGCGGCCCCGGCCGAAGGGGACCTGGCGGGAGGCCGGCGGGGTGGAGGCCGGGGCGGGCCTGCTCTACGACCTGGGGCCGCACCTCATCGACCAGGCGGTCAACCTGTTCGGCCCGGTCGGTTCCGTCTACGCCGAGGTCGACGCCCTCCGCGAGGGGGTCGGCGCCGACGACGACGTGTTCCTCGCGCTCGAACACGTCCGGGGCACGCGCTCCCACCTGTGGATGGGCGCGCTCACCGGCCAGGGCGGACCGCGCTTCCGGGTGCTGGGCGACCACGGGGCCTTCACCAGCCACGGCATGGACGGGCAGGAGGCCAGGCTGGCGGCGGGCGAGCGGCCCGACGCCCCCGACTGGGGCGTGGTCCCCGAGGAGCGGTGGGGCGTGCTCGGGGTGGACGGGGACACCCGCCGCGTGCCGTCGGCGCGCGGGGCCTACCCGGAGTTCTACGCGGGCGTGCGCGACGCGGTCGGCGAGGGGGAGCCCCTGCCGGTGGACCTGCACGAGGTCGTCCACGGCCTGGAGGTCATCGAGGCGGCGAGGCGCAGCGCCCGCACCCGCGCGGTCGTCGCCCTCTAGGGCGGACGCGGGCGGGCGCCGGGGGGACGGGATCCGGCGGAGAGGGGGAGGGGCTGCGCCCCCCGCCCCGGGAGGTGCGGACGGCGGACCGGGTCCCCCGGCGGCGTCCCGGGCCTGCGGCGCCTCCCCGTGGCCCTATGTTGGGGGGAGGTTGCCCCAGGGTTTCGTCCCGAAGACCGAAGGAGACGTGTCGTGGCCCAGGTCCTCGTGGTCGCAGACGACCTCACCGGCGCGAACGCCACCGGTGCCAGGTTCGCCCGGACCGGGATGCGCGTGGCCACGGTGACCCCGGAGCACGTGAGCCAGGTGGCCGGGGACTACGACGTGGTCGTGGCCAACCTCGACAGCCGGCACGTCCCCGCCGACCAGGCCGCCGACCTGGTCACCGACGTGGTCGAAGCCGTGTGGCCGGTGGGTCTGGTGGTCAAGCGCACCGATTCCACGCTGCGCGGCAACATCGGCGCCGAACTGGAGGCCGCCTACGACGCGGTCCGCGAGCGGGTGCCCGCGGGGACGCGGGTGCGGGTGCTGTTCAGCCCCGCCTTCCCGGCGTCCGGCCGGATCACCGAGGACGGCCTGCAACTGCTCCACGGGCTGCCGCTGGAACGCACGGAGCTGGCGGTGGACCCCCTCTTCCCCATGACGACCAGCGTGGTCGCGGACATCCTCGCCGCCCAGTGCGACCTCCCCGTGCGGCACGTCCCGGTCCGGCAGGTCACCCACGCGATGCTGACCTCGGAGCTCCTGGCCGGTGACGAGCCCGTCGTGGTCTGCGACGCGAGCACCGAGCAGCACCTCACCGACATCGCGGAGGCCGCCGCCGAGGCCCACCAGCGGGACGGGGTCGTGTGGGTGTCCGTCGACCCCGGGCCGACGGGCGCGCTGCTGGCGTACGCGCTGCGGCTGCGCGGCCAGGCGGGGTCGCGCGGACCGCTGCTCGGCGTGGTCGGCAGCACCACCGACCTGACCCGGCGGCAGCTGGCCACGGTGGCGCGCACGGGAGCGGTGCGCTTCGTGGACGTGGACGCGGTGGCCCTCGCCGACCCGGGGAGCGGGCACGGGGACGAGGTCGCCGCGGAGCTGACCGACCAGCTGACGTCCTCGGGGTTCCCGGAGCTGTGCGTGCTGAGGCTGGTCACCCCGGCCGAGCGGGTGCGGGGGATGCCCGCCCAGGCTCGGGCCGAACTGCCCGGCCGGATCGCCCGCCTGGTGGCCGACGTCGTCAACGACGTGGCCGACACCACGGGCGCCCACGCCCTGCCCAGCGGCCTCTACCTGACCGGGGGGGACCTCGTCGCGAGCCTGCTGGACGAGCTGGACGTGCACGCCTTCGACGTCGGCGGCGAGGTCGTGCCCCTGGCGGTGCACGGGCACCTCAGCGGAGGACCGCTGGACGGGACCCCGGCCGTGGCCAAGGGCGGCCTGGTGGGGGACGACATCACCCTCGTCGAGTGCCTGGCCAAGCTGCGGCGGGCCGTGCAGACGCGGCTGCACCAGGTGCACTCGGAGGTCTCGGAGCACGTGGTCCCGACCCTGTCCCGCGACCTCTGACCCGCCCGCCGGGGCTTTCGCTTCCTTCGACGACGGTTCCCGGCGTCCTCGCCCTGCTGGAGCGGGCGGGGGCTCCCCGGTTCGCCGCGGAGGCACGTCGGCACCTCCGGTGACGTGCAGAGGGGGTCGGGCCCGGTGCCGGGGCGCCATGCCTCAGGCGGCGAGCTCCGCCCGCAGGGCTTTCGTTTTTTTCGATTATGGGTAGTGTGGTCGTATGACGAGCACACTGCGCGAGCGGACGCTCCTTCCGCCGAACGACCGCTCCGAACTGGTGCGGTTCGCCAGGGGGCTGGCGGAACCGGGGACTGCCTCCCGTGCGCGCCTGGTCGGGCCCGACCGCTCCGAGCTGGAGATCCCGGACGAGCTCTACGGAGTCCTGCGCGATGTCGTGTCGGCTCTGTCCCAGGGCCTCGCGATCTCCATCGCCCCCCACAACACGATGCTGACCACGCAGGAGGCCGCCGAACTGCTAGGCGTCTCGCGGCCGACCCTCGTGCGCCTGCTCGAGGACGGGGAGATCCCCCACAGCATGAGGGGGCGCCACCGCCGGGTCCTGCTCCGAGACGTGCTGGAGTACCAGGAGGCCACCCGGAGGGAACGCGAACGGGTCCTGGACGAGATGGCGGCGGACGCCGAGGAGGCCGGGCTCTACGATGTGACCCCGACCCCCCAGAACACCAGGTGAGAACGGTCAGCCATGGCCTTTCCCGCCTTCGTCGACACCTGTGTGCTCTATCCGGCCTACCTCTGCGACACCCTTCTCCGGCTCGCCGTGGCCGGGGCCTACCGCCCCCTGTGGTCGGCCGACGTCCTCGAGGAGCTCGGCCGGAACCTGGTTCTGCGCGGTATCGCTCCGGAGAGGGTGGACCGCAGGATCGACCAGATGAACCGCGCCTTTCCCGACGCGATGGTGCGCGGCTACGAGACGCTCGTCGCCGGTATGGAGAACGACCCGAAGGACAGGCACGTCCTCGCCGCCGTGGTCCGTGCCAACGCCGAGGCCGTCGTCACCTTCAACCTCCGGGACTTCCCCGAACCCGCGCTGAAGCCGTACGACCTGGTCGCCCTGCATCCCGACGAGTTCCTGCTCGACCAGCTCGACCTCCATCCGGGCCTGACGCTCGACGTACTGGAGGCGCAGGCCGCCTCCTACCGGAGGGAGCCGACGACGGTTCCCGGCGTCCTCGCCCTGCTGGAGCGGGCGGGGGCTCCCCGGTTCGCCGCGGAGGCACGTCGGCACCTCCGGTGACGTGCAGAGGGGGTCGGGCCCGGTCCCGGGGCGCCGTGCCTCAGGCGGCGAGCTCCGCCCGCAGGTGGTCGACGGCGAGCTTCTCCAGCAGGTCGGACAGGACGCGCGGGTTCTCCAGCGGGCCCATGTGGCCGGTGCCGGGGACCTCCCGCACCTCCTCGCAGTTCGGGAGCAGCCCGGCGATGTGGTGCGCGTGCCACGGAGGGGTCAGCTTGTCCTGCGTGCCCACCACCACGACGGTGGGCGCCGAGATCCGCCGCGCCGTGTCGTCCAGCTCCAGCCCGCTCATCACCCCGCCCCACCGGCCGCGCGGCACGCCGCCGCACGCGTGCACCAGCCTCGCGCACAGCCTCACCGTGCGCGGGTCCGCCTCCTTGCCCATCACCAGGAACTTCAGCGCCCGCGCGCTTACGGCGTTGGCCGGGCCCAGGGGGAGCGGAGCCTGGAGGAACGCCCTCGCGCCCAGCGCGCCCAGCGGGCCGGGCAGCGGGATGGCGGTGGAGCGCTTCGGCAGCTGGGTGCACCCGGTGTTGGTGAGCAGCACGGCCCCCGCCCTGTCCCGGAACACCCGGCGGTCCCCGGCGGCCATGATCGTCATCCCGCCCATGCTGTGCCCGGCGACCACGGCCCGGCGCCCCTCGGGGACGGTCGCCTCCAGCACGGCGCACAGGTCGTCGGCCAGTTTGTCCGTGCTGTACCCGGCCCGGGTCAGGGGCGTCTGCGAGCGGCCGTGTCCGCGCTGGTCGTAGAGCACCACGCGCAGGTTCGGGTCCAGCTCGCGCACCACCGGCCCCCACGAGGCCAGCGACGTCGCCCAGCAGTGGGCGAGGACCAGGGTCGGCCCGTCCTCGGGGCCGCGGACCTCGGCGTGCAGCAGCGTGCCGTCGGCGGAGCGGACCTGGAGTTCGCGGGCGCGGCCCACGTGTCGGATGGCCATCGGGGTTGCCTCTCGCTCTGGGGGTGCTCAGGGGTGCCGTCCCGGGGCGGGGACGGGACGGCGGTCGCGCCGCGGGGGTGTCCCCCGGGTCGGCGCGTGGCCCGGGGGGACGTTCGGGGGGTCAGGCGTCGAGCTCGTCGACGTCGATCCGGGGGACCGCGAAGGGAGGGGAGCCCGCCCCGTTGACCGGGTGGCCTCCCCACAGGTTGGGTTCGCCCAGGGCGCCGGTGCCCTCGAACCCGTCCGGCGTGCGGACCACGACGGTGCGCGCGCCCTCCCGGAAGGCCGAGGTCACCTCGGGGCTCGCGGACAGGCGGCCCCGCCACCGGTAGTCGCCGGTCAGGGGCGAGAAGTTGCCCGCGAGGTGGGCGTCCACCTCGACGGCGGCGCCGTCCTCCCCGTCGGACGGACCGGGCAGCACGACCGTGACCGTGCCCCGGTACTCCTCCTCGTCATCACCGAACCCGCTCATCGGCCCTCCTTCCCCCTCTCCTTCTCGTTCCGCCGACCGCCGGCCCCCGGGCCGCGACGGCAGGGCGGCGGGCGCCGCGCGTGCGAGCGCGGTCCACCCGCAGGTCGTAGTTGTGCGGGTCGAACCAGCGGGTGCGCAGCGCGAAGTCCCACGTGAAGGTGGGCCACAGCGTCGTGTTGCGCCCCTCCTCGTTCAGGTACCAGCTGTCGCAGCCGCCGGACACCCACACGGTGCCCTCCATGGACTCGTCCACCATGTCGTTGTAGGCCCTCTCCGCCTCCGGGCGCGCGTCCAACCGGTCGAGCCCGTGCTTGCAGAGGTACTTGAGCGCCTCCATCGTGTACCGGATCTGCGCCTCGATCATGAACACCTGGGAGGTGTGCCCCAGCCCGGTGTTCGGCCCGGCCAGCACGAAGGCGTTGGGGAAGCCGGCGACCGTGGTGCCCCGGAACGCCCGCACGTCGGAGCCCCAGTGCTCGGCCAGGGAGCGGCCCTCCGCGTCGAGGATGCGCTGGGCGATCGGCGGGTCGGTGACGTGGAAGCCGGTGCCGAGGATGACGGTGTCGACCTCGTGCTCGGTCTCGCGGCCCGAGGCGTCCCGGGTGACGACCGCGTGGGGGCGGATCTCCGTGATGCCGTCGGTCACCACGTCGACGTTGGGCCTGGCCAGCGCCGGGTAGTAGTCGTTGGACATCAGGATGCGCTTGCAGCCCGCCCGGAAGTCCGGGGTGAGCTTGGCCCGCAGCACGGGGTCCTTGACGCTGCGGGCGATGTTGGCCCTGCCGAGCCGCTCCACGACGGTGAGCAGCCTCGGGTTCTTGGCGAAGCCGAGGATGTAGGTCTCCCGACCCCAGTAGATGCTCTTGCGCGCGATCTGCTGGGTGACCGGGAAGGTCCGGTACAGCCAGCTCTCGACCCTGGTGATGTCGCGGTCGTGGCGGAACATCACCCACGGGGCGGTCCGCTGGAACAGTGTCAGGGCGCCGACCTCCGGCTGGATCCGGGGGACGAACTGGATGGCCGACGCCCCGGTGCCGATCACCGCGACCCTCCGGCCGGCGAGGTCGTGGCCGTGGTCCCACTCCGCGGAGTGGAACAGCTTGCCCTCGAACGAGTCCAGGCCCTTGATGTCGGGGTAGGACGGGTCGGCGAGGGGGCCGGCCCCGCTCACCAGGAACTGGGCGGTCACCGTGCCGCCGTCGGTCGTGATCCGCCAGCGGTTGCCGTCGGGCTCCCACCGCGCGGAGCGCACGTCGCTGCCGTAGCGCACGTGCCGGTCCACGCCGTACTCCCCGGCCACCCGCTTCATGTACTCCCAGATCTCGGGCTGGGGGGAGAACGTGCGGCTCCAGTGCGGGTTGGGCGCGAACGAGAACGAGTACAGGTGGGAGGGGACGTCGCAGGCGGCGCCCGGGTAGTCGTTGTCGCGCCAGGTGCCGCCGACGTCGTCGGCGCGCTCCAGGACCACGAAGTCGTCCAGACCGGCCTGCTTGAGCCGGACGGCCATGCCGAGGCCGGCGAATCCCGACCCGATGACGGCCACCCGGAAGTGCGGGGGTGCTTCGGTCACGTTCTGGTCCCTTCGTGCGAACCGGCCCGGGGTGGTGCCTCCCGAGGCGGGGGTGTGGCCCCCGGGGACGTGGCGCGTACGCCCCCGGGGGAGTCGCCGCCCGGAGGCGAGGCGCGTTCGCCTCCGGGAGGTGCGGCTCCCGGGGGCGTGGCGCGTTTCGCCCCCGGGAGGTCGGGGCCGCCGCCGGAAGACGTGGCGCGTCTCGTCTTCCGGCGGCGGGTCTGTGGGGCCGGGGAGCGGCCGCGGTGCGCGGTGGTCCGACGGCGGCGGGGAGGGGTCCCGCGGAGGGACGCCCCCGGGGAGCGGGCCGTGCGGGCGGTCCCGCGGGGCGCTTCAGCCGAGGAGCCCGGCCTTGCGCCAGAAGTACCGCCCCAGTCCGGTGATGGCCCCGGCGGTGCCCAGGGTGCCGACCACCTTGCGCGCGGCCCAGGTCTTGGTGCCGATCCAGTGCGGGTTCTTCCGGGCGACCTCGTAGGCCTCCTTCGGGTCGAGCCCCACCTGCGCGTACACCTTGGGGTTGATCAGCCGGGTGGCGGAGTAGTAGGTCACCAGTCCGAGGACGATGCGGCTGTAGGCCCGGTTGAGGGGGCCGCGGGTGACCCAGTCGCGCTGGAACTCCTCGCGGGCGTAGCGCATGTGCCGCGCCTCCTCCACCACGTGGATGCGGGCGACCGAGCGCACCAGGGGGAGGATCTGCTCGTCCGGCACGGCCTCGCGCTGGAGCTGGTCGAGCACCTCCTCGACGAACAGCGCCCCCGCGAAGATCAGCGGGCCGTGCGCGATGGCCTTGAAGACGCGGCCCAGGTGGTAGGTGACCGGGTCCAGCCGGTGCGCCTCCCAGCCGAGCTTCTGCACCATCTTGGCGAACATGACGGTGTGGCGGCACTCGTCGGCGATCTCGGTGTAGGCGTACTGGACGTGGTTGGTGGTGGGGTCGTTGTGGTAGGCGTGGCGCACGAGCATCTGCATCAGGATCGTCTCGAACCAGATGCCGATGGTCGCGACGCTGGCCACCTCCAGGCGTGAGAGCTCCTTGCGCTCGGCGTCGGAGAGCCGGTCCCACAGGTACGTCCCGTAGAGGGAGATCCGCTCGGGGCGGATGGCCCACATGCCGGGGTCGACGGGGGCGTCCCAGTCGATCTCGACGAGCGGGTCGAAGGAGGCCTTCGCCGATCCGCGCAGCAGGCGCTTGGCGATGTCCTCCCGGTCGGTGAGCCGGGGCCCGGCCGTGGTCTCCGCAGTCATCTGGTCCCTCCTCAGGACGCGTTCTGGGTGGCGGGGCCGCCGTGGCGTGCGTGGAGGCCCCGGGCGATCTCCGCCCCGTCGAAGGCGCCGTCCGCGAGCAGCAGGCCGAGCTGGAGCGAGACGATCTGCTCGGTGGCGCCGGGGAAGTGCCTGGTCAGGTGCAGGGCAGCGGTGCCCAGGGCGGTGGAGGCCACGTCGCGCGGTGCGCGCCGGGCGGCGGCGGCCCGGACGACGGCCATCACCGTGTCCCGCGTCCGCTCGGCGGGGACGAGGCCGTCCAGGGAGGCACCGGTGGCCCGGGAGCTGTCGTGGATGGGGGTGTCGACGTAGCCGGGGAACACGGTCGTCACGCCGACGTGGGTCCCGTACTCGGCGCGGAGGCAGTCGGCGTAGGCGGCGACCGCGCGCTTGGAGACCGTGTAGGCGCCCGCCAGCGGGAGCTGGAGGTTGGCCAGCAGCGACGACGTGACGACGATCCGCCCCCTGCTCTCGAGCAGGGAGGGCATCGCGGCCGCGGTCACCCGCCAGGTGCCCAGGAGGTTGACCTCCAGCGCCTGGTGGGCGGGGGAGCCGGGGGCGTGGCCGATGTCCACGGAGGGGCCGACGCCCGCGTAGTGGACGAGCAGGTCCAGGCGTCCGCCGAGCTGTTCGACGGCCTCCGCGACGCCGTCCCGCACCTGCCCGTCGTCGGTGACGTCGCAGCCGATGACGCCGGGGGAGGGCTTGCGGTCGATGCCGACGACGTTCACACCGAGGTGGCGGAGGACGGCCACGGTGGCGCTGCCGAAGGCTCCCGAGGCGCCGGTGACGACGGCGTTCCGGCCGGGCAGCCGGCGCAGGTGGCGCGGCGAGGGGGGCGTCATGTGATCTCCTCCACAGTCATTGCGGGAACGTTACAACGAGCATTGTCACAATGCAATGGGTTGAGATGGGAAATTTACTCGCGAGTAGGTTCGGTGCCTGCCGGTGCCCGCGGCTCCGAGGCCGCGGACGCCGGCCGGGTGCCGCTCCCGGCCGCGGCGGTGCGGGGGCGCCGGGGACGGGAGGGACGGAGGGGGAAGGGCAGAGGGGGAGGGGGCGGGCGCCGTCAGCGCCCGAGCAGCCCCGCCCTGCGCCAGAAGTACGCGCCGGGGCCGGAGATCGCCCCGGCGGAGCCGAGCGTCCTCACGGCCTTGCGCGACAGATGGGTCTTGCTGTCGATGAAGCGGGGGTTGCGCCGGGCCGCCCGCGCGGCCTCCCGGGGATCGAGGCCGAGCTGCGCGTAGACCTTCCTGTGCACCAGCCGGGTGGCGGAGTAGTAGGTCACCAGTCCGAGGACGACGCGGCTGTAGGCCCGGTCGAGGGGGCCGCGGGCGGCCCAGTCCCGGTGGAACTCCTCGCGGGCGTAGCGGATGTGCCTGGCCTCCTCGATCACGTGGATGCGGGAGGTGGCGCGGACCACGGGCTCGATCTCCTCGTCGCCGATCATCTCCCGCTGGAGCTGGTCGAGGATCTCCTCGACGAACAGCGCGCCGCCGAAGATCAGCGGGCCGTGGGCGAGGGCCTTGAAGACCCGGCCGAGGAAGTGCGCGGCGGGGTCGAGCCGGTGGGCGCGGGACCCCAGCTTCCCGACCGCCCTGGCGAACATGACGGTGTGGCGGCACTCGTCGGCGATCTCGGTGTAGGCGTACTGGACGTGGTTGGTGGTGGGGTCGTTGTGGTAGGCGTGGCGCACGAGCATCTGCATCAGGATCGTCTCGAACCAGATGCCGGTGGCCATGGTGCTGGCCATCTCCAGGCGGCTGAGCCTGCGCCGCTCGGCGTCGGTCAGCCGGTCCCACAGGTGGGTGCCGTAGAGGGAGACCCGTTCGGGCCGCATCCCCCAGAGGTCCTCGACGGGGGCGTCCCAGTCGATCTCGACGAGCGGGTCGAAGGAGGCCCTCGCCGATCCGCGCAGCAGGCGCCTGGCGATGTCCTCCCGGTCGGTGAGCCGGGGTGTCTTCGCGGTGTGTCCGGACACGTGGTCCCTCCTCGAAGGAGCGCGGGGCGGGGGCCCGCAGGGGGCGGCGGGGGCGTCGCGACGGGCGGGCGTGTGACGCCCCTCACTCCTGTTTCGGAAACGTTACAATGCTCGTTGTCATGGTGCAATGGCCCGGAGGCGCGGATTTACTGACGGGTAACCTTCGGGAAGGTCTCTAGGCTGGACCCATGGCCGAATACCGCATTGACGAACTCGCCCGGCTTGCCGACACGACCGTCCGCAACGTCCGGGTGTACCAGGACCGAGGTCTGCTCGCTCCTCCCCGCAGGGAGGGCCGCGTGGGCATCTACTCCGAGGCCCACCTGGCACGCCTGCGGCTCATCGGCCAGCTGCTGCGGCGGGGCTACACGTTCGCCAACATCGGTGAGATGTTCCGGGTCTGGGAGCGCGGCGGCGACCTCTCCGACATCCTCGGCTTCGAGTCGGCCATAGGGGACGCCTGGAGCGACGAGATAGCCGACTACGTCACGCTCGGGGAACTCCGGGACCTCTTCGGCAAGGGTGTGACGCCCAAGACCATAAAGCGCGCCCTCGACCTGCGTGTCCTCGAACGCGACGGCCTGCGCTTCAGGGTCCCCAGCCCCCGGCTGCTGCACGCGGGCGTCGAGCTCGTCAAGCTCGGCATGAGCGTGGGCTCGGTCCTGGACATAGCCGAGAACCTGCGCGACAAGGTCGGCGGCGTCGCCGAGCACATGGTCCGCCTGGTCTCCGAGCACATCATCGCCGAACACGCCCCCGGCACGGTCGTCCGCAGCGAGGAGACCGCCGAGATGGCCGAACTCATCCGGCGCGTGCGCCCGCTCGCGCAGCAGGCCGTGGACGCGGTCCTCGCCCAGGCGATGGCGGAGAACCTCACCACCGTCATGGGCGAGCACTTCGCCTTGGCGATGGAGCACCTGGAGCGGGAGCAGGGGGGCCATCCGCGGGCGGAGGGCCTGACGGGCCCCTCCTGAGGGTCCGCTCCCAGGCAGCCCGCGCCCCCGCACCCTTCCCGGCCCCCCGACGCACCTCCGATCCCCCGCCCCCGACGCACCCCCCCGGCCCCGGGCGGGGCGCCCCCCACGCCGCCGACGGCCCGGCGTCCGCGCCGGTCGGTGCGGACGCCGGGCCGCCCCAACGGGACGACCGGTGCGGGCCCGGACCGGGTGGTCCGGACCCGCACCGGCGCTCATCCCCGTCCGCCGTCCCCGGGGCCCTCGGCCGCCTCCACCGTCTCCGCGACCTCCACGGCCTCGACCTTCGCCTCGACCTCTTCGCCGGCGGGGGAGGAGGCGTCCACCACCGCCAGGGGCAGCGTCGTGCCGAACCGCAGCTCGGCGAACGACCCGGCGGGGACGGCCGGGGACCGCGGGAGGACCGGCCGGACCCGGCGGTAGCCGGCGCCCTGTTCCGGCCGGGGGTCCTCGTCGCCCTTGTTCGGCCACATCGACATCGCCCGCTCCGCCTGCGCGGTGATCGTCAGGGACGGGTTCACGCCCAGGTTCGCGCTGACCGCCGAGCCGTCCACCACGTGGATGTCCGGGTGCCCGTACAGCCGGTGGTAGGGGTCGATCACGCCGCTCTCCGGGCTGTCCCCGATCGGGCAGCCGCCCAGGAAGTGCGCGGTCATCGGGATGTCGAACACGTCGCCCCAGGTGCCGCCGGGGAAACCGTCGATGCGCTTCGCGAGCCGGGTCGCCGCCTCCTGGCCCTTGGGGATCCACGTCGGGTTGGGTTCGCCGTGCCCCTGCCGGGAGGTGAGCTTCTTCCGGCCGCCGAACACCCCCCTGCGGACCGAGGTGGTCAGCGAGTTGTCCAGCGACTGCATCACCAGGCCGATGATGACCCGCTCCGACCAGCGGCGGTTGGAGAAGCTGCGGACGAACACGTACGGGTGGCGCGCCGCCAGCCCCATGAACCGCAGCCAGCGCGGGATCCTCCCGCCGCCGGGCACCTGCATGGCGGTGAGCAGCCCCATCGCGTTGGAGCCCTTGCCGTAGCGGACCGGTTCGATGTGCGTGTTCTCGTCGGGGTGGATGGAGGACGTGATGGCCACGCCGTGCGTCAGGTCCTCCGGCGGCGGCACCTGCTTGCTCATGGCGCCCACGAGCGCCTCGGAGTTGGTGCGGGTGAGCGTGCCGAGCCTGGCGGACAGGCGGGGCAGGAGCCCCGAGTCGCGCATCCGGTGCAGGAGGGTCTGGGTGTTGTAGGTGCCCGCGGCCACCACGACGCCGCGCGCGGTGAACGTGCGGGCGTTCTCCCGCCGCCGGGGCGCGTCGGTCCGGACGGTGTCGAGGGCGAGGCCGCCGCCGGGCAGTTCGCGGACGCGCTCGACGCTGGTCAGGGGGTGGATGTCGGCGCCGCCGCGTTCCGCGAAGTACAGGTAGTTCTCGGTCAGTGTGTTCTTGGCCCCGTGGCGGCAGCCGGTCATGCACTCGCCGCACTCGGTGCAGGCCCGGCGCTCGGGCCCCGCGCCGCCGAAGTAGGGGTCGCCCACGGACTCCCCGGGGGCCGCCTCGGCGCCGTCGCCGTCCTCCCCGTCGCCGAAGCACACGCCCACGGGGGTGAGGCGGAAGGTGTGGCCGACGCCCATGTCCTCCGCGACCGCCTTCAGGTGCACGTCGGAGGGGGTGACGGTGGGGTTGGTGCGCACGCCGAGCATCCGGCGGGCCTGGTCGTAGAACGGGGCGAGCTCCGTCTTCCAGTCGGTGATGTGCCCCCACTGGGGGTCCTCGAAGAACGGGTCCATGGGGTGGTAGAGGGTGTTGGCGTAGTTGAGGGAGCCGCCGCCCACCCCGGCCCCGGCGAGGATCATCACGTCGCGCAGCAGGTGGATGCGCTGGATGCCGTACAGGCCGGCCTGCGGGGCCCACAGGAAGTTCTTCAGGTCCCAGGACGAGGACGGGAGCGTCTCGGGCGTGAAGCGTCGGCCCGCTTCGAGGACACCGACGCGGTAACCCTTCTCGGTGAGGCGGAGGGCGCTGACGGAGCCGCCGAATCCCGACCCCACGACGATGACGTCGTAGTCGAAGCGGGGGTCCTCCTCGGGGGCGGCGGCGGATGGTTCTGCTCTGCGCTCTGGGGGCACGGCTGATCTCTCTCCGGGTCAGTCACGGGCCTCGTAGTGCGCCGGATACGAGTCCGCAACATTGAATGTGCCATCTAGAAATGTGACATTCGATATTGTAATGTTCGTCACTACCGCCGAGTAGGGTGTGTTCCATGTAACACGCGTGGCGTGCTCCGGCGCAAGTTTCGCTCCCCCTCGCCGCCCCCGGCGGCGGAACACTGGAGGTACTCATGCCCAAGGCTTCCGACGAGGCGCCTGAGGCGTCTCGGGACGCGCCTGAGCAGCACGAAGCCGGCGGCGGCACCCTGTGGCGCAGGTTCGCGCTCGTCGTGGTCCCCGGCCTCGCCGCCGCCGCGGTCCTGGGCGGCATGACCACCCAGGGCCTCCTCGCCGCGTCCTTCGCGGTCTCCGGTGACAGCTTCAAGATGTCCGCCGACCAGCTCGCCGGACACGGGTTCACCCAGTTCGGCGACGTCGCCACCTCGGTGGACGGCTCCACCCGGCCGGTCGGGCTCTCCTCGGTCAACACGGCCGAGCTGACGAACCTGTGCATGTCCTCCCTCTGGGACCTGCCCATCGGCGAGGCCACCCTCGTCATCAACGCGGGCGAGACCACGCCCGTCGAGGGCACCAACCTCGTCATCGACATCGAGCAGCTCCAGGGCAACGCCGAGTTCGGCGCCATCGAGATCGGCCGCGACGCCAGCACGCTGGACAGGGCCGACAACGGCCAGGGCCCCGCGGGCGGCTTCGGCCTCCAGGCCGACACCATCACCGTCTCCGACATGGAGATGACCACGTGGGCCGTCACCTCCGGCTCGCTGCGCCTGTCCGGCCTGAGCCTGGCGATCAGGCCCGGCGCCCACGAGTGCTTCTGATGCCATGACCCACGCACTCACCCTCCTCCGGACGGGACGGGGACGCTTCCGGGACTGGCGGCGCAGCCGTCCGTTCTGGGGCGGTGTCCTCCTCGTCGCCGCCGGGGTCGAGCTGCTGCTGGCGCCGGCCGCGCAGAGCCTGATCCTCCCGATCGACCTGATCGTCTACGCGGGTATAGCCGGGGTGTCCGGCGCCCTCATCGCGGCGCTGCTGATCACCCTGGGCGCGCTGAGCTGGCTCCAGCCCGCCCAGCACGTCTTCTTCGGCCTGGTCGGGCTCGCCCTCGCCCTCGTCTCCTTCGTGACCTCCAACTTCGGAGGGTTCGTCATCGGGATGCTGCTCGGCATCGTCGGCGGTTCCCTCGTGTTCGCGTGGGCCCCCGGTGTTCGCCGCCGTTCCCGCGGGCGCCGCCGGGCCGCGACGGCCGACGCCTCCGGTCCCGTGCCTGAGGAGGCCGACGCCTCCGGCCCCGGGCCGGCGGAGGGAGTCACGGGCGCCGGTCCCTCCGAGGAGGACGACGGCGCCGGTGGCGGCGTCCCGCCCGCCGCGGCCGGGGCCCCGGGGGAGGGCGGAGTCGCCGACACGCGCCCGAGGACCGGGCCGCTCGCCGCCCTGGCGCTGCCGCTGGCCGTGGCGGTGGTGCTGGCCGGAGCCCCCGCTCCCACCCTGGGCTGGCCCTGGGACTGGTTCGCCCCGCCGGGCGGCGGGGAGGAGCAGCCCGAGGACGCCCCCTCGGAAGACCCCTCGGAGGAGCCCTCCGCCGGACCGACCGGCGAACCCCCGGAACCGGGCGGGAACCCCGGCGAGGACGGGGAGCCGCAGGAGCCGGGGGAGGACGAGGAGCCCGAGGAGGAACCGGAGGAGGAGACCGGCGCCGACCCGGCGGCCTGCGAACTGCTCTCCGGCGAGTCCGCGCTGGCGGGGTCGGAGGAGGAGTTCCTGGAGGCCGTGGAGGCCTGCCGGGCGGCACGGGACGAGGGCGAACTCCCCGACGTCCCCGTCGACGAGGACCACGACTGCTTCCAGGGCTCGGTCCGCACGTCCGGCCTGACCGCCGACACGCTCACCATGAGGGGGGCGCGCTACGACGGCGTCGTCGAGTGCCCCACCGCCGACGGTCCGCGGCGCTACATCATGCTCAGCATGCGCCAGGCCGACGTGGACAACGGCGAGCTGTGGTTCGAGGACGGGGGGACCCGCATGAGCCTGGGCCTGCCCACCATGAACCTGACCGGTGACGTGCGCCTGCACATCACACGCATGCACGTGCGGCTCCTGGGGATCCCGCTGACCTTCACACCGGACTTCCCGCCCCCGCTGCTGCTGCCGTTCATGATCGTCACCGACGTGGAGGTGGACAACCCCATGGCCGGCACCGACAGCATGACCATCCCGAACCTCAACGGGCAGTACGGCGGAGGCGGCTGACACGGACCGGTCCCGGCTCCGGGGCGCGGTCGGCGGGGGCGGCTTGTGGAGCGGCGCCCCCGCCGTTCTCCCCGGGCGGGCCCCGTGCCGCCCGGCCGGGGCGGCCCCGCGCCCGCCCCGGCGGGCACGGGCGCGGGGCGCCGAGGAGGCGAAGCGGTCCGAAGCGCTCACGTCCGGTCGGCAGCGTACGGGCGCGGGGCGCCGCCGACGGCGACGCCCCGCTGGTACCGCGGACTACCAGTTGTCGGTGATCAGGCGGCTGGCCCGGCCCACGTGGGAGACGTACAGCGCGTCGCGGGCCCGTGTGGAGGCCACGAACAGCAGCGTCCGCTCCTGCTGGAACGCCTGCTCCAGCGCCACCTGGTCGCCGTCGGCCGCCTCGATCGCGGCCTTGGGCGGCAGCAGGTGGTCGCTGACCCCGACCAGGGCCACACAGCGGAACTCCTGGCCCTTGAGCCGGTGCATCGTCCCCACGCGCACCGCCGCGGCGTCGCCGCCGTCCTCCAGCGGCGCGGTCGGGATCCCCCTGGCCTCCAGCTCCTTGGCGATGCCGCGCACCACCCAGTGGTTGCGCCCCGCCACCGCGATCTCGGCCGGCTCGACGCCGGCCTCCAGCCACGCCCGCACCCGGTCGCCCAGGGCGGCGAGCTCCTCGGCGCGGTCGTCGCAGCCGCGCACCACCGGCGCGGGCCCGCGCAGCAGGGACCGGTACCCGGCCAGGGTGTCGGCGTTGTCGTCCATGCCCAGCGCCGCACGGCGGCCCAGGATCGGCATGCTCCAGTCCAGGATCTCCTGGGTGATGCGGTAGCTCGTCCGGAGCCGGTGGCCGCGCCCGCGCACGTTGATGCCGAGCGAGGCCAGCGACACCCGGTTGTCGGACACCCGCTGGTGCGGGTCGCCGACGACGAACAGGTCGTCGGGGCCCTCCGGGACCGCCGCGCGCAGCATCCGCCACTGGCTCGGGTGCAGGTCCTGGGCCTCGTCCACCACCACGTGCCGGAACAGCGGCGCCCCGCGGCCCAGGACGCGGGCGGCCTCGGCCGCGAGCTGCGGGTAGGACCACAGCCCCTCCACCCGCATGGCGCCGACGTAGCGCCGCACGGTCTCCCACACCTGGCGGCGGTGCTCCGGGGCCAGGTGCTGCACCCGGCCGCTGCGCTCGCAGCGGATGTACTGCGGCAGCAGCTCCAGCCCCTTGGCGAGGATGACCTGCTCCCACTCGTCCACCAGGAAGCGGCCGGAGAAGGGCAGGCCGTCGGCCAGCGCCACCGCACGCCACCGCTGGGCCAGTTCGTCCCTGCCGACCATGCGCGGCGCGACGCTGCTGTGCGACTGCACGACCGACCGGGCGAGGCTGTCGATGGTCGCCACCCGCACCCGCGCGCGCACGCCGGGGTCGGGCAGCAGCTGGTCGAGGCGTTCGGAGAGGGACAGGGCCAGGGCCCGGTTGTAGGTGGTCAGGAGCACCGCCTCGCGGGGGTCCCCGGGATGGGCGGCGGCGTCGTGCTCGGCCAGGTGGGCGGCGCGGTGCAGGGCGATCACGGTCTTGCCCGTCCCCGGGCCCCCGGTGATCTGTGCCGCCCCCTTGAAGCGGGCCTCGGTGATCCGGTGCTGGTCGGGGTGGAGGGTGATCTGCCACTGGTCGAACGGCGCGGCGAGGGCGTCGGCGAGTTCGGGCGGGCCGGTGGGCGTGGGGTCGACGGCTCCGGCCCCGGGGGACTCCAGGACCTCGGGGCGCAGGCCGCGGGCGAAGCGGAGCGCCTCGTCGCGCGGGCGCACGGTGATGAGCCGGTAGTGCGTACCGTCCGTGGGGCGGTCCTCTCCGGGCTCGCCGCGTCCCTCCCCGTCGGGGTCGGGAACGACGACGCCGGTCCAGTCGGGGGCGATGCTGACGACCCGCACGCGCGGGTCGGCGGCGCCGGCGACGGCCTCCAGGTCGGGGTCGTCCCCGGCCTGGCAGGCGCGCATCACGGCCAGGGTGTCGAGCTGGACGTCGGGCGTGAGGCGGGTGAAGTCGCTGAGAAACGTCGGGGCGATCGCAAGGGCGGACACGTCGTGAATTCCTCCGGTCTTCGACCAAGTGGTGTCTGCGGTGCTGAGGAGGTCGGAGCGGATGGTGTCGCGCGAGGGGAAGCCGGTCGGGCGACCGTCGCGTTCACCTGAAACATGCTCGGTGGCGAATTTGGGCAAACGCCGCCCCGGGGGCGATTCCCGCCGGGTTGCGAGGGGTTTTCGGGGTTCATATAACCCCTGTTCAGAGGGTGTTTTGCGCAAGCGCGTTCGAGGTGCTGGGCGGGTTTTTCCGCGGGGCCGCGGTGCGGGCTCCGTGACCTGCGGTTCTGTGCGAAGGGCTGGTGTCCGTAATGGGGGTTATGTACCTGACCGAAATTGAGTAACAGAGGGCGAGACTGCCAGCTCGGAGTGGGATCCGTGGGGATAGTGAGGAAGAACTGTCGTCAGGGAAGGGTATGACCGAAACCCGGCGGGAGAGGGGGAACGTGTGACCGTCGCGGAACCGGGTCCGTCGCCGCGGGAGGGGTACACGTTGTGGCCGGTTTCGGACACGCTCTGTGCAGACGGCGCCCCCGCGCGAGATCGTAGAGCGCACGGGGGGCGGAAACCACGTGTGGTTCAGGACTCTGCCGGGGTCCGTCCTACCCCGGCAGAGTCCTCAACCGCTCTGGCTCCCGGACCGCTCTAGAGAAGCGGTACCCAGTCCCCACCCTCTCCAAAGCGGGTGGCGCGGCCAACCTTCGCCGACCCGAGGGCCCCGGCGCCGCTCGACTCCGTGACCGTCACACCCCATGCTCTACCTTGGTGGTGACAAAAGAGCGGAAAGGACCGGGACGAGCACAGTGGCCCCCAACGACATGAGCCGGATGCGCATATCCGACGCTGAGCGCGACCAGGTCTCCGAGGTCCTGCGCGAAGCCGCCGCTGAGGGCCGGATCACCCTCGACGAGCTGGACGAACGGCTCAACGCCACCTACGCGGCCAAGACCTACGCCGACCTCGAACCGCTCACCTCCGACCTGCCCGCCCCCGGCGGTGCGGCGTCCCCGCTGCCCTCGGTCCCCGGCACGGTCCCGGGGGTGGTCGCCCGGCCCCAGGGCGACCCCATGGTCCTCAAGGGCGGAGGGAGCTCCATCGTCCGCAAGGGCGCATGGGAGGTCCCCCACCGGGTCGAGGCGCACAACAAGTACGGCTCCACCCGGCTCGACTTCCGCGAGGCCGTCCTCACGAGCCCCGTCACCGAGGTCCACGTCGACGCCTCCTGGGGCAGCGCCGACCTGATCCTCCCCGAGGGCGCCACCGCCTCGGTCGACTGCGACGCCTCCTGGTTCGGCTCACAGCGCTCCGACGTCGACTCCATGCGCAAGCAGGGCGCACCGCACTTCGTCGTCACCGGCTCGTGCCAGGGCGGGGGCCTGCGCGTCCGCTACAAGCGCCCCTTCTCCTGGGGCGGCCGCGGGGCCTGACCCGGCGCCCGCACGGGCAGGGCGACGAGCCCGGCCCGCCGCCCTGCCCGGCGGCCCCGTACGGCCCGCCCCCGCGGCTTCCCGGGCCCCGTCGGTCGCGCTCCGGCCGCACCCGCGTCCTCCCTCGCCGCGTCCCGGCGCACTGCTCCCACCCCTCCCCGCCCCGGCCCGGTCCACTGCTTCCGCGCCCCGTCGGCCCCGTGCGGACCGGACTCCCCGTCCGGCCGTGCCCGGCCGTGCGCCATGATGGGTGCGGCGCGCCGCGGGGCGCGCCGGCAACCGGAGAGGCGGCACGCGTGGGCTGGTGGATCGCAGGGGTCGGAGCGGGCGCGTGCGCCCTGGCACTGGCCCCCTACGCCTGGACCTACCTGGCCAGCGCCGGGCGCCGCAAGGACCCCGGCGCCGTCCCGCACCGGCCCGTCGCCGTCGTCCTGGGCGCCGCGGCGTGGAAGGACGGGCCCTCGCCCCTGCTCGCCCGCCGCCTGGACCTGGCCGTCCGCCTCTACGAGGACGGCAGGGTCGGGCGGATCATCGTCTCCGGGGACAACCGCGAGGTCTCCGGACACGAGACCGACACGATGACCGCCTACCTCGTCGGCCGCGGCGTGCCCGCCGACCGGATCGAGGCCGACCGGTACGGCTACCGCACCTGGGACACCTGCGTCCGGGTGCGCGACCTGCACGGCGTCCGCGCGGCCACCATGGTCACCCAGTCCTTCCACCTGCCCCGCACGGTCGCCCTCGCCCGCGCCGCGGGGATCGACGCCGTCGGGGTCGGGGACCCCAGCCTCGGCGCCCGCCGCCGCTCCACCCTCATCGGCTACGCCCGTGAGGTCGGCGCCGCCGTCAAGGCCCTGCGCGACGCGGTGCTGCGCCCCCCGCCCGCGCACCAGGAGGCGTGACCGCGCCCCGGCGGGGGTTCCCCTCGGAGGCGTGGGAAGGGTACGACCACCCCTCGTCCCGGAGGAGGACGCGGGGTTCCCCGCGGGGGCGTGAGAAGGTCGACGCCGCCGCCGATTCGCGCGATCCGGCTGAGCCGGGATAATCGGGCCCATGAACGCGACCACGGACAACGACCCACACGACGGCGCGGAGAGCGTGGACTGGGCGGCGCTCCTCCCCGAGGGCGGCGAGCGCGTCCCCGGACTGCTCGCCGAACTCGCCGGGAGCGACACCGCCCTGTCGGACCTCCACGACCTCGTCCACTTCCCCGCGCCCGGGCACGTCGCCGCGCCCAGGATCGTCGACTTCCTGGTCGACACCGCCTGCGCCGAGGGCACCCCGCCCACCGACCGCTGGCGTCCCCTGAGCCTGCTCCTGGAGCTGGTCGCCGGCCACCCGGAGGACCGCCTCCCCGAGGTCCGCGACCTCGGCCAGTGGCGCGACGAGGTGGCGTGGGCGACGTCCACCGACATGGAGAAGGTGCGGGAGCAGTACCGCGCCTGGGCCGAGGAGGCCCCGGACGAGCAGCACCACCTCCGCATGCGCAACCGGCTCGCCGTCATGGAGCAGCCGAACGGCGTCGCACTCCTCCAGGCCGAGCTGGACACCTACGAGGCCGTCCTCGCCCGCGTCCCCGACCTGGTCACCCTCCTCAAGGGCGGCGTCAACCGCGGGGGCCTGGACCGGGCGGGGGAGTGGGTCAGCTACCTGCTCGCCTTCCTCACCGACGACTCCGAGCGGATCGCCTCCGAGATCACCGGAGCCTCCCAGGTCCTGCTCGCCAAGGACCTGCGCCCCGCCCCGCAGGCGCCCACGAGCCTGCGGGAGGTCATGAGCGGAGGGCTGGACAGCGGCGAACCGCTGCCCGCGGAGCTGTTCGCCCTGGGCCTGGTGGCCGACGCCGCCGACATCGACACGACCGTGGCCCTCACCCACCAGATGGCGGGCGGGAACCTCTACAACTCCTTCGCCGCGTCGGTGTCGCTCGTGCTCATCCACGGGGAGGACACGCCCCGCGAGGCACTGCGCCGCATCGGCCGCGGCGGCGGGACCTCGATGGGCTACGCGGGCCTGTTCAACGAGTCGTGGCCGCACTGCGGCGGGCGCTCGCCGCAGGTCCTGGGCTTCCTGGCCCTGGGCCGCGCCGGGGGCCGCGCGCGGCGGCTGCGCCTGGACATGCTGCCCGGCCTGATCAAGGAGGAGGCCGACTCGCGAGCCCTGGTGACCGGTGTCGGCCTGGAGATCGTCCTCGGCCCCCGCACCAAGGGGCACAGCGCCGAGGAGCACGCCCGCGCCGAGTACGACGAGGAGACCCTCAAGGTGCTGTGGGCGATCGCCGAGCTGCCCGCCTCCGCGTGGGAGGACGGGGAGTTCACCGCGACGCTGGACGCCTGGGCGCTGCCGGACACCGCCGAGGAGTTCCGCGCCCTGGTGGGAGTGGAACCCGAGGAGGAGCGGGAGGACGAAGAGGCGCCCCCGGCCCCGGCCCCCGCTCCCCAGGCCCCCGCCCCGGGCGGCCTGTTCGGACGCCTCTTCGGCGGAGGCCGCTAGAGGTCCGGGGGCCGCCCCGGTCACCGGCGCGGCCCCCGGGCGTCATTCCGCGTCGGCGGCCAGGGCGTCGTCCACGGCGGTCTCGTAGCCCCCGAGGAAGGTCGGGTCGGGGCGGAACACCGCCGTGCCCAGCGCGGCGACCGCGGCGGGGACCTCGCGGACCCACCCGTACAGGGTGGCGAACCTGCGCTCCTCCAGGCTGGAGTCGGCCACCCCGACCGCGTCGATCCCCGCGTCCCGGCAGAGCCGCACCGCGCGCGGCAGGTGGAAGTCCTGGGTGACCACCGTGGCCTCCTCCACCCCGAACACCTCCCGCGCGCGCACGCACGAGTCCCAGGTGGAGAACCCGGCGTAGTCGCCCGCGATCCGGTTCTCCGGAACCCCGGCGGCCACCAGGTAGTCGCTCATCGTGTCGGTCTCGTTGTAGTGGTCGACGCTGTTGTCGCCGCTCACCAGCACGGCCTCCACCTTCCCGGCGAAGTACAGCTCGGCGGCGGTGTCGAGGCGGCGGGCCAGCAGCAGGGACGGCAGGCCGTCGGGGCGGACGCCGGCGCCCAGCACCAGGGCGACCGGGCGCTCGGGCACCCCCTCGGCGGTGTGGCGGTCGCCGGAGGTGCTCGCGACCTGCCACACGAACGGGAGGAAGCCCGCCACCACGGCGCACACGGCCAGCAGGGCGAGGCGCCGCAGGGGGCGCCGTCGCCGTTCGGGGCGGTCGGGGCGGGTCTTCCCGCCGGTGTCGCCGGGGCCCTCGCCGGCTCCCGGTCCGGAGGCGCCGTCGCCGGGGGAGCCGTCGGGGCCCGGGGCGGCGCGCCCGGGGGCGGAGGGCTCCCGCCCGGCGTCGTCGGGTGCGGAGGTGCCGGACGCGGCGGGATCTGAGGTCGTCACGCCTGAGAAGACGCCCGGAGCGGCCGGAGAGTTCCGGCGGAGGGTAGGACGAGCGGGGCGACCCTGCGGGCGAACCGCCCCGGGCGGAAAACCCGGCTGTGCGCCGCCCGGACACCCCGTTAGAGTCGCCGCATGTCCTCACAGCCGCACCACGACGACCTGTCCCCGCGCCTGCGCGCCCTCGCCGACCTCATGCCCGGGAGCATGCGCGAGGGCTCCGGGATGCACGAGTACGACGGCAGGGTCGCCGACACGTCGCCCGACGGGATCCGGGACGCGCTGTCCCGGCTCGGCGGCGACCCCGTCGCCGACGCCCACGACGAGGCCCACCTGGCCGCGTTCGAGCAGGGGCTCCGCTACGAGCTGGGCGAACTCCAGCTGCACCGTTCCAACCCCCTCCACCACCTGGGCGAACTCGACGTCTCGGTCTACGACCGCGAGTACGCGCCCCGGGCGGAGCGCGACGCCGCGCGCGTCGCCCACCTGGCCGAGTGGCCGCGCGTGGTCGACAACGCCGTCGCCTCCCTGGACAGGGTCCCCGCCCCCGTCGCCGACGCGCTCCTGGCCGCGGTGAGGGGTGTGGCCGACGGCCTCCCCGACGATCTCCCCGCCGACGTCCTCGAACCCGCCCTCGCCGCACACGCCCGCCTCGTCGCCCACATGGAGCGGGCGGTCCGGGAGGGCCCGGAGAGCGCCCGGCTCGGCGCGGACGCCCTGAGCCGCCTGATGGGCACCGTCGAGGCGGCCGAGGTGGACCTCGCCGACCTCGCCTCCCGCGCCGACGCCGAGCGCGACCGCCTGCGGGCGGCCCTGGCCGCGGTCACCGGCCGGATGGCCCCGGGCCGCGACCCCATGGAGTTCGCCCGCGAGCTCACCCGGCAGTACCCGGCCGCCGACGGGGTCCTGGACGCCGCCCGCCGCTGGACCGGGCTCGCCGTCGAGTTCACCGCCGAGCGCGGGCTGGCCCCGTGGAGCGACGGCGAGTGCCGCGTGGACGTCTCCCCGCCCTCGCAGCGCTGGGCGACCGCGATGATGGCGTGGTCGGGCCCGTGGGAGGCCGACACCCCCTCCTTCTACTTCATCACCCCGCCCGACAAGGCCTGGAGCGAGGAGGAGGCGGGCGAGTGGCTGGAGATGTTCAGCCACACCACCCTGCCCGCCGTGAGCGTGCACGAGGTGGCGCCGGGCCACTTCTCCCACGGCCGCGCGCTGCGCAGGGCCCCCGGCCAGGTGCGCCGCGCCCTGCACTCGATGACCTTCGCCGAGGGGTGGGCGCACTACGCCGAGGAGATGTGCCTGGAGGAGGGCTTCGGCGAGTACGCCGCCGAACGCCTGGGGGACCCCGCGTGGACCGCGGACCACTACGAGGTCGGTGTGTGGGTGGAGGCGCTGATCCGCGTCACCCGCCTGTCGGTGGCCATCGGCATGCACACCGGCGGCATGACGGTGGAGGAGGCGGCCGCCCGCTTCGCCGAGGACACCCCGCTCCAGGGGCCCGCCGCCCTCTCCGAGGCCCGCCGGGCGACCTTCGACCCCACCTACGGCCGCTACACCTGGGGCAAGCTGGAGATCCTCGCGCTGCGCGAGCGCGCCCGCGAGCAGTGGGGGGAGGGGTTCGACCTGCCCAGGTTCCACCGGGCGCTGCTCGACCTCGGCTCCCCGCCGATCGGGCTCATCGGCACCGCCCTCGAACGCGGTTAGCGCCCGGGCAGCGCTGTGCGGAGGGGGCCGCGGGACCCCCGGTTTCCACGGTAGGGCGGGGCCGCCCCGGCCGCCAGAGGTCCCCGGGGCCTGTGGACGGCCGGTCGGCCGCGGTGGCCGGGCCCGGGCGGCGGACCGCGTCCGGGACCCCGGCTCCGGGACCTCGGACCCGGCTCCGGGCCCGCGCCCGTGGTCCCGGGACACCGGACCCCGACCTCGGGACCCCGGCTCCGGGACCTCGGACCCGGCTCCGGGCCCGCGGCCGTCCCGCCGGGACGGCCGCGGGCCGCTCCCGGCCTACTCCGGGGTGACGGGGCCCGGCACCCCCAGTTTCCCGAGGGCGTCGCGCACCCGCCCCTTCGACGAGCCCAGGGCCCGCGCGGCACCGGCCGCGTCCACGTCGGCCAGGAGCGACACGAGCGCCACCCGGGTGTCGCCGTCGGCGGCGTTGAGGGCCTCCGCGCACGCCTCCTCGCCCAGGCCGGTGGCCTGCGTCAGGATGGTCACCACCCGGCCCCGCAGCTTGCCGTTGGTGGCGTCCACGCCCACCATCAGGTTCGAGAACGTCCGGCCCATGCGCACCATCACCGCGGTGGAGAACGCGTTCAGGGCGAGCTTCTGCGCCGTGCCGGCCTTCATGCGCGTGGACCCGGCGATCACCTCCGCGCCCGTGGAGACGCCCACGTGCACGTCCGCGGCCGAGGCGAGCGACGCCCCGGGGTTCGCGCTGATCAGCACCGTCGACGCCCCGCGCTCCCTGGCCGCCTCCAGGGCTCCCCCCACGTACGGGGTGCGGCCGCTCGCGGCCAGCCCCACCACGAGGGAGCCCTCGGACACGCCCGCGGCGTCGATCCGGCCGGACTCCCAGTCGTCCTCGATCCCCTCCACGGCCCGTGCCAGCGCCTCGCCGCCGCCCGCGTGGTGCGCCACCACCCACTCGGCGGGCACGCCGTACGTCGGCGGCAGCTCGGCGGCGTCCTGCGCGGCGATCCGCCCCGAGGTGCCCGCGCCGAAGTAGTGGATGGCCGCCCCGCCCTCCAGGGCGGCCACCCCCAGCTCCACGGCCCGCGCCAGCTCGGGCAGGACCGCGCCCACGGCCGCGGGGACCGTGGTGTCCTCGGCGTTGATCTGCCGCAGGATGTCGAGCGCCGGGAGCAGGTCGATGTCGTACGTGCCGGAGTTGCGCTCCTCGGTGGGGGCGCGCACGATCACGGCCCCACCGCCCTCCGGGTCGCCGGGGGGCCGGGGGACGTCTTCCCCGCCGCCGTGTACCGCGCTCTCCTGTTCGGTCCGCACCCGTGCCGTTCCTTTCCGTAGGGCCGCACCCGGCCCACCGCCGGGAAACCGGGCGACGGGGCCGGACGCGCGCCGGTCAGTCGTCGTTTCCGTCGGTGCTCCTGCCGCCGGGGGAGTCCCCCCGGCGGCGTCTGCGGTCGTCGTTGATCCGCAGGCCCCGCACAGCCTCGAAGGTGGTCTCCAACGCGGTGCGGCTGTCGGTGTAGCGGCTCTGGGCCAGGCCCACGAACAGGCAGTCCACGACGGTCAGCTGGGCGAGCCTGCTCGCGGTCGCCCCGGACCGGAACGTGGTCTCCCGCGCCGCCGTGGTCAGCACGTGGTCGGCGAACCCGATCGCGGACCGGGGGAAGTTGGTGATGGCGACGGTCCGCGCCCCTCGCCTGCCCGCCTCGGTCAGCGCCTGGACCGTGTCGATGGTCGAACCGGAGTGGGAGATGCCGATGGCGACGTCCCGCTCGTCGAGGAGGGCGGCGCTGGTGAGCATGACGTGCGCGTCGGACCACGCGAACGAGGTCATCCCGATCCGGTGCAGCTTCTGCTGGAGGTCGGCGCCGACGAACGCGCTCGCCCCCACCCCGTACACGTCGATGCGCCGCGCGCTCGCCATCGTGTCGATGACCGTGCGCAGGACGTCCACGTCCAGGGCCGCCCCGGTCTCCTCGACGGCGCGCGCGTCGGTGTAGGCGATCTTCTGGACCACCGTGACGAGCGTGTCGTCGGGGTTGATGTCGCTGGACAGCTCGGGGGAGCCGGAGCGGGCGCCGCGGGCCTGCCCGGCCTCCGTGGCCAGCGCCAGGCGCAGCTCCCGGTACCCGCTGAAGTCGATGGTGCGGCAGAACCGGATCACCGTCGCCTCGGAGGTGGCGCAGTCCTTGGCGAGCTGGGTGATGGAGGAGGCCGCGGCCCTCTCGGGGTCGTCGATGACGCGCTGGGCGACCCGCCGCTCGGCGGGCGCGAGGGAGGGCAGGAGCGACCGTATGCGGAGCACCGTCGTGGGGACGGGCGAGACGGAGAGCGCCCCGGTCTCCGGTAGGTCGCCCGAAGGCTTCGGAATTTGCGCCATGGAGGAAAGTTTCTTTCGGTCGTGGTGCAGAGTCAACGCAGTGGAGGGAAAAAGCGGGAGAATCAAGGATTTCAAGGGACGGTCGCGGCAGCAAGTATCCACCCTCCGATTGCGGGATCCCAGCTCAGGCGGCACCCTGGGGGCGGGGGCGTCGCGGTTCATCCGTCACGCGCGCAACCCGCCAGGGGGGATGGTGCCGTGTCGCCGAGCGACTCGGAAGGACGGCGGTCCGGATCGGCCGCCGGGACCGGCGCGACGGCCGGCACGCGGCCGGTCGACCGCGGGGCCGGGGGGCTCCACGTCGGGCTGCTGGGGCAGTTCGGCGTCGAGGTCGCAGGGGTTCCGCTGAACCTGCGCGGGGACAAGCGCCGCGCCCTGCTCGCCTCGCTCCTCCTCAACGCGGGGAGCACCGTCCCCACCGCCCACCTCGTCGAGCGGATCTGGGACGCCCCGCCCACCCAGGCCAACCGCAGCGCCCTCCAGGTCCACGTCGCCCGTGCCCGCGCGCTGTTCGAGCACCACTGCGGCACGCCGCTCATCCGCGGCGGGAACGGCGGCTACCGCATCGACCTCGCCGAGGAGCAGTCCGACCTCCTGCGCTTCCGGGCACTGGTCGGGAGCGCGGCCGACGCCGCGGCGCGGGGCGACCGCGGGGCCCGCACCGAACTCCTCATCCGGGCCCTGGGCCTGTGGCGCGGCCCGGTCCTGGCCGACGTGGCCAGCCCCGTCCTGCACTCCCGCGACGTGCCGCCCCTCACCGAGGAGCTGCTGCGCGCCGCGGAGGAGGGCTTCGGCGGGGCCCTGGCGCGCGGAGACCACGAGCGGGTGGCCGACCAGATCCGGCCGATCGCCACCGACCACCCCGAGCGCGAGCCCCTCATCCGCGTCCAGATGATCGCCCTCTACCGCAGCGGCCGTCCCAGCGAGGCCCTGCGCGTGTACGCGCGCACCCGCGACGCCCTGGTCGAGCGCCTCGGCGCCGACCCGGGACGCGAACTCCAGGAGACCTTCCACGGCATCCTGCGAGGGGACCTGGACCCCCCGTCGGAGCACGGGCCCGCGCGGCCCCCGGGGCACGACGCGCACCGCGACCCCCTCGCGCGCATCCCGCGCCAGAGGGCCCTGGTCCGCGGAGCGGGGGCGCCCGCGGGGGACACCGGCGCCTGCGCCGGCGCGGACGCGGACCCGGGGGGACCCGCGGGCCGGTGCGTCCGGGCGGAGGAGCCGGCGCCCGATCCGGTCCGGCCCCCCGCCAGGGTGCCCGGCTCCGTCACGCCCTCCGAGCTGCCCTCCGCCCCCGCCGTCCTGGTGGGGCGCGACGGGGCCATGGCCGAACTCGACCGGCTCGTCGACCCGCGCGGGGGCACCCCCGGCAGCGTGCTCGTGCGCGGCCCGGCCGGGGCGGGGAGCAGCGCCCTGGCGCTGCGCTGGGCGCACGCGGTGGCGCCGCACTTCCCGGACGGCCAGCTGTACGTCAACCTGCGCGACGGCGACGGCTCCCCGCGCGACACGGCCGAGGTCCTGCGCCGGCTGGTGCGCTCCCTGTCCTCGGGGTGGCACGGCACGGGCATCCTGGACGCCGAGGACGCCGCGGCCCGCGTCCGCACGCTCCTGGCGCGCAGACGCGTCCTGCTGATCCTGGACAACGCGACCACCAGCCGCCAGGTGCGGCCCCTGCTGCCCGGCGGCGCCGGTTGCGCCGCGGTGGTCACCAGCCGGAACTGGCTGACCGACCTGCTGGTGCGCGACGGGCTCCGCGCGCTCCCGGTGGGGGCGCTGCCGCCGGGGGCCGCCGTCGAACTGCTCCGCTCGCAGATCGGTGCGGACCGGTGCCGGGAGACGGTGCTGCGGCGCCTCGCCCACCTGGCGGGATACCTGCCGCTGCCGCTGCGGATGGCCGTGGCCTGGTTCGACACCAACCCGCACGCCTCCGGCTCGGAGCTGGTGCGGAGCCTGGAGGAGGCGGACCCGGCACGCGGCGTCACTCCCACGGCCCGGATGGCCGCCGTGCTGCGTACCGGGCCCGGGACGGGCCGCCACGGCCGCGGGGAAGTACCGGTCGGAGCGGACCCGCCCGGCACAAGTGTGGGACAGGCGTCTTACGTTCGGCTTTCACCCGGATGAGGACTGCCCGCCCTGCGGTTGGCCGGGAGGTGGGCGGAGCGTGGCGGCCCGTGGACGCGGCGCGAACGGAAAACCAAGCACCGGTGGTGAAATCGGTCGGATTTGTCTACGGGGGTCCGCTGGGGTCGCACGAGTCGCTAGTGTCAACCCCATGACACAGAACAATGATCCCAACCTGGACCCGGCGGGCAACACCCAGCACTTCCGCCGCTTCGTCGACGAGAACCCGGAGCCCGAGGAGCCCGCGCGCCGCCCGATCCTGCCGCTGGTGCTGGCGGGCGTCGGCGTGGTCCTGGCGATCGCGGTGGTCGTCGCGCTGGTCCTGGCCTTCTCCTAGGACCCCTGTCGGGCTCTGGCGGCACGGGGCGGACCCGCCGGTCGGTCCGGAACCGGTTCGCGACCGCCCCGCGGTCCTGCTAGAGTTAACGACGTCGCCAGGGGGTACGGGCCACGGTCCGGCACCCGGGAGCGGCGGGCGTCATTAGCTCAATTGGCAGAGCAGCTGACTCTTAATCAGCGGGTTCGGGGTTCAAGTCCCTGATGACGCACAGCGGGTCGGCCCCGGCGGGAGGCATCACCTCCCGCCGGGGCCGACCGCTTCCGAGGTCCCCGGCTCCGCCGGGTGGTGTGCCCCACATCGGGGCCTCGGAGGCGCGGAGTGCTCCACGGTTCCGGTAGAGTTCAATCCGTCGCAACGAGGGCGAGAGCCCGCGCGGGACGACAGGCGTCATTAGCTCAATTGGCAGAGCAGCTGACTCTTAATCAGCGGGTTCGGGGTTCAAGTCCCTGATGACGCACACGATCCGAGACCCCGATCGATTTCGATCGGGGTCTCGTGCTTTCCCGGGACCGAATTCGCCGATCGCCCTTTCCCTGTTTTTCGCGTCCTCCTTTCCCTACTCCCCGAATTCGCGCTGACGCATTCTGTGCCCTTGGCGTCCCGTGCGGAACGGCGTCCCTTTCGGGGGGTCGTTCGCCGCTTCCGGTAGCGGTCGGTGGTGATGTGCGGCACCTCGAACTGTCGTAGCCGGATGGTCTCCTGCGTTCGGTGCCCGAGATCCCCTTGGGTCTACGGCATCGCAGCTCAGGCAGTGCGCATCGTGACCGTTCGGCCTCATGGGGTGACCTCCCTAATGAGATTGACATAAATCCCCTGGTGGGGAAATGTTGCGTTTCTGCCGCCTCTCTCGGAGAGGCAAGAACCCCTTGTACCAACCCCGGAGAATCCCCATGTCTGTTTCCCCCGTCCTGCGCGCCACCGGTCTGTCCGCGCTCGCCCTCGGCTCCGTCCTCGCCCTCAGCGGCTGCGGCGCCATCACCTCCCTCATCGGCGGCGGCAACGTCTTCGACATCAGCGTCGGCGACTGCTTCGTCGAGTCCGAGATGGACGCGGCCTTCGCCACGGGCGAGGTCAGCGACGTCCCCCTGGTCGACTGCGCCGAGGAGCACGACGCCGAGGTCTACTACACCGAGGACCTGCCCGAGGGCGACTTCCCGGGCACGGAGTCGGTCAACGCCTCCACGGAGGAGATCTGCTACGGGGACAACTTCACCGACTTCGTCGGCGTCTCCTACGACGAGTCCGAGATCTACGCCGGCGCGCTCTTCCCGACCGAGGAGAGCTGGAACCAGATGGACGACCGCGAGGTCGCCTGCTACCTGACCACCAGCGGTGAGATGGTCACCGGCACCCTCTCCGGCGCCAACCGCTAGACCCGCTGGACCCGCTGGACCCGCGAGTACCGCGCACCTCCGGTGACGGGCCCTGCCCCAGCCCGCGCCACCCCGCGCCGCTGTTCACCTGCGGCGATGGAGAGCACGTCGCGACCGGAGAATCTAAAAATTCTGATTCGCCCCTTCTTGGGCTGAAACCTTCTCCGTGTCACGTGCATCTTGATACATGTCGCCGACCCTCCCCCAAGTCGGTAGCAAGCAACCCTCGAACTGGTGGAGTACTACTCATGTCCGCAACGCGCCGCCCGCTGCTCGGCCGCATCACTATCGGGATCCTGGCCGTCGGCGCCTCGCTGTCCCTCTCCGCATGTGGCCAGCTTCCCCTGCTGCCCCCCGCCCTCACCGGCGGGGCCGAGGTCTCCCCCGAACCGGTCGAGACCAGCGAGACCCCCGAGACCCCCGCCCCGGAGCCCGTGGAGTCCGAGGAGCCCGCCGGCGCCTCCGACACGGACGTCTTCAACGTCGGTCTGGGCGACTGCCTGAACGAGATGACGCAGAACACGGACGACCAGATCTCCGAGGTTCCCATCATCGACTGCGCAGAGCCCCACGACTACGAGGTCTACCACGTGGAGGACATCGCGGAGTCGGGCGACTACCCGGGCGACACCGCCGTCCAGGAGGCCGCCAACACCATCTGCCTCGACGCCTTCGACGCCTGGGTGGGCATGGCCTACGCCGAGTCCGGCATCGACTACACGCCGCTGTACCCCGTCGAGGAGGGCTGGAACCTGGGCGACCGCGAGGTCCTCTGCCTGGCCTACGACATGGCCGGCCAGGTCGAGGGCACCCTCGCGGGCGCCGCGTACTAGCGCCGGGACCGGACAGCGCTCCGGTCCGGCGGCACGACCCGGCTCCTGTCCTTGTCGCGGGCAACTGCGACGAACCCCGCGACAAGCACAGGATCCTTCCCGGCGGACCTCGTCCGCGGCCCCGGACATGCCTCCGGCAGGCGCACGACGAGCACGGGACCCGGCCCTACCGGTCCCGGTCCGCACCGCATGACGAACGGCCCGCACCGCACGGTGCGGGCCGTTCGCGTTCTCCGGGGGAGGGGCTCAGGTCGTCCCCTCCCCGGACCGGTTCCCGGTCAGACCCCGGAGCCGCCCGTGGCGGGCAGGAGCAGCGGGGCGACGGGCTCGGCCGGTTCCTGCGCGAACGCCTCGGCGGTCTCGGCCGCCGGGGCCGGTTCCGCGGGCGGAAGGCCCTGGCAGGTGACGTCGGCCGGGGCCTCGCCGTCCACCAGGTAGGCGTCCACGGCGTCCCTCACGCACGGCAGGCCGAAGGAGTGGTAGAAGCCGTGCCCGCCGTCCCCGGCCACCGTGACCAGCGGGTTGTCCAGGCGTTCGGCCATGGCCACGCCGTCCTCGTAGGGGGTGTTGGCGTCCAGCTCACCGGCGATGACCAGGCCCCGCGGGTAGCCGTCGCGCTCGGCGTCGACCGCGGGTTCGGGCCGGTCGACGGTGCTGAAGGCGCACGGGTGGGGGGAGGCCCACCCCGCGCCGCTCCCGTAGGGGTGCTCCTCCCGGTACACGCGGCTGTCCTCCCGGTACACGCTGAGCCGGCCGGGCCACTCCGTCTCGCACAGGACCGCGGTCTGGAGGTCCGGCGTGAAGGTGTCGCCCACCACAGGGCTGTAGGCGATGCTCAGGGTTTCGTACCCCTCGGGCAGCGGCTCGTCGTTGACGAGGAACCACTGGAACGAGGCGAACGCGTCCCATGAGGCCTGGAACCGCGCGTGGAAGCCGATGTCCATGTCGAAGAAGTTGTTCTCGTACCCCGGCATGGGGGAGTCCTCGCCGAGCGGCTCCTCCCGGAGCCGCGCGGAGGTGGCGTCGAGCGTCTCCCGCACGTCGTCCGCGGTGGTACCGAAGCCGTACAGGTCGTCGTGCTCGGCGAGCCAGGCCGCGTACCGGTCCATGTTGGCGCTGAAGGCCGGGGCCTGGCCCATGAGGGCGTCGCGCGACACGCCCTCGGGGCGGGTGGCGGAGTCCAGGACGCTGCGGTCCATCCGCTCGGGGAAGAGGGTGCCGTACACCGCGCCCAGGTACGTGCCGTAGGAGCCGCCGAGGTAGTTGAGCTTCTCCTCGCCCAGCGCGGCGCGGATGACGTCCATGTCCCGGGCGGTGTTCGCGGTGCTCATGTGCGGGAGCAGGTCGCCCTGGGTGCGCTCGCAGGTGCGCTGGTAGTCGACCGCGGCCCTGGTCATGGCGGAGAACTCGGCGTCGGTCGGGCGCGTGAAGAAGGGCAGGGGGCCGGCACCGCAGTCCACGCGGGGTGAGGACGCGCCGGTGCCGCGGGGGTCCATGCCGATGATGTCGTACACCTCGGCCGCACGCGTGTCCCCGAGGGCCCAGCCGGCTGCGGGGTTGTCCGCGAGGGAGAGGGGGACGGCGCGCCCGTGGCCTCCGGGGCCACCGGGGTTGGTGAGGAGGATGCCGCGCCGCCGTTCGGCGTCGTCGGCGGTCCCGCGGCTGACGGCCACGGTGATGCGCGTGCCGCCGGGATCCGCGTAGTCGAGGGGGACCTCGATGTCGGCGCACTCCAGGCCGGGGAGTTCGGCCTCGGTGCAGGGGGCCCACGCGACGTCCTGGTCGTAGAACTGCGCGAGGGCGGTGTCTGCGGGGGCGGGGGCGGCGGGGTCGGCCGCGGCGGGCGACGCCGCCGCGAGGGAGGTGGTGAGGGCGGCCGTCAGGACGCTCGCGGCCAAGGGGATCGTGCGTGCTCGGCGCACAGGGGTGGCCTCCGCTTTCGGTCTCGTTCCGGGGGGAACGGGGTCGTGTGCTTCGGAGGCACCACGGTACGAACCGGACGTACGTGTGCAACATTGACGAATGTCATGGATCCGGCCCATGGCCGGATGCGGACAGTGACGTCCCGCGCCGACGGTGTCGGCCCGCCGGTCGACCCCGATCCGGCGGCGGGGAGACGCCGCGGTTTTCTTCTTCGCAGGTCACAGGGTTGTTGTGCTCCCGGGCGGGGGATCAACGCGAGTGTCGGAACCGACCACGAAGCCCCTGAGGAGACCCATGCGCCGTACCTTCGCCGCCCTCGCCCTGAGCACAGTCGTCCTGGGGGCGTCCGCTGCGCCCGCCGCCGCCCACGACCTCGGAGACCTCCCGCACGTCGCCTACGCGCAGCAGGTCGTCGGCGCGATCCTCTTCGGCGGGGGAGACCCCGGCGCCTCCGGGGGACTGCAGTTCAACCGCGCCGAGCACTGAGCGAGCATGGGTGAGGCGCCTGCTTTCACCCCTCGCACCGGTTCCCAGAACAGCTCCATGGGAGCACCGGCCCTGTCTATCCTGAACCCCCGATGTCAGGGAGGCAGGGCCCTGTGTCTGCTTCATCCCCCCACCCCGGCGAGGTCGGCCGACTGATCCGGGAACTTCGCACGGCGCTCGGCTGGTCCCAGTCCCGTCTGGCATCGGAGCTTGCCCGGGTCGGCGGCGACACGGTCACCCGGATGTACGTCTCCCGCTGGGAAAACGGCCACTGCGCTCCGCAACCGTACTGGCTGCGGCATCTGGCGACCGTGCTGCAAGTACCGCTGGAAACCATGGAGGACACCGTGAACCGGCGCGGATTCCTCACCTCCCTGACCGGAACCGCGATCGCCCCGGCCGTCGCCGCCGACCTCATCGAGGCCGGGTTCGCGGCCGCACTCGGCGACCGGGCCCGCACCGGCGAGGACTGGGACGGGGCGGTCGAGACCTACGGTCGCGACTACATGACCCAGGGGGCCGCTGAGATCCAGAAGCGCCTGGTCGCGGACATGATCGTGTTGCAGCAGCAGGTCGAGACCCCGCGTTCGTGGGTGGTCGCCGCGAAGCTCGCCACCCTGTACGCGAAGACGTTCCCGGGCTCGGACGGGCTCAAAGCGGTCTCCTGGTACCGCCATGCGGCCAGGTTCGCCGACCGGTCCGGGGACCGTGACGTGCGCGTGTGGGTGCGAGGCAGGGCCGCGATAGCGCTCGGCTACGAAGGGGCGGCCCTCGGGATGGCGGACACCCTCGCGGCCCAGGCGATGGCGTTGGACGAGCGGCCCTCACTGGGCATGGTGAACGCCGTCATGGGCCGCGCCCACGCCGCAGCTCTGCGCGGTGACCGTGCGACTGCCCTGTCTCTGGTCGAGGAGGGGCGGCGCGTATTCGACAAGGCCGGTTCCGACGACGCGGAGTCCGACTACGCCGTCCCGTGGCGGAGGTTCAACATCTTCGCTTCCCTCCTGGCGGCCCGGTTGGGTGACGAACGCCTGGCCGGTGAGGTCCAGGCCGAGGCGGACCGGCATCTTCCCGCATCGCTGCCACGGTTTCGCACGCACCTGGAGATGCACCGGGGGTTGATGATGGCCCGCCAGGGCGACTCGGCGGGGGTGGGGTACGCGCAGGCCGCGTTGGACGCACTCCCGCCGGAGAAGCACTCGTTGACGTTGCGGATGGTGATGGAAGAGATCCACACGGCAACGGGTTGATACCCCTTCTGCTACTCCCCAGGGGATGCCCGGCCCTTCAGGGTGAGAGGCAGAGGTCACCGCCGTTCGGGCGTCTCCCGGCGGGGTGCCTCCCCTCGTGAGGAGGACCTTCCGGATGACGATCGCGCTCACCCAGATCGGACCCCCGTACCCCTGTTCCCCCGCGGATGCTGTGGCTGGACCTGACCCGCGCCTGCCAGCTCGAATGCGCCCACTGCTACAACGAATCCGGGCCCGAAGGCGGGCACGGCACCATGACGCGGGACGACTGGCTGCGCACCGTCGACCAGGCCGCCGACACCGGGGTGCGCCACGTCCAGCTCATCGGAGGGGAGCCCACCCTGCACCCCGATGCCCTGGAGATCGCCGCCCGCGCCCTGGCCGCCGGGATGAACGTCGAGGTGTACTCGAATTTGGTCCATCTCTCCCCATCCTGGTGGGGGATGCTGAAGCGGCCGGGCATGTCGCTGGCCACCTCGTACTACTCGGCCGACCCCGCCCGGCACAACGCCATGACCGGGCGTTCGGCCTCCCACCGGCACACCCGCCGCAACCTGGTCAAGGCCCTGGGGACGGGCGTCCCGACGCGGGTCGGCATCGTCACCGCTGACGGCGTGGGCGTGGAGGAGACCCGGGCCGAACTCGAAGCCCTCGGCGTGACCCGGATCGGTGTGGACCACGTCCGCCCCTACGGGCGCGGCGCCCAAGACCAGGAACCCGACTGCTCCGGGCTGTGCGGGGCGTGCGGAGACAACCGGGCGTCGGTCGCCCCGGACGGGTCGGTGTCCCCGTGCGTGTTCTCCACATGGATGAGCGCGGGAAACGTCCACCAGACAGGGTTGGCCGATATTCTGACCGGCCCCGACATGAGCAACGCCCGGACCGCCATCCAAGAAGCCAAGGGACCGGACGACGACGATGACGAACACACCATCATCACCTGCGAACCAGACCACTGGTGCTCCCCCGGAGGCCCCGGAAGCGTGTGCGACCCCCGCAACTGAGGACACCATGATCCCGTTCACCGACCTCATCCGCCCCCACACCGGTGGCATCAGCCGGGTCCGCCCCGCTGGTAAGAGTTTCGGCTGGAGCACCACAGCCCTTGTCAGCGGCGAAGCGGGGGAGTTCTTCGTCAAAGGGGTCCCGAACCGGCCCGGCGGACGCCTGGACTCCGCCCAACGGGAAGCGACCATCAACCCGTTCGTCCGGGACGTCACCCCGACGATGCGGTGGCAGGCCGAGGACGAGCACTGGTTCGTGATGGGCTTCGACGCCATCGAGGGCATGCCGGCCGACTTCCGGCCGGGCTCACCCGACCTGGTCCGGGTCGTGGAGGCCCTGAACAGGGTTTCGAAGATCCCTCTGCCCGCTGTGGCCCGGGGGTGGGAGGAGACCCGGTGGGACCGGTTCGCCACCGAGGAGGAGAAGGCCCTTCTGCGCGGGGACTCGTTGACCTACACCGACGTCCACGGACACAACTTCCTCCTCACCGAGGGAGGGACGTGGCTCCTGGACTGGGGGTGGCCCACGCACGGGGCGCCGGTCATCATGCCCACGGACCTGGCTGTCCAACTCGTCTCCGCCCACCACTCCCCGGAGTCCGCCGAGGGGTGGGTGGGGCAGTTGGAGGCGTGGAAGGCGTCCTCGCCGGAGAGCGCGCAGGCGTTCGCCCGTGCCGACGTGCGCATGCACGAGTGGATGGTCGAGATGCGGCCGGAGGAGGAGTGGTTGAAGGCGATGCTGGTGGCTGCGGAGGCGTGGGCGGAGCACCTGGGCGCGCGATAGGTGCTCTGGGCTCTGTCCTTGGGTCTTCGGGGTGGTGTGCTGTGGCCGAGATCCGTGAGAGGTCCCGACCCGGTGGCCTGGTCGAAGAGTTGGTGTCCGCATCGTGCCAAGTTCCTGACAGAACGTGTCCATCGGGCTACCGTGCCTGTGACAGCACCCCGTGTTCCCGGGCAGGTCGAGCGCTGAAGGGCGGCCCCAGGCGTCTCAGCGGGACAAGGACCGGTGCTCGCACAGAGCGGCCGACGGGGAGGGCTCCTCGCCGACCCGTCACCCCCACGAGGAAGAGATCCACGATGAGCACCCACCCCGCGCTTCTGGAGTCTCCGGACGGAGAGAGCCGAGCTGGCATCGCCAGGACCGGCGACGCTTTCCCCCTGGACCCGACCGTGAGCATCTTCAACGCCAGCACCGAGAGCGCCAGTGCCTCGGCGACCCGACCGTGGGGCCTGCGCTTCGCCGTGACGCCGCCGTTGCGGCCCGAGGTCGCCGGTGAGGGAGACCGCTACGTTTACGACCCGGCGATCCAGCAGGGCGTGAACGCCGCTACGGGTGAACCCTCCCGCGGCAAGCGCAGCTCCGGAACGAAGGAGACCACCGGGGACCCCGACAGTTCTCGGCCGGCTTCCGAAGAGACGACCTCCGATTGACGCCGTTCCCGCAGTGCGGGCAGCGGTGCTCGTGCTGACCGGCGCCGAGGACGGAACCGTCGACCCGGTGATCGGTCACCTCCAGGAGCAGGCGATACCCATCGTGCGGTTGGACCCCGGAGATTTCCCCGTTTCGGCGTCCGTCAGCACCGAACTGGGAGACGGGGCGTGGGCAGGGACGGTCCAGGACGCATTCCGCGGTGTGGACCTGGAATCGGTCCGCAGTGTCTACTACCGGCGACCTGGCCAGTTCACGTTGTCGGAAGGCATGTCCGGACCTGAACAGCGCTGGGCCTACCGTGAGGCCAGGATCGGCTTCGGCGGTGTGCTTCTGGCGCTGGACTGCCTGTGGATCAACCGGCCCGAGAGGATGAGTGCGGCCGAGTACAAACCGGTCCAGCTCGCCACAGCCGGACGATGCGGGCTCTCGGTGCCCCGAACTCTCATCACGAATGTGCCAGAACACGCCTACAACTGGGCGAAGGGGCTTTCCGGTCCGGTGGTGTACAAGCCGCTGGGCGGGGCCTTCCACGTGGAGGAGGGCAGGACTCGTATCGTCTACGCCAACCAGGTTGCTGATCTGGAGGACTTGCTCGACCCGTCATTGTCGCTGACCGCGCACTGCTTCCAGGAATGGGTGGCCAAGGATCACGAGGTGAGGGTCGTCATTGTCGGCGGTGAGTTGTTCGCGGTGGCGATCCGTGCCGGGTCCGCAGCCGGGCACGTGGACTGGCGCTCCGACTACGCCTCCCACAGGTACGAGATCGTCGAGGTTCCGGCCGACGTCCGGGCGGGGCTGGGCCGCTACATGAAAGCGATGGGGTTGATCTACGGTGCGGCGGACTTCGTGGTCTCCCCGAACGGTTCGTGGACGCTGTTGGAGGTCAACCCCAACGGCGAATGGGCGTGGCTGGCCGATGCCGTTGAGCTGCCTGTCGCCGCGTCCATCGCCACACTCTTGAAAGGGCGCCAGTGATCACTGATCCGTTGTCGGGGCTGGTCGACCGTTTGACCGGGGCCGGGGAGCTGGAGGAGGGGACCGTCCTCGCCGAGGCGTTCCGGGTCGTGGACCGGGGCGCGTTCGTTCCCGCTTTCGCCCTGTTCGACCACACAGGCCAGGGGACCCGCTACCGGCTCGTGGACCGTGCTGTGCCCGAGCAGCGCGAGGAATGGGCCGAGCACGTCTACGCCGACCAGACCCTCATCATCGAGATCAACGGCGAACCGGTCACCGAGGCACTGCCCGACGGCTCCGGGACGGGCCGGTGGACCAGCTCCTCCACGATGCCGAGCCTGATGGCCCGGCACCTGCGCGAGCTGGGCCTGGAAACGAACCCCCGGGTGCTGGAGATCGGGGTGGGGTCGGGGTACAACGCCGCGGTGCTGTGCGAGGTCCTGGGCGACGAGCGGGTGACGAGCATCGACATCTCTCCCGGGCTCGTCGCGGGTGCGGCCCGGGCCCTGGCCTCGCAGGGCTACCGGCCCGTGGTGGCCGAGCACGACGGGCACCAGGGCTACCCGGAGCGTGCCCCCTATGACCGGATCACCTCGACCACGGCGTTCACCCACGTTCCCCCGGCCTGGCTCGACCAGGTCGCACCGGGCGGGATGATCCTGGTCAACGTCGCCGGAGGCACCGGCGGCGCCGTGCTGTGCCTGTGGGTCGAAGACGGCATCGCGCAGGGGCGCTTCCTTCCCCAGGGGGCGGGGTTCATGCCCGCGCGTACGCATCGGCCGGTGGAGCGTGTATCGGTGGACGACGACGGCGAAGCGGGATGGACCGACCTGGACCCGAAGGTCCTCACGGCGCAGCCCGAGGCTTCCTTCGTGGCCCAGCTCGCGACCGTCGATGCCCGCACGGTGGTCTCCCAGGCCGACGACGGGACCGAACTGTTGTTTCTGGAGGGCGCTGACGGGGCGTGGGCGGAGGTGGAGACGTGTCCCGTCGATGGACGCCACCGGGTGGTCCAGGGCGGTCCGCGCCGACTGTGGAATCTGGTGGATCACACGCACCGCTGGTGGGAGGGTGAGGGACGGCCGTCCTGGAGCGCGTTCGGCGCGACCGTCACCGCCACCGACCAGTGGGTGTGGTTCAGGTCGCCTGACAGCGCTCACCGCTGGCCGCTCCCGGCACCGGAACCTCGCACCTGACCGGTGCTGATAGGCACGCACCTGGGGTGGACGCCCCGGACACGCGCCTGCGGTGAGCAGGGGCCGGGGCGTCCGGAGTTCGAGATAGCCTGAACCCGCTGAACACGAAACCGACCCCCGCCAACTGATCTGGCGGGGGTCGGTTTTTCGTGTGCAGGGGGAGGGGGTGCTACCGGCCGCGCACCGCCGCCAGCAGCGCGGTCCACTCCGGGGCCGGGGCCTCCAGGTGGCCCAGCTCCCGGTTCTGGGTGTCGCGCACTGCTGCACCCTGACCAGTTGCACGCGCCTCCACGCAGTTCCCACCGGTGCCGTTGCTGTACGACGACTTGTTCCAGTCTTCACTCATCATGAGAGGGTGCCTCGAATCTCTGTCAGTTTGGCGCGGGACTCAGGGGCTGGCAGCGCAGCACTCCGGAGCTCCGCGAAAGTCCGGTCGTAGCTTGCCACAACGTTCGGCTGCTTGAGCACGAAGCCCGTTTCCTGACTCTCTACATAGGCGAACGTACCTGTATCAGGGACTTCCATCAGGGTAAACGAACCGCCGAGACCCGCATGTCCTTCGGCCTTCAGGGGGACAACCTGGACCCTCAGCCGCGGCTTCTGAGACAGGGCGATCAGGTAGTCGAGCTGGGTGATCATCACCTGGGGGTCTTGGAACTCTCGGAGGAGCACAGCCTCATCCAGCAGGGCAGTGAACGCTGGTGGGTGCTCACGCTTGAGCAACTCCTGCCGCTGCTTCCGGGCCTGGACGATCTTGTCGATGCTCTCCCGATCTGCCTTGGGTCGGGCGAGAGCGCTGACCGCTCTTACGTACTGCTCGGCCTGAAGCAGACCCGGAACCAAGCCTAGAGCGAACTCTCGGATCTCCACTGCTGTCTGCTCGAACTCCGCCACTTCTCGGAAATAGGCACTAGTTCCACCGTCACCGAATGCGGCATCCCACGCGCCAATGAGGACCCCATGCGCGGTAAGAGCAGCATCCAGCCGCACAACATAGTCACGTTGTGTCCGTTTCTTTCCCAGCTCCACATCGCTGATGGTGCTCTGGCCAACGGTGGAAGCTGTGGAGAGTTCTTGCTGAGTCATGCTGGCTTTGGTCCGCAGCTGCTTCATCAGACGACCGAAGCGAAGCAGGGCGGCACTCCTGTTACTACTGCTCAAGTCATTCCCTTCGGTCAAATATCTAGCTCCATCGCCGCTCAAGGATTCTTTACCGAACCCCACGATAAGCGTAGACCAGGGGGCGGCACCGTTGGCAGGGTTCGTCATGAAGCAGTCAAAGAATTTGTTCTGCCCCCAGGTGGGGCGCAGTCCAGGTTCCGTTCCCCTGTTCACAGGTGGACAGGTGGAAAAGCTTCGCATATCGGGCACAAGAAAAGCCCCGGACGGCCGAAGTCGAGAGCGGCCGCCGAGGCATAGTGCTCCACCCCGAAAGCCCCGAGGTGAAGACGAATGCAGCATACCGACGCCGAAGCGCCGAATCCAGACCTCGACCCTGCCGGCGTTCCGTACCCGCACCGGATCGGGTTCAGCGAGCCCCACCGGCACGGCATTCTCCTGGGCCACGAGCGCGGCTGTACCGCCCTGGCCGCCTGGGTGCCCACCGTGGTCCCCCGCCGGGCGAGGAAACCGGTCTTCCTGGTGGCCGAGGCCCTGGTGTCGAACGCCCGTAAACACTCCCGCTCGGGGGACCCCGGTGGGACCGTGCGGGTGGTCGTCGACGTCAACCCGTTCCTGGTCGGCGTGGCCGTGACCGATAACGGTCCCCGGGGCGACACCGTCATCCCCTACCCGCGTCTGGGCGATCCCCGGCAGGCCCCGCTTCCGGGCCTGCATCTGGTGGACCATCTGGCCGTGTACTGGGAGTGGGAGTGGGCGTGGAAGGGCGCCGGGGCGGGGCCGCTGACGGTGCGTGCGGTGGTCGAGAACCCGTGAGCGGGTGGACACCGGAGCTGGACCGCGACCAGCGGGATTTGGCCGAGGCCCTGGCCCGCCGCCACGCCCCGTACTGGGTGGTGATGTGGTCCTACTCGCTGCGCGTGTGGGTGGCCTTCTAAACCGGCCCCGCGCGGGTGGCCCCGCTGAAGTACGCGGACCCCGACCGGCTCTCCCGGCAGATGCGGCACGTGGTGCGCACCCTGGCCTTGGGCCGCTCCCCCTGAGAACCCCCTCCGGGCGGCATCGTTCCGCCCGGAGGTTCCCCGCCCGGTGCGTTCGCACCGGGCCGCGGGGCCGCCGCCATAAGGGGGCCGGCGGCCCCGCCCCACCCTGTCGGGTCCGGTCGCACTTCCCCGGACCGGACCCGACCCCCGCCCCTCGACACGAACGACACCGATGGAGAACCACGTGCCCACCGCACCCCTGCCCGAACTCGTCGAGACCGCCGACGCCCTGCTCACCCCCGGCGAAGTCGCCCGCCTGTTCCGCGTGGACCCCAAGACCGTCACCCGCTGGGAAAAAGACGGCCGACTCGCCTCGGTCAAAACCCTGGGCGGGCACCGCCGCTACCCCAAGGCACAGATCACCCACGCCCTGAACGCCGGAACGGGCAGCACCGAGGTTGTCCGCGCCCTGGAAGCGGTCCACGCCCTGGCCCTGGAAACCGGGGCGATGGGAGATGCCGGACACGTGGCGACCCTTATCGAGACCCTGCGCACCGGAAAGACCACACCGCAGTCCTGACCCGCCCGCACTGGGCCCTGGACAGCACAGAGCCGGGCCCGCATCGGGCCCGGCCCGCAGGAAGGAGGACACCGGTGACCGCCCGGCCCAGGCCTCCGCATGCCAGCGACGGGACCCCGCTCGTGCCCCGCTACACCGAGCACGCCGAACGCCTCACACCCCGCCTCATGCAAGAACGCGAACGCGCCGCCGCCGACGCCGCCGCAGGTCTGGCCCGCCTGGAACAGATTGCCGCCCAACAGCAGTTCGACGCCGCCCAGGCCCGGCTGGAAGCCGCCCGCCAACGCGTCGAGGCCCAGGACACCGCCTACCTCGGGATCGCGATCCGCCACTGGTGCCAGCGCACGACCACCTGAGCCGGGTCCGTGCGTCCTCGCCTCCGTACCCTCAGCTCGTGCAGGAGCAAGAATGCCTCCCCACTCGACCGCATGGATATCCGCTCTCATCTCTGCCACTGATGACGACAACATCACCCCCCGTGTCCGCTGTTCGGAGAGCGCTACCCTGCTTCTGCTTCAAAAAGCCCCCGAACCCTTCACCCGGCAGGCTGATCTGGCGGAGCGCGACTTCCGCGCTGCCCACGACCTCCCGCTCACCAAACTACGATCGAACTCCATCGCGGATGGTTTCAGACCCTGCACCGAACCGGTGCTCAACGTCCTGGTCGCGAGAATGACCGTCCCGGGCGGCCCATGGCCTGGCCATTACGGGCTGGAAAGCATCGTTTTCCGGTCTCGTCCAGCCGCTATGCCGACGTACTTCCCTCCGCACAGCGGGCAAATGATGCTCATGTTCGGGGATATGGTCGCGGCCTCCCGGGCCTACCGCGAGGGCGCCGGCGCCGTCCTGTTTCCTGAACAGTTGTCCGTCACGATTCGTCCTGCCCACCAGTCTTTCGGAGTGGTGTTCCTTTCCCGGCTTCAAACGCTCCTGCGCCCGGTGGTACCGCTCCTCGAACCCGGAACCCTGGGCGACGACCCCGACCTGCTGCGCCTGCGCCGTGAGGCGTTCCTGGCCCACGAGCGCGGTCACCTCCAAGGGATGGCACTGGAAACGGTCCTTCCCACCCGAAGCAAACGGCTTGCCGCGGTGATCAGCGAACTCCATGCCGATCTCGACGCCCTGCTGATGTTGCTGTCCACCTCGACGGAGCACGCACTCGCCGTGGCTTCCGTGCTGGTCGCAGACCGGGTGATGAGGGAGGCCTGGCTGCTTCGCCCCCATGCCCAGGTCGACGCCATCGCCGCACGCCACCTACTCGGGTTGCTTTCCCGCGCTGGAGCGATCGTGTTGACCGACGAGGGACGTGTCGCCCTGGATCTCCTCCGTTCGCGCGCCTGCCTGACGGAGGAGTGGGAACGGGTGCGCGCTCTGGAGCAGGACTGTGTACGGGAAGGGGTCGCACCGGCGCGCGACTACCTCCAGACGTCGGGATGGGAAATCATCGGCAGCTCGTGCCACCGCGAGATCACCTCTCCGCTAGGACAGTTCCTGGCCTGTTCAGCGGTGCGCCGACAGTGATCAACAGGCCGCCCCCGGATCTACTCCGGGGGCGGCTCATCAGACCTGTCCTTCCGCGGCCTCTACCGTGTGGCGGAGCAACAGGGCCGTGGTCACCGGACCCACACCGCCGGGCACCGGCGTCAATGCCGAGGCCTTCCCCGTCACCGCTCCGGCGTCGACATCACCGACCAGGCCCCCGTCGTCAGTCGGGTTCGTGCCCACGTCCACGACCACCGCGCCGGAGCGAACATGGTCGGCCCCGATCAGCGAAGGCCTCCCCACCGCCGCGACCACCACGTCCGCGCGTGAGGTCACGGCGGGAAGATCCGTCGTTCGTGAGTGGCAGACGGTGACGGTCGCGTTTCGGTCCAGGAGCAGATGGGCCAGGGGTTTACCGACCACGGTGGACCGGCCCACAACCGCGACCTCCACACCCTCCAATCCGATGTGGTGGTGGTCCAGGATCGCGACCACCGCTTCCGCCGTCGCGGGTGCGAATGCCGGTATCCCTGCCACCAGACGGCCGAGCGAGGCGGGGTTCGCGCCGTCCACGTCCTTGGCCACGGCGACCTGTCCCGCGACATCGGCCGCAGAGATCCCCGTTGGCAGGGGTGTCTGCACGATGATGCCGTGCACGGCCCGGTCCCGGCTCAACTCCGCCAACCGGTCTGCGATGGCATCCCTGTCGGCATCGGCCCCCAGGTCAACGATGTCGCAGACGATCCCGGCCTTTTCGGCGGACCGGGCGATCGAGCGCACGTACCAGGCGCTTCCCTCATCGTCTGTCGCTACGACGACCGCGAGTTTGGGCGGTGTCCCCCCGGCGGTGAGTCGGGCGGCCCGTGCTGTGACGTCTTGGCGGAGGGCCGAGGCCAGCTCCTTGCCGGACAGAGAGGTGGTCATCGGGAGATCACCTCTCGCACCTGACTGGTGATGTTCTCCGCGTCGGCCGCGATGGCGGAGACCTGTTCGGTGGCGGTGAGCAGCTGGGCGCGCACCGCTTCGTCCTTCACGCTGGGGAGGTTGATCTCCACGTTGACGCGGCTGGTGGTCGCCGCGGCTCGCGCCGCCTCCGCCGCGGCTGCGATGTCCGTGATCACGTTCCGGTTGCCGATGGGAAGAAGGGTCTGTGCCAGATCGATGATCTGTCGTGCGGTCCCGATGACACCGACCGGCGGGACAGCGGCGTTCGCGGTGGCAGCGGCGATGGCTTCCTTCCGCTTGGCCTTGTCCCCGTCGGTGTCCCGGGGAAGTTTGTAGGCGTCCCCCACCGCGGAGAAGGCCTTCTCGTCATCGTCCGCCAACTGGATCGCCCGCGCGGCGAGAATGTCGGCCTTTTCGGTGATAGCAGATATTTCAGCGGCATGGTCCTTGTATTTTTCTCCGGAACTGTACCGGGCGACCATGGCCACAAGGGCGGCGGCTTGGGCCGCGTGAATTCCCGCCACCGCTCCGCCGCCGGGGGTGGGCTGCCGCGCTCCCAACCCTTCCAGATATGTGCTGATGGTCTCCGTGGACATCATGGAATCGCCTTCCGGTGAGGGGGCCGTGTGTCCGCTAATTCTTTCACGGTTCAGGGCGTTCTTTCTTGGAAGCTGTGCAATTCCCCCGACATTGCGAGCCGGGCAGGACAGGTCTTCGGACGAGGGGCGGGCGGCTCGCCGGGCGGTGATGTCGCCGCCCGCACCGCCCTGTTGCCGGGCGGTATCGACCACGTCGTCCCCAACCCCTGTTCCCCCGGGCCGCATCCGCATGAGCCGAACCACCTCCCCAGCCGATCCCACTGTCCTGAGCTCGATCACGTGAGCCAGGCCGACCCAAGCACCACCGCTGAACAGCAGTTCTACGCGCGCCTGCCCGCCCCCTTGGCGCGGCGGATGAGCGAGGTTCTTCGGTCGGGAGCGGGTCACGCCGGGGACACGGGCTGACCGGTTCCTCTCCTTCCACACACGCCTCGCTGGTAGCGTCCCTGCTCTCACAGCCGAGAAGGGACCACACATGGAGCCGCTACCCGAGCGCACGCTCACCCTGGAAGAGATCCAGGACTACGTGGCGAAGATGGAGGTGGAGCGCGGGTTCTCCGACAGCACCCTGATCGAACAGGCCCTGAAGCTGGCGGAGGAGACAGGCGAGGTGTGCAAGGCCGTGCGCAAATACTCCTCGCTCGGCGTCGATCCCCACAGCGCCGTGGGCGGCCTGGGGGAGGAGCTCGCCGACGTGCTGATCTACATCGCGGCTCTCGCGAACAGGGCAGGCATCGACTTGAGCAGGGCGTTGCGCGAGAAGGAGTCGGTGAACGCCAAACGCACCTGGCAGTAGGACGTGGGGGCGGACGCGGTGATCCCGAATTCTGCCCGGGAAGACGCTGAAGCGTCGGACGGGACCCGAGCCCCCTCCTGAATCAGCGCATCCTCTGTCTTCCGCGGGAAGAGGAGAGTCGCACCTTTCGGGCAAAGCCAACAATTCCGTCATTACGGATTATTCGGGTGGGGTCGGTGTCCTGATCCGACCCTCTCGCCCTCTCCTGCCCTCTCCGACCTGCGGAGACGCCGCGCTCCGCATATTACCCCGGGGTAGTTCGCGAAAAAGTGCGCCGCCACCCCACCCCGGCCCCTACTCTGGGCCCCACAACTCCATCCACACAATGACCCCGCGACGGTTAAGCGCCGTCCGGGGCCGTGGCCAGCAACCTTCAACCCTTAAACTCAAAGGAATTGCCAGCATGCGCCAGTTTAGCGTTGCCCTTCTCAGCTGTGCGCTGGGGGCGGCCAAGGCCCTCCTCCCCTCGCGCGGACGCCACTCCGCCAGGGCACTCCGCCGCCGACGCCGCTCCACGCGGGTCCGCCGGTACGCCCCGCTCCCGGCCGCCCCGCCGCCGGTCGGCGCGGTCCCCGCCCGGCCCGTCCGGCCCGCCGGTTCCACGCGTCCCGTGCGCCCCGACCTCCCCGCGCCCCGCCCGCTCGCACAGCCGCGCCCGCCCGCTCCGCCGAGCGAGGGCGCGCCCACCGGGGAGACCGCCCTCGTCCGCCCCTACTACGCGGCCCACGAACGCGAACTCGCCCTGGTCCAGGCCCGCGCCGACGCCCGCCTCCGGAAGTGGACCCGCACCACTTCCGCCGCCCGGACGCCCGCCCCGGCAGGCGGCCCGGTTCCCCTCCAGGAGCCCCGCACGCTCGACGGGTTCGCCCGCGCCGCCCACTCCGCCCACCGCGTCCCGGCCACCCGCCGAGCCCCCTCCGACTGCCGCGTCCCGGCCGCCCGGCGCGAGTACCGGGGGGTGCCCGCGTGAACCCCCCGACGCCCACCGACGCACCGCGCCCCCTCGTCTTCTGGGAGCACCGCCTCTACCCCGGCAGCCTCTCCCGGCTGGCCCGGGTCCGCGCCGACCTCGCCGCCGACCTGGCCGGGTTCGACCCCGACCTGGTCGACACCGTGGTCCTGTGCGCCAGCGAGCTCTTCGCCAACGGCGTCAAGTACACCGACTCCGGCCGGGCGGAGGGCGGCGAGGTCATCCGCTCGCTGTCCCTCACGGCCGCCGACACCCTGCTGTTCTCGGTCAGCGACTCCGGCGGGGGAGGGGGAGTCCCCGCCGTCCCGCACGGACGCACCGACGACGAGTGGAACGAGGCGGAGGGCCGGCGCGGCCTCCTGCTCATCGAGAACCTCACCCGCCGCTGGGGACACCTGCGCCTCGCCCCCTGGGCGGATCTGGGCACCCGCGTCTGGGCGGAGTTCGACGTCGAACCCTCCGGGGTGCCGGACGGCCTGCGCCCCTACGTGTTCACCCGCTGACCCGCCCGGAGCCACCGGCCCGTCCGCCACCACAGCGGCCCCGGCCCCGTTGCCGTCTCCGCGTCGGCGGGGCCGGGGTGCCCGGGGGGTCGGAACGGCGGGATCCCAGGTCTGTGACCTGGCCACTTTTGTGCAGAGCACAACGGGTTGGTGCGTACGGACTGTCGGTAATGAGCTGTTTTATTCCTGTTTGTTCGCTTTGTGATGCCGATCATGTCGCGCGGAAGACGCCGTTTGGTCACGGGGGTGGTGCATGCCACACCCCTCGGGTTACGGTGTCGATTTATTAGGAAACTTTCCTAATAAAAGGTGGTGCCCCCAGACCACCAGCCGCACCCCCTGCTCGAAGGAGCCCCGTGGCCACCGAAATCGCGGCCTCCCCGCCACCAGGCGCCGGGGACGCCACATCGGCGCGCACCGACGCCCCCGCCCCGCCACTGCGGCGGATCTGGAACCACTACGCCGTCGTCAAGGTCCGCAAGGCCCTCGTCGTGGTGTTCGTCGTCGCCAACGTCACCTTCTTCCTCGGGCGCGCGATGCCCGGCGACCCCATCGACGTCATGGCCGGACGCCTCACCCAGAACGGCATGACGATGGAGGAGGCCCGCGCCGTCGCCATGAACTCGCTGGCCTACGACGTCGACGCCCCCCTCTACCAGCAGTGGTGGGACTTCCTCGTCGGCCTGGTCACGTTCGACATGGGCAACACCATCAACCGGCCCGGCGTCAGCGTCATGGACGCCATCGGCGCCTACCTGCCCTGGACCCTGTTCAGCATCGGCGTCGGCACCGTCATCGCGGTGGTCCTGGGCCTCGCGCTCGGCATGGTCATGGCCTACCGGCGCAACCAGTTCCTCGACCACGTGCTCAGCGTCGCCGCCTCGGTCCTGGGGGCCGTGCCCAACTACCTCATCGCCATGGTGCTCGTCGTCGGCGGCGGCATGTACCTGGGCTGGTTCAACCCCATCGAGCTGCGCGGCACCGTCAGCCCCGGCGTACAGGCCGGGTTCAACCTGGAGTTCGTCGGGGACGCGTTCTTCCACGCCTCGCTGCCGATCCTCACCTACGTGCTCGCCATCATCGGCACCTGGATGCTCGTCATGAAGGCGTCCACCACCGAGGTGCTCAGCGAGGACTACGTCACCGTCGCCCGCGCCCGGGGCCTGCGCGACCGGCGCATCGCCGTCGCCTACGTCGGCCGCAACGCGGTGCTGCCCCTGGTCGCCCAGATCGCCATCTCCTTCGGCACCCTCGTCGGCGGCGCGATCTTCGTCGAACAGGTCCTGGTCTACAAGGGCGTCGGCGGACTCCTCCTCGACGCGGTCAACTACCGCGACTACCCCCTCCTCCAGGGCCTGCTCATCATCATCACCTCGTGCGTGGTGGCCGCCAACCTCGTCGCGGACATGCTCTACAGCCGCCTCGATCCGCGCATCCGCAACTAGAACCAGGGGGACAGCACCATGGCCGTCACCACCGCCGCCCCCGGAGTCGGGGTCTGGGGCGCCATCTGGCAGGGCATCACCCGCAGCACCAGCGGGTTCGTCGGACTCTGCCTCGTCCTGAGCGTCCTGCTCTTCTCCTTCGTCGGCCCGCTGCTCATCGAGACCGACAACCCCACGGACGTCACCAAGATCTGGGGCCCGATGACGTCCGAGCACTGGCTCGGCACCAACCACGAGGGCAAGGACACGTTCACCCAGCTCGTGCTGGGCGGACGCGAACCGATCTGGGTCGGCCTCACCGCCGCCCTCATCACCGTCGCCATCGCCGTCGTCCTGGGCAGCCTCGCCGGCTACCTGCGCGGGCGCGTCGACCACTTCCTGCTCCAGCTCACCGACATCACGATGACCATCCCGTTCATCGTGCTCATGCTGGTCATCGCCTCGTTCTACCGCGCCGCGTCCCCGCTGATGGTCTCGCTCATCATCGGCCTCGTCACCTGGCCCTACCTCATGCGGTCCATCCGCGCCCAGGTGCTCACCCTCAAGGAACGCGAGTTCATCGAGGCCGCCCGCCTCCAGGACCTGGGCACCGCCCGCATCATCTTCGTCGAGGTGCTGCCCAACATGGCGGGCTACATCTTCATCAACTTCATCATCGCCATCACCAACGCCATCTACGCGGTCGTCGGCATGTACCTGCTCGGCCTCCTGCCGAGCACCGCCGCCAACTGGGGGCTGATGATCCAGCAGGCCTGGGACAACAACGCCTTCCTGCTGCCGCAGGCCGCCCCGTTCCTGGTCGCCCCGATGGTGATGATCATGCTCTTCCAGATCGGCCTGGTCACCATGACCCGGTCCCTGGAGCAGGCCCTCAACCCACGACTCCGGGACAGGTGAGCCCAGTGACCGACCACCCCGCCGCCCCGGCCGCCGGGAAGGCCCCGGCCGGAGGCCCCGCCGAAGGGGCGCTGCTCTCCGTCCGCGGCGTCGACGTCGGCTACCGGACCGGGCGCAGAACCCGGGTCACCGCCGTCCGCGACGTCTCCTTCGACCTCTACCCCGGCCAGTCCATGGCGCTGGTCGGCGAGTCCGGCTGCGGCAAGACCACCCTCGGCCTCGGCCTGCTCCGGCTGCTCCCGCGCACGGGCGTCGTCTCCTCGGGGGAGATCCTCTTCCGCCGCAAGGACGGCCGGCTCGTCGACGTCCGCACCCTCGCCAGGGAGGACCTGCGCCGGTTCCGCTGGAACGAGGCCGCCATGGTCTTCCAGGGCGCCATGAACGCGTTCAACCCCGTGCTGCGCATCGAGGACCACTTCCTCGACACCTTCCGCGCCCACGAGGGCGGACGGCGCCGCCCCCGCAAGGAGATCCTGGAGCAGTCCGCCGACCTGCTCACGACGGTCCGGCTCGACCCCGCCCGCGTCCTGGGGAGCTTCCCCCACGAGCTGTCCGGCGGCATGCGCCAGCGCGCCCTCATCGCGCTCGCCCTCGCCCTGAAGCCGCAGCTCCTCATCCTCGACGAGCCCACGACCGCGCTGGACATCCTCACCCAGCGCTCCATCGTCGAGCGCCTCGCCGAACTCCGCGACGAACTGCGGTTCGCGATGGTCTTCATCACCCACGACCTGGGCCTGGCCGCCGAACTCGCCGACCGCGTCGGCACCATGTACGCGGGCCGCATGATCGAGACCGGCACCACCCGCGACATCTTCTACCGGGCCCGCCACCCCTACACGTCGGCGCTGATCAACTCCGTGCCGCCCGTCGCGGGCGACCTCACCGTCCCGCAGTCGCTGCCGGGCGGACCGCCCAGCCTCACCGCGCTGCCGCCGGGCTGCTCCTTCGCCCCGCGCTGCGCGCACGCCGTCGACGCCTGCTCGCACACCCGCCCCACCCTGGACGTGCTCCGGACCCGCACCGAGGGGCTGAGCCACGCCGCGGCCTGCCTGCGTACCCACGAAATCCTCGAGGGGGCCACCCGTGATTGACCGCACCGCACCCGCGCCCCGGCCGGACCGCGCGGCCACCGCCGCAGAGGGACCGGACGGAGGCGGCCCGTCCGCCGAGGCCGCACCGGAGGCCGCCGCCCGGCGCGAGGCCGCCCCGCCCGTCCTCAGCCTCAAGGGGGTCCACCAGGTCTTCGGCACCCCGCGCGGCGACGTCCCCGCCGTCGCCGGGGTCGACCTGGAGGTCCGCCCCGGCCAGGTGCTGTGCCTGGTCGGCGAGTCCGGCTGCGGCAAGACCACCAGCGCCCGCATGGCCGCGGGACTCGCCGCCCCCACCGCGGGCTCCGTCCTCTTCCGGGGCAGGGACGTCGCCGCGATGGACAAGCACGAGCGCTCCGTGTTCCGCCGAGCCGTCCAGTACATCCACCAGGACCCCTACGCCTCCCTCAACCCGGTGCGCACCGTCTACTCCACGGTCTCCGCCGGACTGCGCCGCCACAAGATGGTCAAGGACCGCCACGAGGCGCGCCGGGCCGTCACCGAGCTCCTGGAGCGGGTCGACCTCACCCCCGCCGAGGACTACCTCGACAAGTACCCGCACCAGATGTCCGGCGGCCAGCGCCAGCGCGTCGCCGTCGCCCGTGCGCTCGCGATGAACCCCGAGGTGATCATCGCCGACGAGTCCACCTCGATGCTGGACGTGTCGATCCGCGTCAGCCTGCTCAACACCCTGGGGAAGCTGCGGGACGAGCTGGGCGTCAGCTTCCTGTTCATCACCCACGACCTGGCCGTGGCCAAGTACTTCGCGTGGGACGGCGAGATCGCCGTCATGTACCTGGGCAAGGTCGTCGAGCACGGCCCCACGCCGCAGGTGGTCAACGACCCCCGGCACCCCTACACCCGCGCCCTCGTCTCCGCCGTGTGCGAGCCGGACCCCGACCTGGCCCGGACCAAGGAGCGGGTCCGGCTGCGCAGCGCCGACATCCCCGACCTCACCGACCTGCCGCCCGGCTGCGACTTCCACCCGCGCTGCCCCCTCTACGCGCAGGGCGCCTGCGACACCCTCCGACCGCCGCTGGTGCCCAGCCACGACCGCCTGCTCGCCTGCCACGTGGTCACCGGGGAGTGAGGACGTGCTCCTCCTCGTCGGCCGCTTCGCCCTCCTGGCCGGAGCGTTCCTCACCCTGGCCAGCGCCCTCCTCGCCGTACTGAATCCCCCCGGCTCAGCCGAGTTCGTCATCAGCGTCGTCACCGTCGTGATCGGCCTCGTCGTGCTCTCCCTCGGACTGATCGCCGTCCTACTGGAAAGGAAGAGTCAAGAATGACCTTCACCCCCTCGGACAACCCCCTCATGCGGGACCTGAGCCGGCGCCGCCTGCTCCGCGCGGTCGGGTTCGGCGCGGCCGGAGCGGCGGGCGCGGGCCTGCTCACCTCCTGCGCCGGCGGTGACCGGGCGTCGAGCGGCGCCACCCGGTTCACCGGCGTCTTCGACTACGACCTGGACTCCCAGACGCGCAACGTCCACGTCGAGGACGGGGCGCTGCTGCTCAACTCCGTCTACAAGGACCTGTTCCTGTGCACGGGCGGCATCTACAACTGGCGCACGCACGAGTGGGACTACCTGCTCCTGGAGGGCACCGAGTGGGACGGCGACAACCTGATCGTCACCCTGCGCTCGGGCCTGAGGTGGAGCGACGGCACCGACCTGACCTCCGACGACATGATCCAGAGCTATGCCATGCGCGTCCTGGAGGCCCCGGTGTGGGGCGTCGGCTTCCCGCAGGTCCAGGAGCTGGAGCAGCTGGACGCGGTGAGCGTGCGCCTGGGGTTCGACGACCCCTTCCCCAACATCGAGCGCAGCATCATCAAGCACCGCATCGTCAGCAAGACCACCTACGCCGACTTCGGCGAGCGCGCCGTGCAGATGGTCGCCGACGGCGTCCGCCAGGGCGACGACGAGCACACGGAGTTCAACGCCGAGTTCATCGAGTTCAACCCCGACGAGATCATCTGCAGCGGCCCGTACCGCTTCGACCCGGAGCAGATGTCCGACGCGCGGATCACCCTGGTCCGCAACGAGGAGGGCTACCAGGGCACGGAGGTGCTGTTCGACGAGGTCGTCATCCACAAGGGCGACAACCGCCAGTCCGCCCTCCTGGTGCAGCAGGGCGAGGTGGACTACTCCACCCTCGCCCCCTCCGCCGCCGACCAGCAGGCGTTCCAGGGGGTGGAGGGCTTCACCTGGATCGAGCACGCGGGCTACGACGGCTGCGGCCTGATGTTCAACTACGCCGCCAAGCCCGAGCTCCAGGACGTGCGGGTGCGCAAGGCCCTCGCGCACATCCTCGACAGCGACACCGTCGGCCAGGTGGCCCGCGGCGAGGGCTACACCCGGGTCGAGCACTACGCGGGGCTGGTGGACCTCCAGGCGGAGGAGATCTTCACCGCCGACGAACTGGCCGGGTTCGAGCGCTACGACCAGGACCTGGACAGGGCCGCCGAACTCCTGGAGGAGGCGGGCTGGACCAGGCGGGACGGCGTCTGGCACACCTCTGAGGGCGAGCCGGCCAGCTACGAGATCATCGGCGTCGCCGGCTGGGGCGACTTCGAGCTGACCGCCACGCAGGTGGAGGAGGCCTGGAACGACTTCGGCATCACCACCACCGCCCGAAACGTTCCGCAGGACAACCCCTGGGGCATCTGGGGCGCCGGTGACTTCGAGGTCGCGGTCCGCCACTGGGGCAACCCGGAGATCCCCGACTACTGGGGCGCCTTCCAGATGAACTTCCTGCTGGAGAACTCGGGCACCGAGGAGTCCCCGGGCCAGTCGTTCGACCTCAACGTGGAGAGCCCCTCCCAGGGCGAGGTCGACCTGGCCGAGCTGGTCGAGGTCGCCAAGCAGGCGGAGACCGAGGAGGAGCAGATGGAGGCCCTGAAGACGATGGCCATCGTCTTCAACGAACTCCTGCCGCGCATTCCCATCTGGACGTACAAGTACCTGGCCCCCGCGGTGGAGGGCGTGCGGGTGCAGTCCTTCGACAAGGAGCACCCGGCCGCCAACAACGAGCAGTACCAGGACAACCACGTCATCCTGTCGCTGATCCAGGGCGACCTGGCGCCGGTCGAGGAGTAGCCGTCGGGCCGGTGCGGCCTGCCCGCACCGGCCCGCCTCCGGGCGGTGCGCCGGAGGCGGGCGGGGGCGGGTCCGGGCCCGTCCCCGCCCTTCGTGAAATGCCGACCGCTCCTACGCGTGCGCGACGAAGGGGGCGGTCTCCGCCACGTCGGCGGAAGGGAGGCGACAAGGTCCCTTCGCCTACGCAATCGTCCGCGTTCCGGGATTTTCTCCCCGATCGCCGACGAGCGCCGCGAACACCGTTCCCGGGAGGTTCGGAATTGCCCTCGAAACGGCCTGAAGTTGTGGTGTATTCCCAGCTCAGGGCTTATGAGGGGGCCTCGGGCCGGTGTGTGGCGGAGGGCCGGGCGCCGGACGGGCCCGTGGCTCCTCTTCCGCTGCCCCGCCGGAGGAACGCGGAGTCGCGATGGCCGCCGCCGCGCTCCCGCAGGTTGCGTCCACACCATTGCCGCCCAGGATTCGGTCAGATTGTGCGGCATTTTCCGGTCTGTCTGTTGTTGGCGTGAGGGAGGATTCCGCACCTTTCGGCACTCTCTCGCGCCCACCCGCTCGCGCGGTCTCCGCCTCCGCCGCCTCCCCGGCGGCGGGGGGCGCGTCGTTCGGGTGGGCCGCCCCGGTGTGCCGGGAGCGCCTTGTGCGGGTACGCTCCTCGGCAGGCGGTTCCGGGGGCGCCGCATCCCCGGTCCACCCCCGCCGCGGGCGGGTCCCGCGTGCCGCTGCCGCCCCGGGCCGTGTGTGACGAAGATCGTCGGGACCGGCGAGGGTGGTGGGCCCATCGGTCGGCGCAGGTGGACGACCAGTCCTCCAGGGTCGTGTCCGTGCTGGTCACAGCCTCTGTCGGACGCGCCGGGCCAAGCGTGTGGAACCGTGCGGACATGTACTTGCGAGGAGCGGAATCGGGCAAATGCCCACAAGCTTCTCAAAAGTGATCTGGTGTACGATGTGCGGCGTTCTCGCACGTCAGGAGCGTCCGTCCTGCCGCCTTTCCGATGCTTCCCCGATTCGTCTGCCAAGCCGCGAGACCTTTGTTAGTCTGACGAACCGAACGACGGTTCTCGGTGGAAGTACAGGAATTGTGCGGGGCATGCATACTTGTGGCCGGATTGGGCGTCAGCACCCGTCTGGTCCCCGCGCGCACGGGGGTGCTCCGCCCTCGTCCAGGCGTTCCTCCGGTGCAGGGGGCACCCGGCTGCCACGGGTGCGCCCTCTCGGCCTCCGACGCGGCCACCTCCCAGGTCAGGGGCGGTGGTGCGGGGCCGCCGCCGATCCGCCCACCTGATTCGAGGAGACGAGATTGTGGCAGAGGCGCCGTCACCGCGAGACAGCTCCGGCCCCCGCTCCGGCGGGGACGGACCGATGATGTCGACGGAGGACGGGCAAGGAGCCAAACGAGAAGGAAGGTTCCGCAGGGCCATCTCCCGGATGGTCAGGGTCCAGGAACCGCCGTCACCGGAGACCGAGCAAGGAAATCCCGTGCATCATCCCGTGCATCCGCACTCGCAGACCCCCGGCCGCACGTCGGACCGGGAAGGCGGCCAGCACACTGCCGGTGCCGCTCCCGCAGCCAAGGAGACGGCGGAGTCCGGCGGCGACACCCTCCCGCCCGTGACAGACACCGCCGCCACCGGGCCCTTCTCGGGATCGGCCGAGAACGGATACCGCCCCGCATCCAGGGCGAGCGCTCCCAACCCCTACACGAGCCGGCGGGTGAGCAACGTCGACGACGTCGACACCGGCGCCACCCCGATCACGCAGTGGCGCGGCGTCGGGCTCGACGAGCCCGAACCGCGCAGCCCGCACATCCCCGCCACGACGGACACCATGACCGACACCTCCTCCTCGCCAGAGCGCGCAGAGCGGCCCGAGGCCCCTGCGACGCACACACCGGCCCCCGAGCCCCAGCGCCAGGAGGCACCCGCCTCCGAGGCCAGGTGGCCCGAGCCCCGCACGGGCACCCCCCAGGCGGCGCAGCTGAGCCAGGCGGCTCAGCAGAGCCAGGAGGCGTGGCAGCGGCCCGCCGACCGGCCCCAGCAGCCCTCCGCCGGTTCGGGCGAGCCCCGGGCGGAGCGGCCCCAGGCCCCGCAGCCGGAGCGCTCCGAGGCGCAGGCGCCGTCCCCCTACCAGCAGCCGAGCGCTCCGCACGAGCCGCCCGTCCAGGAGCGCTACTCCGAGCAGCGGTACGGCGACGCGCCGCGCGCGGGCCAGCAGTACCCGGGCGACCGGAGCCAGGCCCCGCAGCCCCCCGACGGCCGGTACGCGGCGCCCTACCAGGGCGACGGACGCCACCAGGGCCCGGCCCCGCAGGCCGGCCAGTACCAGGGCGAGGCCCCCCGGGGCGGCCAGTACGGCAACCCCTACGAGCCGCCGCGCTACGCCGGGCACGAGCAGTACCAGCCCCACCCGCAGGCCCCCGCCGGCTACCCGGCGCACCGGCAGGACGCCTACGCGCCCCCGCCGCCCCCGCAGTACGGCGCCTACGCGCCGCCGCAGGGCCAGCCCATGCCGCCGCAGCACGCGCCCTACCCGGCGCCGTACCCGCAGCAGCCCGTGGTCGCCTACCCGAGCCCCTACCCGATGCCCTTCCAGCCGCCCGGCTACGTGCTCCACGGCCAGCCGGTCTTCTACCCGGGGCAGTACAACCCCTACGGCCAGCCCGTCCAGCACGTCATCGTGCTCGCCGCCGGGCAGCAGCCGCAGGTGATCACCACCGAGTCCGCCGGCGCGCTGCTGGCCGAGCACGCCGGGCGCACCACCGCCGAGGAGGTGCGGGAGGACAGGGCGGCCGAGCGGGCCAGGGCCGTGGAGGAGGCCGCGCCCGCCCCCGCGGTCGCCGCGGAGCCCGAGCCCAAGGCCGTCACCGGGGCCCCGGCCGCCCCGATCGAGGCCCCGGCGCCCGGCACGGCCGCCGCCCCCGAGGAGGAGCGGGCCCCGGCACAGTCGGAGGTCCCCAGCGACCTCCCCGAGCGGGCCGCGCTCGTCGAGGAGATCGCCGCGCTGCGCGGCAAGCAGGGCACCCTCCTCAACGAGGCGCTCGCCGGCCTGGCGATGCGCGACCTCTCGCTCGTGGACGCGCTGCTGGAGATGGTCGAGGAACTGGAGACCGACGCCCAGGACCCCGACCTGCTCGACAAGCTCTTCCAGATCGACAACTTCGCGACCCGGATGCGGCGCAACGGGGAGAACCTCCTGGTGCTCACCGGACACGACGGCGGAGAGTCCGACGCCCACGACGAGATCGTCCCCCTGCTCGACGTCGCCCGCGCGGCCACGTCCGAGATCAAGGACTACCCCCGGGTCCGCCTGGGCAAGCTCCCGCAGACCTCCATCACCGGTATGGCGGCCGACGACATCAGCCACCTCCTCGCCGAGCTGCTGGACAACGCCACCGCCAACTCGCCCGAGCACTCCCAGGTCGTGATCAGCGGCCAGGAGATGGACGACGGCCGCCTCATGATCGTCGTCGAGGACGAGGGCGTGGGCATCCCCGAGAACCAGCTGGCCGAGCTCAACGCCCGCCTGGGCGGTCAGCCGGTCCTCGACGACGAGGTGCCCCGCCACATGGGCCTCTACGTCGCGAGCCGGATCGCGATCAAGCACGGGCTGGAGACCAGACTCGAATCCCGGTCCTTCCGCGGGGTGAGCGCCTACGCGATCATCCCCAAGGAGCTGCTGCGCGTGGCCACCCCCCGCACGCCCGGACAGGCGCGCACGTCCACGATCCCGACGGTCAAGGCCCCCGCGGCCCCCATCGCCCCGGCGGCCCCCCGGCCCATCCCGGGCACCGGCGCGAACGGGGTCCCCGCGTCCGCTCCCAAGGAAGGCGCGGCCTCCTCGGTCACCGCGGCCGGACTGCCCCGGCGCAGCGCCACCCCGCACGGCTCGCCCCTGCGGAGGATGCCGCGCCCCGGAACGGTCACGGAACCCCCCAAGGGCCGCGCCGACACCCCGCCCAAGCTGACGGGGGAGGCCAGGGCCGCGCAGATCCGCGACGAGCTCGGCGACTTCCTCGAAGGGGAGCGCGCCGCTCTGGAGGGCGAGGAGATCGAGGGCGACGACAAGTGACGCCACCGTTCCCCAGGGGCTCACAGGAGCACCCCCCGGTGTGCACGCACACCCTCCGTACACAGCGAACCCGATACTCGGCCGAGGCAGGTAGGACACAACGATGACTGAATCCGTGAACGACAGCGTGGAGAACTTCTCGTGGCTCATCGACCGGTTCGTCCGGGACGTGCGGGGCGTCGAGCACGCCGTGGTGGTCTCGTCCGACGGCCTGGTCCTGACCCACTCCAGTGACTTCCCCGAGGAGCACGCCGAGCAGCTCGCGGCCATCGCCAGCGGTCTGCACAGCCTCGCGGTCGGTGGAGCCCAACTGTTCCAGCGCGGTGAGTGCGAGCAGCTGCTCGTGCGCTTCAACCACGGCCACCTCTTCATCATGGCCATCAGCGACGGTTCCTGCATGGCGGTCCTCACCGCCCCCGGCACGGAACTCAAGCTCGTCGGCTTCCAGATGGCCAAGCTGGTCGAGAACGTGGCCCACGTTCTCACGCCGCAGCTGCGCTCGCAGCTGCGCGAAGTCATCCAGAACTGACGAGGGTGACCCGTGACGGTTCGGCAGGAATGAGGTTGCTGCGGCTATGAGCTTCCGCAGGCGAAGGAGTAACCGTGTCCGCCCGTTCACCTTCACCGGTGGGCGGACGCGGTCACGGCATCCGCTGATGGTGCAGACCCTGGTCTCGACGTCCGAGCCCGGGCAGGAACCTCCTGGCACCCTCATGCCGGAGTCGATCAACATCTACAAACTGTGCCGGGAGACCCGGTCGCTCGCCGAGGTGTCGGCCGAGCTGAACATCCCCCTGGGCGTCACACAGGTACTGGTCAGCGACCTGGCCGAGCAGGACCTCGTGTACATCCACCCGACCATCACCGGCAGCAGTCCATCGGAAAACCAGGTTCTGGAGAGGGCTCTTCGTGGTCTCGAACGACTTTTCCAGTGACAAGCGGTCGAATCGCAAGAAGATGTCGAGCAAGATCGTCATCGCCGGTGGCTTCGGCGCCGGCAAGACGACCTTGGTGCGCTCGGTGTCGGAGATTCCCCCGGTCACGACAGAGGCGATCATGACCGAGGCGAGCGTCGGACACGACGACACCTCGGTCACCCCCGACAAGACGACCACCACCGTCGCGATGGACTTCGGCCGCATCACCATCGACGACGAGCTGGTCATGTACATGTTCGGAACCCCGGGCCAGGCCCGGTTCTGGTTCATGTGGGACGACCTCGTCCGCGGCGCCGTGGGCGCCGTCGTCGTGGTCGACTGCCGAAGGCTCGCGGACTCCTTCGACGCCGTCGACTACTTCGAGACGAACAAGCGCATCCCCTACATCGTGGCGCTGAACAAGTTCGAGGGCCACCTCGACTACACCTCCGAGCAGGTCCGCGAGGCCCTGGAGGTCAGTCCCGAGGTGCCGATCATCGACTTCGACGCCCGCAACCGCCTGTCCGGGGGCGATGTGCTCAAGGCACTTCTCAGGTACGCCCTGGAGCACAACCGCACCAGCGAGCCCGTCGCCTGACGGGTGGGGAGGCCTCGGCCTCCCCACGGCCCCGTAGATTCCCCAGGAAAGTTAGCGAACATGCGCAAGATCCTTATCGTCGGCGCGGGTCACGCCGGCCTGCACCTGGCTCACGGTCTCCTGAACCACGGCTACGACGTCACGGTGATCACGGGGCAGTCCTCGCTGGAGATCAGGACCGGCAAACCCTCCATCTCCCAGTTCACCTTCCCCACGGCCCTGGAGTGCGAGCGCAAGTTCGACCTCGACTTCTGGAGCGCGCTCTCACCGCAGATCCGCGAGCAGAAGCTGGCCGTGTACAGGGAGGGGCAGCCCGTGATGGCCGTGAAGGGGCGCTCCGACCCCGGCAACGGCTACTCGGTGTCGGTCGACCGCCGGGTGAAGATGGCCGACTGGCTGGAGTCCTTCGAGGACCGGGGCGGCAAGGTCGTGATCCACGGCGTCACGGTGACCGACCTGGACTACTTCTCCCGGATGTTCGACCTGATCGTCGTCGCGGTCGGCCACGGGGAGCTGGGCCAGCTCTTCGACTACGACGACAGCCGCTTCAGCGGGACGCGGCCCAGGGCTCTCGCCCAGGCCTACGTCTACGACCTGTGGCCCCCGGACACGGGGGACTCGGCGAACATCGGCTGGTTCGGGGTGACGGAGGAGGCCGGGAACATCCTCCTGCTCCCGATGCTCACCCAGGAGGGGCCCGCCCACAACATCCTCCTGGTGGACAAGAAGGGCGGCCCGATGGACGCCTGGCCGGACCGGCCGGGCCCCGAGGAGCAGCTGCGGCGCATGAAGGACCTCATGCGCAAGTACGCCCCCGAGTTCTTCGAGCGAGCCAAGGACGCCGTCCTGATGGACGGCCGCAGCACCCTCGTCGAAGACCTCACCCCGCAGGTGCGCAACCCGGTGGGGACCCTGCCGTCCGGCGGCAAGGTCATCGGCATGGCCGACGTGGTGGTGACCATGGACCCGTTCGTGGGACAGAGCTGGAACAACTCCACACGGTGTGCCGAGGCCTACCTGGAGAGCATCATCGAACGCGGTGACCAGGTGTTCGACGAAGAGTTCATGATCACAGCCTTCGACCGCTTCTGGGAATTCGGACAGGACAACCAGGAGTGGGCCGAGTTCGCCTCCTCGATGGTCGAGCAGGCTCTGCCCGAGCACATCATGAACGTCATGAACGCGGCATCCGAGTTTCCCGAGATCGCCGATCGGTGGATTCAGGGATGGGACTGCCCGTCGGACTACAAGACGTGGATGTTCGATCCCGTGGTCGCCGAGAGGTACATCAGCGAGGTCCGGGCCCGGCACGCCGGCTGATCCCGGCCCACGTCCGGTGCTTCAGGCCCGGCGCCTCTCGGGCGCCGGGCCTTTTCGCGTATCACACGGGGTGCCCCACGGCTGAGGCGGGGTGACGGGATGAATTGTTGCTTCGCCATTAATCGTTTACTCTCCTGACCGAAATTATCTGTCCGAAAGGGAACCCTCTATTGTCAGTGCTCCTAATCAGGGGTTACGCTCTAGCGAGTTGGATCCCGTTTGACCCCGAATGGTGTTTCCTGGGGTAGTTCTTGTGGTCCTCAGAAGCTCCGGGGCTCGGTACTCCCCAGTGTGTGAATACCGCCCCGGTCCAGTGTTCACGGCGTGCATTTGCACGGGCAGGGCACCGGCCCTCGGCGGTGTCCGGAACATCGAGGACAGTCGAGAGTGAAGGGCAGCGAACGTGAGTGGCGGACCTGCAGGAACCCTGACCAATAGTTCCTGGGAGCCCATCGCCATCGTGGGGATATCCTGCCGCCTGCCGGGCGCCGGCACGCCGGAGGCGTTCTGGAGGATGCTGAGCGAGGGGCGGGAGGCGATCTCGCCGCCCCCCGAGCGCCTGGGCGGGGGCTCCGCGGAGCGCGGACCGCACTGGGGGGGCTACCTCCACGACGCGGAGTGCTTCGACGCCGGGTTCTTCGGCATCTCACCACGCGAGGCCCTGGCCATGGACCCCCAGCAACGGCTCATGCTCGAACTGGGCTGGGAAGCGGTGGAGCGGTCCCGGACGGCCCCCGGAGCGCTGCGCGACGCCCGCGTGGGCGTGTTCGCCGGCGCGATCAACTCCGACTACGCGCTCCTCCACGACCGCGGCGGCTCCGAAGCCATCACCCACCACACCCTGACCGGCACCAACCGGGGCATGATCGCGAACCGGCTCTCCCACTTCCTGGGACTGCGCGGCCCCAGCCTCACCGTGGACTCCGGACAGTCCTCCGCCCTGGTCAGCGTGCACCTGGCGGTCGAGAGCCTGCGCCGGGGCGAGTCCGACCTCGCCCTGGCCGGCGGCGTCAACCTGATCCTGGTCCCCGAGAGCACCGAGCGCGTCGCCCGCTTCGGGGGGCTGTCGCCCAGCGCCCGCAGCCACACCTTCGACTCCCGGGCCGACGGCTACGTGCGCGGCGAGGGCGGCGCCGTCGTCGTGCTCAAACCCCTGGGCCGTGCGCTGGCGGAGGGCGACCGCGTCCACGCCGTCATCCACGGCGGAGCGGTCAACCACTCCGGCGCCACCGAGTACCTCACCAGGCCCACGGTCGAGGGCCAGGCCGACGTGGCCCGTGCGGCCTACGCCAACGCGGGCAAGGAGCCCGGCCAGGTCGCCTACGTCGAACTGCACGGCACCGGCACCCCGGCGGGCGACCCCGTTGAGGCCGCAGCCCTCGGCGAGGTGTTCGCCGAGGGCCGGGAGGAACCGCTGCGGGTGGGCTCGGCCAAGACCAACGTGGGCCACCTGGAGGGCGCCTCGGGCATCGTCGGGCTGATCAAGACCGCCCTCGGCCTGGAGCACCAGCAGATCCCCCCGACCCTGAACTTCAGCGAGCCCCACCCCGCCATCGACCTCGACGCCCTGGGCCTGGCGGTGCAGACCCGGCGCGAGCCCTGGCCGAGCCACGCCCCCCTGGCGGGGGTGTCCTCCTTCGGCATGGGCGGCGCCAACTGCCACCTGGTCCTCGGCCCCGCCCCCGTCGCCGGCCGAGCCACCGCCGAGACGCCCGCGTCGCGCACCCTGGACCCCGTCCCGTGGGTGCTGACGGGACGCTCCGAGGAGGCGCTGCGCGCCCAGGCCTCGGCCCTGCACGCCTACGTGTCCGCCAACCCCGGCGTCCGGGCCCGCGACGTCGGCCTCTCCCTGGCCACCACCAGGGACGTGTTCGAGCACCGCGCCGTGGTCTTCGCCGCGGGGGAGGGCGGGACCAGGGAGCTGGAGTCCGTGCGTCCCGAGGGCCCCGCCGTCGTGGGCGGACCCGGACCGGTCCTCGTCTTCCCCGGTCAGGGCGGGCAGTGGCTCGGCATGGGCCGCGACCTGCTCGACGGGGAGGGGGCCATGGCCGAGGAGTTCACCCGCAGCGTCGCCGAGTGCGAACGCGCGCTGGAGCCCTACGTGGACTGGGCGCTCACCTCCGTCCTGCGCGGTGAGCCGCAGGCCCCGCCCCTGACCGGCGGCCAGGCGGGGGCGGACGTCGTCCAGCCGGTGCTGTGGGCGGTCATGGTCTCCCTCGCCCGGGTGTGGGAGTCCCTCGGTGTGCAGCCCTCGGCGGTGGTCGGGCACTCCCAGGGCGAGCTGGCGGCCGCGTGCGTGGCCGGCGCGCTCACCCTGGACGAGGCGGCCCGGATCGTGGCGCTGCGCAGCCGTGCCCTGACCGCGCTCGCGGGCAGCGGGGCCATGGCCTCGCTGGGCGTCACCCCCCCGGAGGCGGAGAAACTGGCCCGCTCCCTGCCCGACCTGCACGTGGCGGCCGTCAACGGCCCCTCGTCCGTGGTGGTGTCGGGGAACCCGCACTCGGTGCGCGAGGCCGTGGAGCGCTGCGTGGACGGCGGAGCACACGGAGCCCTGGTCGACGTGGACTACGCGTCGCACTCCGCTCACGTGGAGCGCATCCGCGACAGCGTCACCCAGTACCTCGGGAAGGTGCGCTGGCGCCGTCCGCGGATCCCCGTCTACTCCACGCTCACCGGCGGGGAACTGGGCAGGACCCCCATGGACGCGGCGTACTGGTACTCCGGGCTGCGCAACCCCGTCCTGTTCGCCGACGCCGTCGACGCCCTGGTGGCGGACGGCCACCGGATCTTCCTGGAGGTGGGCCCGCACCCGGTGCTGGCGCACGGAGTCCGCGGCTCCCTGGAGCGCGCGGGCGTCTCCGGCCACGTGCTCAAGACCCTGCGGCGCGGCGAGGGGGACGAGGCGCAACTGCTCACGGCCGCGGCCCGCGCCTTCAGCGCCGGCGTGGACATCGACTGGCCCGTGCTGTTCGAGGGCACCGGCGCGCGCCGCACGGACCTTCCCACCTACCAGTTCCAGCGCAGGGCCTTCTGGCCGGAGGGGGCGGACGGGCTCCGCCACGAGGGCTCGGTGAGCTGGGCCCCGCCGCAGCCGGCCGCCGGGGAGGGCGGGACCGGAACGCCCCGCACGGAGACGGTCACCGGCCTGGTGTACGCGTGCACGGCACGCGTCCTGGACCGCGACGCGCTCGACCCGGGGGACGAGCACCGTGCGTTCCGGGATCTGGGCTTCGACTCCGTCATGACGCTCGAACTGCGGGACGCGGTCCAGGGGGCCACCGGCGTCCGGCTGGACGACACCCTCCTGTTCGAGGTGCCCACCCCGGCCGGGCTGGCGGACTTCCTCACCGGCGAACTGGGCGGCGACGAGATCACCGCGGAGGGGGAGGCCGAGGCCGGACGGCCGGCCGCGACGGGCCGTCGGCCGGAGTCCGCCGGGGCCCGGCCCGTCCGGGAGCCCGCCGCGGACGACCCCATCGCCATCACGGCCATGGCCTGCCGCCTGCCGGGCGGCGCGTCCTCGCCGGAGGAGCTGTGGCGCCTGGTCGAAGAGGGCGTGGACGCCGTCGGTGACTTCCCCGACAACCGGTTCTGGGACCTGGACGCCCTCTACGACCCCGAACCCGGGACCCCCGGACGCACCTACACCCGCAGGGGCGGGTTCCTGTACGACGCCGACATGTTCGACGCCGACTTCTTCGGGATCTCCCCGCGCGAGGCCGACGCCATGGACCCCCAGCAGCGGCTGCTCCTGGAGACCTCCTGGGAGGCGGTCCAGCGCGCCGGGCTCTCCACCGACGACCTGCGCGGGGAGCAGGTCGGCGTGTTCGTCGGCGCGATGCCCGGCGACTACGGCCCCCGGCTGTCCGACCCCGCGGGGCAGGGCGACGCCGGGTACCGGCTCACCGGTTCGACGATGAGCGTGGCCTCCGGGCGCGTCGCCTACGTGCTCGGGCTGAGGGGCCCGGCGCTCACCATCGACACCGCCTGCTCCTCCTCCCTGGTGGCCCTCCACCAGGCGGCGGAGGCGATCCGCAGGGGCGAGTGCGCGATGGCGCTCGCCGGCGGCGTCACCGTGATGTCCTCGCCCGGCATGTTCCTGGAGTTCTCCGCCCAGCGCGGGCTGTCCGCCGACGGCCGGTGCAAGGCCTTCTCCGACGACGCGGACGGAACCGCGTGGGCGGAGGGCGCCGGGATGCTCCTCCTGGAGCGCGCCTCCCGGGCGAGGCGGGCCGGACGGCCCGTCCTCGCCCTGCTCCGCGGCAGCGCGGTCAACTCCGACGGCGCCAGCAACGGGCTCACCGCCCCCAACGGCAAGGCACAGGAGGACGTCATCGAGCGGGCCCTGGCCGCCTCCGGGCTGGAGGCCGGCGAGGTGGACGCCGTGGAGGCCCACGGCACCGGTACCCGGCTCGGCGACCCGATCGAGGCCAGGGCGCTCATCTCCGTGTACGGCCGTGGCAGGGGCGACGGCGCCGAGCCGCTGCGCCTGGGCTCGCTCAAGTCCAACATCGGGCACGCGCAGGCCGCCGCCGGCGTCGCCGGGGTGATCAAGACCGTGCAGGCCCTTCGCCACGGGCGCCTGCCCCGGACCCTCCACGCCGACGCCCCCACCAGCAGGGTGGGCTGGGACGGCAGCGGGGTGCGCCTGCTCACCGAGAACGAGCCCTGGCCCGACACCGGCCGCCCCCGGCGCGCGGCGGTGTCCTCCTTCGGTATCAGCGGCACCAACGCCCACCTCGTCCTGGAGGGGGTCTCCGACGAGGGCGCCCCCGTCCTGCTGCCGGACCTGCCCTTCCGGCGCCGCAGGCACTGGGCGCCGCCCGTCACCGCCCCCGCCCCGACCGGTACCGCGCTGCTCGCGGACGAGGGGCTGGAACTGGCCGACGGCTCCACCGTGTTCACGGGGGCGGTCGGCGCCGCCGACCACCCCTGGACCGCCGACCACGGGCTGCTGGGGCGGACCATCCTCCCGGGGACGGCCCTGGCCGAGCTCGCCCTGCACGCGGGCGCGCGCACCGGGAGCCCGGTCGTCACCGACCTGACCCTGGAGACGCCCCTGGCCCTGCCCCGGGACGGGGCGGCCGCGGTGCAGGTGACCGTGGGCGGACCGGACCGGCAGGGACGCCGCGAGGTGGGCGTCCACTCGCGCGGGGAAGGCGGCGGGGCGTGGACCCGGCACGCCTCCGGCATGCTCGAACCCGAGGACGACGCGAGTGCCTGGGACGCCGGAGCCGCGGGGAGGGGCTCCGCCGCGGCGGAGCCCGCCTGGTCGACGGCCGACGCCTCCCCCCTGGAGTTCGACGCCGACGCCGAGTACCAGGGCCTGGCCCGGCGCGGCTACGCCTACGGCCCCGCTTTCCGTGGCCTGCGCCGCGCCTGGCGCGACCGGAACGGGACGCTCCTGGCCGAGGTCGCCCTGCCCGGCCGCACGCGCGGCGCCTTCGAGGGGCCCCACCCGGCCCTGCTGGACGCCGCCCTGCACGCGGTGCTCCTGTTCGGCCCCTCCGGGGGCGGGGTGCCACTGGTCCCCTTCGCCTGGACCGGGGTCCGGACGGTCTCTGCCGTCGCACCGCCCGCCGAGCTGCGGGTGCGCTGGGAGACGCTCGGCCGGGACCGCTACCGGCTCACCGCCTTCGACGGTGACGGGGCGCTCGTCCTGACCGTCGACGAGCTCGTCATGCGCCCCGTCGACACCGACGCCCTCCCGCAGTCGCCGGAGGAGCCCGGACTGTACCGGCTGCGGTGGGAGGCCCTGGAAGCGCCAGACCCGGGGCGGGACATCCCGACCGGTCTCGCCTCCCTGGACGCCTTGGACCCCGAGGGTCCCGTGCCCGACGTGGTCTACGCCGAACTCCCGCCGCGCGCGGTCTACGCCGACCACGGATCGGTCCCCGACGCCGTGCGCGAGGGACTGCGCTCGGCCCTGGGGTCGGTGCGCTCGTGGCTGTCCGACGAGCGCACGGGGCACGCCCGCCTGGTGCTGGTGACCTGGCGCGCGGTGGTGGCCCACCCCGACGACCGGCTCAGCGGCCTCGCGGCGTCCCCGGCGTGGGGCCTGCTGCGCTCGGCCCAGCGCGAGCACCCCGACCGCCTGGTGATCGTCGACTCCGACGGCTCCGAGGACTCCCACAGGGCGCTGGCCACCGTCGCGGACCTGGGCGAGCCCCAGCTGGCGCTTCGGTCGGGCGGGGTCCTGGTGCCCCGCCTCGCCCCGGCGGAGGAGGAGGGGGCGCCCTCCCCGGCCGGCGCCCTGTGGCGGCTCGGCAGCCGTGGGGCCGGGTCGCTGGACTCCCTCACACCGGTGCCCGCCCCGGAGGCGGCCGCGCCGCTGGGGGAGGGACAGGTGCGCATCTCCGTCCGCGCCGCCGGCGTGAACTTCCGCGACGTCGTGGTCGCGCTCGGCATGGTCGACGACGACTACGGGATGGGGCTCGAAGGGGCGGGGATCGTCCTGGAGACCGGCCCCGGGGTCACCGACCTGGAGCCGGGGGACCGGGTCACGGGCATGTTCGGCGGGGCCTTCGGTCCGATGGCGGTGGCCGACCGCCGCCACATCACCCGCATCCCCGAGGGCTGGTCCTTCGAGCAGGCGGCCGCCGTGCCGGTCGTCTACCTGACCGCCTACCACGGCCTGGTCGACCTTGCGGCGGTGCGCCCGGGAGAGAGCGTCCTGGTGCACGCGGCCGCGGGCGGCGTGGGCCTGGCGGCGGTCCAGCTCGCCCGCCACATGGGGGCCAGGGTGTTCGCCACCGCCAGCCCCCACAAGTGGCCGGTCCTGGAGGACTTCGGCCTGGAGAAGAAGCACCTGGCCTCCTCACGCACCCTCGACTTCGAGTCCTCCCTGCGCGCCGCCAACGGCGGGCGCGGCATGGACGTGGTCCTGAACTCGCTCACCGGTGAGTTCGTCGACGCCTCGCTGAGGCTCCTGGCCACGCCCGGCGGAACCTCGGGGGCCGGCGGCCGCTTCGTGGAAATGGGTCGGACCGACATCCGCACCGACGAGGCGGTCTCCGCCGCCCACCCGGGGCGCGGCTACCAGTCCTTCCTCCTGCCCGACGTGGATCCGGCACGGATCGGACAGATGCTCGAACGGATCATGGAGCTCTTCTCGTCCGGGGCCCTCACGCCCCTGCCGATGACCGTCCGGGACGTCCGGGACGCCAAGGAGGCGTTCGGCGTCCTGGAACGCGGCGAGAACGTCGGCAAGATCGTCCTGAGCGTGCCGGCGCCCTTCCCCCAGGAGGGCACCGTGCTGGTCACCGGCGGCACCGGGACCCTCGGCCACCAGGTGGCCCGCCACCTGGTCACCCGGTACGGCGTGCGCGACCTGACCCTGGTCAGCCGCAGCGGCGCCGCCGCCGACGGGCAGGACGCGCGGACCGGCGAACTGCGCGGGCTCGGCGCGCGCGTGGGCGTCCACGCCTGCGACACGGCCGACCGCGACTCCCTGGCCCGGCTGCTCGACGGCCTGCCCGGCGACCGCCCGCTGAGCGCCGTCGTGCACACCGCCGGCGTGCTCGACGACGCCACCGTGCTCTCCCTCGGGCCCGACCAGCTGGAGACGGTCCTGCGGCCCAAGGTCGACGCCGCCTGGAACCTGCACGAGCTCACCGCCGACCTGGACCTGGGCGCGTTCGTCCTCTTCTCCTCGGTGACGGGCACCCTGGGCAGCCCCGGCCAGGCCAACTACGCCGCGGCCAACGTCTTCTGCGACGCCCTGGCGCACCACCGGCGCGAACGCGGGCTCCCCGCCACGTCCCTGGCCTGGGGGCTGTGGGGCGAGGCGAGCGGGATGACCGGCCACCTGGACGGCGGCGACCTGGACACCCTCGGCCGGAACGGCCTGCTGCCGATGCCGACCGACCGCGCCCTGGCCGCGATGGACCGGGCCCTGTACCTGGGGCACGAGAACGTCGTTCCCGCCCTGCTCGACCTGGAGAACGGCCCCGTGCTCCAGGTCCTGGGCGGACTCGCCGACCGGCGGGACGCCGTGGGCGGCGCCGAGCGGACCGGGGAGGCCCCCCTGGGGGCCGAGCGGTTCGCGGACCTGAGCGGGCCCGAGCGTGAGCGGGCGCTGCTCGCCGAGGTCCGCACGCACACGGCCGTCGTGCTCGGGCGGGCGGAACAGGAGGGGGCGTCAGGTGTTCCGGCGGACCGCCCCTTCCGGGAGCTCGGACTGGACTCGCTGACCGGGGTCGAACTGCGCAACCGGCTCGGCGCCCTCTCCGGCCTCCGCCTGCCCGCGACCGCCGTGTTCGACCACCCGACCCCCCGCGCACTGGCCCGGCTCATCGCCGGAAGGCTGTTCCCCGACGAGCCGGCGGCGCCGGAACCGGCCCGTACCGGGGAGACCGAGAAGGAGACCGACGGCCCCGGCGCCAGCGACATCGACGACATGGACGTGGAAGACCTGCTGGGGCTCGCCCTGGCAGCCGACGACACCGCGCCCGAGGGTGAACAGGAGACGGTTGATGGCTATCAGTAACGATCAGGACAGCAAGCTCGTCGCGGCCCTGCGCGCCGCGCTCAAGAAGAACGAGCGACTGCGCGAGGAACTCGACCGCGCGCCGGAGCCGATCGCGATCGTCGGTATGGGCTGCCGTCTCCCCGGGGGGATAGACACCCCCGAAGCCCTGTGGGACCTGCTGGAGCGCGGCGGCGAGGCACTGGGCCCCCTGCCCTCCGACCGGGGCTGGGACCTGGACGCCCTCCTGGGCAAGGACGGGGAGGAGGGCGGGTCGGCCATGGCGCAGGGCGCGTTCCTCGACGACCCGGCCGCCTTCGACCCCGCCTTCTTCGGGATCTCCCCGAAGGAGGCCGAGGCGATGGACCCCCAGCAGCGGCTCCTCCTCGAAGTGGCCTGGGAGGCCGTCGAGAACGCGGGGATCCCGCCGCAGACCCTGGCCGGCGGAGACGCCGGCGTGTGGGTCGGGGCCATCGCGCAGGAGTACGGGCCCCGGCTGACCGAGGCGCCCGGCGACGGGTTCGCGATCACCGGCACCACCAACAGCGTCGCCTCCGGTCGGCTGTCCTACGTCCTGGGCCTGACCGGCCCCGCCGTCACGGTGGACACCGCCTGCTCCTCCTCTCTGGTGGCCGTGCATCTGGCCGTGCGGGCGCTGCGTGCCGATGAATGCTCACTCGCACTCGCCGGCGGGGCGACGGTGATGGCCACCCCCGGCGTCCTGACCGAGTTCACCCACCTCAGGGGCCTCGCCTCCGACGGCCGCTGCAAGGCCTTCGGGGCCGGGGCCGACGGCGCGGGCTTCTCGGAGGGGGCCGGAATGGTCGCGCTGGAGCGCCTGTCGGACGCGCGGCGCAACGGGCACCGGGTGCTGGCGGTGATCCGGGGCGGCGCGGTCAACCAGGACGGCGCCTCCAACGGCCTGACCGCGCCCAACGGCCCCTCCCAGGAGCGGGTCATCGCCCGCGCGCTGGAGGACGCCAGGCTCACCCCGGCCGACGTCGACCTCGTCGAGGCCCACGGGACCGGGACCGCGCTCGGCGACCCCATCGAGGCGCAGGCGCTGATCTCCGCCTACGGTCCGGGCCGGGCGGGCGATCACCCCCTGTGGCTGGGCTCGCTCAAGTCCAACCTCGGCCACCCCCAGGCGGCCGCAGGGATCGCCGGGCTCATCAAGCTCGTCCTCGCGCTGCGCCACGGGGTGCTGCCGCGGACGCTCCACGCCGACGAGCCCACCCCGCACGTGGACTGGTCCTCCGGCGCCGTGGAGCTCCTCACCGAGGCGCGGCCGTGGCCGGAGACCGGCCGCCCCCGGCGCGCGGCGGTCTCCTCCTTCGGGATGAGCGGCACCAACGCCCACCTCGTCCTGGAGCAGGCGCCCACGGAGGAGCGGTCCGGCGCTTCCGAGCCCGGCGCCCAGGACGCCCCCGTGCGCGCAGGTGCGGACCAGGCCGCCCGTCCGGCCGCGGAAAGCGGCCCCGGAGGGGCGGAGCGCGTCCGCGGCCCCGTGCTCTGGCCCCTGTCGGCGCGCGGCGGCGCGGCACTGGCCGACCAGGCCGCCCGTCTGCGCGACCGGGTCGGTGCGGATCCCGGTCTGGACCCGGTGGACGTGGGGTGGTCGCTGGCGACCACCCGCACGGCCTTCGACGACAGGGCCGTGGTGCTGGGCGACGGCCGTGCCGACCTCCTCGACGGGCTCCGGGCCCTCGCCGAGGGGCGTCCCACCCCTGCCGTGGTGACGGGGCGAGCTGCCCCCGACCGGATGCCCGTGCTGGTCTTCCCCGGTCAGGGTGGTCAGTGGGAGGGGATGGCGGTGGAGTTGTTGGATTCCTCACCGGTGTTCGCGGAGCGGATCGCGGAG
>NZ_JBHSUF010000018.1:0-52088 GCF_042660575.1 Nocardiopsis tropica
TCGAGGAGGTGTTGTTGTCGGTGATGTACGAGGTGCCTTCGCGTGAGGATGTGGGGCAGGTGATCATCAGTCGGGAGACGGTGATCGACAACGTGAATCCCACGATCGTGCCGCGCATCCGCACCGAGCAGAACAGGCGGCGCCGCGACCGCTCGGCCTGACCCCGGCGGTCCCCGCTCCGTGGGGCGGACGGCGGGAGCGTGTCCCGGGGGACACGCGGCCTCCGTGCCGCCCCGAGCGCGCCCCCCGGTGTGAGACTTGCGGGGGAGGTGGGCGCATGGTCGACGGGTCCCCGATCGGTGAGGGCGAGCTCCTGTTCGAGGAGCTGGTCAGGTCCGTGCACGGCTGCGGGCCGATCGAGGTCCTGGAGGCGGCCGAGCGCTACGGCCAGGCCATCGGCCTCACGGCGGTCACCGTCCACGTGGTCGACATCCAGCAGAACCTCCTCTTCCCCCTCACCGGCGGACCCCCGCTCGGCGTCGACTCCACCGAGGCGGGGGAGGCCTACCGCTCCGACACGCTGCGGCTGGACGAGGGGGGCGACGGCGAACTGAGCCTGTGGCTCCCCCTGCGCGACGGCGCCGACCGCATGGGCGTCCTGCACGTCAGGACGGAGTCCCTGGACGAGCCCACCCTGCGCCGCTGCCAGACGCTGGCCTCCCTCCTGGCCCTGGTGGTCACCTCCAAACGCGCCTACAGCGACACCTACGTCCGCCACACCCGCACGCGGCCGGTGCAGCTGCGCACCGAGATGCTGCGCGCCTTCCTGCCGCCGCGCACGCTCGGCACCACGCGGGGGGTGTCCACCGCCGTCCTCGAACCCGCCTACGAGCTCGGCGGCGACGCCTTCGACCACTCGATCACGAAGGACACCCTGCACGCCGTCATCCTCGACGCGATGGGCCACGACCTGGCCTCCGGCCTGACCGCGTCGGTGGCCATGGCCGGGGCCCGCAGCGCCAGGCGCAACGGGGCCGACCTCGCCGAGCTCACCGCGAGTGTGGAGAAGGCCCTGCTCCAGTGGCTTCCCGAACGCTTCTGCACGGGTGTCTTCGCCACCCTGGAGCTGGCCGACGGGATGTTCTCCTGGGCCAACTGCGCCCACCCCACGCCCCTGCTCATCCGGGACCGCCGCCTGGTGCCCGGGGCCCTGGACCGGGAACCGGAGGTGCCCCTCGGCCTCGGCGGCGTCCTGGGCGGGGCCGAGGCGCGCACCGTCCACCGCGTCCGGCTCGAACCCGGAGACCAGGTGCTGCTCTACACCGACGGCGTGACCGAGGCCCACGACAGCGAGGGGCGGATGTTCGGCCTCGAGCAGTTCGCGGACTTCGTCATCCGTGCGGCCTCCGCCGACGAGCCCGCCCCCGAGACCCTGCGGCGCCTCATCCACGCCATCCACGAGCACCAGCGCGGCAGCTTCACCGACGACGCCACCATCATGCTGCTGGAATGGCACCCGGACGGCCGCGGGGCGCCGCGCTCCCGAGGGTGCTGAGGAACCGCCCCGTGGGCCCGGCCGCGCCGCCGCGCCGGGGGCGGCGCGCCGCGGCCGTCGTCACCACAGGGCCAGCACCCTGCTCGGCCCGCCGGAGGCGTCCAGCCCCGGCATCACCCCGATGCTGAGCAGGGCTCCGGTCGGCGGCAGCCGGTCCAGTCCCGTCAGCGACTCCAGCCCCCACCGGTCGGCGCGGCCGAGCACCTCGTGCGCGGCGAAGTCCGTGGAGCGACCCGGGTCGGTGCTCAGCGTGTCGACCCCCACCCCGGCGACCCGCCTCCGGGCGACCAGGAACTCGCACGCCTCCGCGCCGAAGCCGGGGAAGTGCCACGAGCCGTCGGCCGCCACCCCGCGCACCGCCTCGTCCCCCCGTGCCCAGCGGGCGCTCCACCCCGAGTTCATCAGCACCGCCGCCCCGGCCGGGATCTCCCCGTGCGCCCGCTCGAACGCCAGCACGTCGTCCACCGTGACCGTGGTGTCCGGATCCTCCGCGGCGCGGGCCCTGACGTCGATGACGGCGGCGGGCGCGACCAGCTCCTCCGGCCGGATGTCGGGGACCAGGCGGCCGCCGCCGATCACGTGCCCGGGGGCGTCCAGGTGCGTCCCCGTGTGCTCACCGAACGTCCACTGCTGCACGTAGAGGCCGAACTCCCCCTCGGGGGCGGCCTCGGAGACCGTCTCCCGCACGGGTTTCACGTCGTCCCACCCGGCCATCGTCGGCGAGATCACGTGGCTCAGGTCGGCCACCCGGTGGAAGGCCCGGGGCCACGGAAGGGGGCCGGGCGGCGGGGGCGGGGGGCCGGCCGGGGCGGAGTCGGACAGGCCGTTCCGCGCGCGGACGGTCTCACCGGTTCCGTGGAGGCACATGGGGTCCCTTTCGTGTCGTGTCCTCTGCCGTATGCCCGGGCGGGGACCGGGACAACCTGTGCGCGGCCCCCTGTGGACGGGCTCCGACACGCTACCGGGCGCGGCGGTCGGCGGGCGGCGGAACCGCGCGGAGCCCCGCGCGGGCCCCGCGTCAGCTGCCGTCCTCGGCGGCGACGGTGTCGAACACCAGGTCGCCCCAGCTCTCCGGGGCGGTGCCGATGGCGCCGATCTCGGCCATGAACGAGCCGATCCTCTCCAGGCCCTGCGGCGCGGTCGTGTACTCGATGCCGTCCCGGCCCAGGTGCTCCAGGTACTCCTCCGCCGTGACCGCCCCGTTCTCGGCCTCGGACAGGATGCGGGCGGCCGCCTCGGGGTCCCCGGTGATCAGCTCGTTGGCGCGTTCCACGCAGGCGTGCAGGGCCTCGACGACGTCGGGGTTCTCCTCCGCGTAGTCCTCCATGGCGGTGACCACGTTGAAGCCGTGCGGACCGCCGAGGACCTCGTAGCTGTCGAGGAGCACCCGCGCGCCCTCGGCCTCGGCCTGGTACTGGAACGGCGGAGCGGTGACCGCCGCCGCGATCTGTCCGCTGAGCAGGGCCTGGAGTGCGTCGGGGTGGGGCATGGCCACCAGGTTGCCGGTGAACCGGTCCGGGTCTCCGAACTCCTCCCGGGCGGCGTGCGCCAGCACGATCGACTGGATCGAGCCCGGTTGGGGCGAGGAGATGCGGTCGGCGCCGGTGATGTCGGACAGGCTCCGGATGCGGTCGTCCGTGGTGACCATCCACAGCGGCATGTTGTTCAGGCCGGTGACGACCTTCCACGGGACGCCGCTGTCGCGTGCCTGGAGGAAGGGCGCCAGGCCGCCGGTGCCCGCCTGGAGGCTGCCCGCGAGCATGCCGTCCCGGCTCGCCGAGCCCCCGCTCAGCACCTGCCACTCGACGGTGCGGTCGGGCAGCGCCTCCGCCAGCCACCCCCTGGCCTCGACGACGGTCAGCGACGCGTAGCTGAGCCCGTATCCGGTGGCGATCGCCACCGTGCCGGACCCGTCCGAGGCCCCGGAGCCGTCGGAGCACCCCGCGGCGCCCACGACGGCGGCGCCCGCGAGCAGGCCGAGGCCGCCGCGGAGCACGTCGCGGCGTCCGGGGGACCGTGGTGTACGGATGGCGGTCACAGGGCGGCTCCCTCTTTCATGCCCCAGCGGACGACGGTCCGCCGCTCCAGCAGTGTGAACAGCAGGTCCAGCGCGATCCCGATCAGCGCGATGGTCACCAGGCCCGCGAAGACGTCCGGGATGTCCAGGTGGAAGCGGGCCTCGTTGATGAAGAACCCGAGCCCTCCCTGCGCGCCCGCGACCCCGAAGACCAGCTCGGCGGCGATGACGGTGCGCCAGCCGAACGCCCAGCCCGTCCTGACCCCGGCGACGGTGTGCGGCAGGGCCGCGGGCAGGTGCACGTCCCGGATCAGCCGCCACGAGCGCAGGCCGAGGCTGCGGCCGACCATGAGCGTGGTGGCCGGGACGGTGCGGAAGCCCATGCCGATGTTGACCGCCATCGGCCACAGGACGGCGTTGGCCACCACGAACACCAGGGCGGTCTCGTCGAGGCCGAACCACAGCATGGCCAGGGGCAGGATCGCCACCGACGGCAGGGGGTTGACCATCGCGGTGAGCAGCGTCAGCAGGTCGTCGCCGAAGCGCGTGGCGACCGCGAGGGCGGTGAGCACGACGGCCAGCGCCGTGCCGATGAGCATCCCCAGGCCGAGGATCCGCAGGGTGGTGAGGGTGGGTCCCACCAGGGCGCCGCCGCCCCACCCCTCCGCGAACGCGGCGGCCACGTCCCAGGGCCCCGCGAAGACGAGCGGACTGACGCCGGCGGCGACCACGTACAGCTGCCACACCCCGAGCAGCGCCACCAGGAGGACGCTCCTGCGCAGGCCGACGGGAAGCCGCGACCAGGGGCCGTCCGACCGCCGGCCCCCTGCGCCGGCGTCGGCGGGCGGCGCGGTCTCAGTCGAGGACGGCACGGCCGGCCTCCTCCCTGTCGTCGGAGAGCAGCGCGCGCAGGCGGCGGCGCGCCGCGGTGAACCCCTCGGTGTCCGGGCTGTCCAGGCCGGCGACGTCGAGGGTCTCCACGACGGACGAGGGGCGCCCGCCCAGCACCACCACCCGGTCGCCGAGCAGCACGGCCTCGTCGATGCTGTGGGTGACGAAGAGGATGCTCACGCGGGTGCGCCGGGCCAGTCCGGCCAGCTCCGCCTGGAGGCGGCCGCGCGTCTGGGCGTCGAGGGCGCCGAAGGGTTCGTCCATCAGCAGCATGCGGGGTTCCAGGGCGAACGCGCGGGCGATCGCGACGCGCTGCTTCATGCCCCCCGAGAGCTGGTGGGGGTGGCGGTCCAGGGCGTGTCCGAGCCCCATCAGCTCCAGCTGGGCCGTGGCCCGTGCGCGCGCCTCGTCGCGCGGCGTGCCGGTCGCGCGCAGCGCGTAGGCGACGTTGCCGAGGACGGTGCGCCAGGGGAAGAGCTGGTCCAGTTCCTGGAAGACCACGGCCCGGTCCGGGGCGGGGCCCTCCACCTCCGCGCCGTGGAAGGAGATCCGCCCGGCGGAGGGGGCGAGGAAGCCGGCGACGGCCTTGAGGACGGTGGACTTCCCGCAGCCGGAACGGCCGATCAGCATCACGGTCTCGCCGTGGCCGACGGTGAGGTCGGCGCCGGCGACCGCCGGTACGCGGCCGCCCGGGCCCGGGTACCCGATCGCGACCCCGTCGACGGACAGGAGCGGTTCTGCGCCCATCGGGACTCCTCTCTCGTTGCGCGGTGTCGTGGCCGGCGGGTGCGCGGCGCCATCTTCCGACTAAAGCAGTAGGAAATATAGACTATTTGGGCGGGTCCGGCCACCGCGTCGAGGCACGGGGGCTGTAGGGGCGGCGGTGGATCAGGGCCTGTGCAGGTCAGGCGTGGTGTCCGGGCGGCCCGGGGCGGTCGGCGCCGGCTCGGTCGCGGACGGTGTCAGTGCCGCGCCGGGACGGCGCGGAGGTTCCGGACGGGGCGCACCATGAGCAGCACCAGGCCCACCACGAGGGTGGCCGCCCCGCCGACGAGCAGGAGGGGCCGCGCCCCGAAGAGCTCCGCGGCCGGTCCCGCCAGGGCCTGCCCCACGGGCATCATCGCCAGGGAGCCCGCCATCTCGTAGGAGTGGATCCGGCCGAGGACCGGCCGGGGGGTGTGGGTCTGCACGCTGGTGCTCCACATGACGCCCCAGAAGCCCATCATCGCGCCGCTGACCGCCGCACCCAGGGCCAGCGCGGACGCCGGGAGGCCCAGCCCGACGCTGACGGAGAACGCTCCGGCGCCGAACAGCGCGAGCGTGCCCGCCCGGAGGGGGAACCGCGGCCGCACCCGCATCGCCACCAGGCCGCCCAGGGCCGTGCCGCCGCCCAGGGCGGAACTGACGAGTCCGAACGCCTGGGCGCCGTGGCCGGTGATGATCTCACTCGCGGTCAGGGGGACCTGAGGTCCCCACATGCTCACCATCAGCACCATCCACAACAGGATCACCGACCACATCCAGGTGCGGCTGCGGAACTCGCGCCACCCCTCCGCCAGGTCGGCGGCGTAACCGGGCCCCTGGCCCCGCCGTCTGACCGTCCCGGGCAGTCGGACGAGCCCCAGCAGGACCGCCCCCACCGCGTAGGCGCCCGCGTGGACGGCCAGGACGCCGGCGGCGGAGAACAGGGCCACCAGCAGCCCGGCCACGGCCGGGCCCAGCAGCATGGCGAGGGCCTCGGCGGTGCGGATGACCGCGTTCGCCCCGTGCACGTCCCCGGACACCCGCGGGATCACCGAGCCCACGCCCGGCTGGAACGCGCCTGCGGCGATCCCGTTCACGGCGCCGATCACGCAGATCTGCCACAGCACCACGTGCCCGGTCAGGAAGAGGACCGCCACCGTGCCCTGGGTCGCCACGCGCACCAGGTCGGCCGCGATCATCAGCCGGCGCGCCCCCCAGCGGTCGGACAGCACTCCGCCGAAGACCACGAAGGCCACGAAGCACGCGGAGAAGGACGCCATCGCGAGGCCGATCCCGCCGGCCCCGTGTCCGTGCGCGATCAGCCCGGCCGACAGGGCGACGGGCAGCATCCCGTCGCCGAGCTTGGCCACGACGCGGGCGGAGAAGAACAGGGAGAAGTTCCGCGACCACAGCTTCCGTCCGCCGCCCGCCCGCCACGCGCCTTCGACCTGCTCCGACAGTGCGCCGCGCCCCATATTTCCCGCTTTCCTTCGATCGGACACGGTTCGTCCGAGCGGTTCGCCACCCTACCGGTCCAGACCAGTTGGCGGGGATCTTGCGGGAATCGGGAAGAGGATCGAGGAAAACTGTCCCGACCCGGGGCACTCCAGTAACTTGGCTCACACGCGGCCGCGGAGGAGAGGACCCCTATGCCCCTGGAGCAGAGCGCCGACTGGTGGAAGTCCAGCGTCGTCTACCAGATCTATCCGAGCAGCTTCCACGACAGCGACGGCGACGGGGTCGGCGACCTGCCCGGCGTCATCGCCAGGCTCGACTACCTGAAACTCCTGGGCGTCGACGTCGTGTGGCTCTCACCCGTCTACCCCTCGCCGTGGGACGACAACGGGTACGACATCAGCGACTACCGGGACATCCACCCCCGGTTCGGCACCCTGGAGGACTGGGACCGGCTGCGCGACGGGCTGCACGAGCGCGGGATGCGCCTGGTGATGGACCTGGTTGTCAACCACACCAGCGACGAGCACCCGTGGTTCACCGCCTCCCGCGCGGGGGACCCCGACAAGCGCGACTTCTACTTCTGGAGGCCCAGGCGCGACGGCGGGCCGCCCAACAACTGGGGCTCGGTGTTCTCCGGCCCCGCCTGGACCCAGGACGAGGCCACCGGCGAGTACTACCTGCACCTGTTCACCCGGCGCCAGCCCGATCTGAACTGGGAGAACCCACGGGTGCGCGAGGCCGTCCACGACGTGGCGCGCTGGTGGCTGGACCGGGGCGCCGACGGGTTCCGCATGGACGTGATCAACTTCGTCTCCAAGACGCGGCAGATGCCCGACGGCCCGGTCTCGGGGGAGCACGGGCACGGGTCCTTCGCCGAGTACGCCGTGAACGGCCCCCGCCTGCACGAGTTCCTGCACGAGATGCACCGGGAGGTCTTCGCGGGCAGGGACGTGCTCACCGTCGGCGAGATGCCCGGGGTGGACGTGGCGCAGGCCCGCGTGCACACCGACCCCGCCAACCGCGAGCTCGACATGGTGTTCCAGTTCGAGCACGTGGAACTCGACCACGGGCCCGGCGGCAAGTTCGACCCGCGACCCCTGGACCTGCGCGATCTCAAGCGCTCCCTCAACCGCTGGCAGGAGGGCCTGGGCGGGACCGGCTGGAACAGCCTGTACTGGAACAACCACGACCAGCCCCGGGCGGTATCGCGCTTCGGGGACGAGCGGTACCGGGTCGAGTCGGCGACCGCCCTGGCCACGACCCTGCACATGATGAAGGGGACGCCGTACGTCTACCAGGGCGAGGAGCTGGGGATGACCAACGCCCACCTCGCCGACATCGGCGACTACCGGGACGTGGAGACCCTCAACTACCACCGCGCCGCGGTGGAGGGCGGCAGGGTGGACGCGGACGCCGCCATGGCGGGCATCGCCCGGATGAGCCGGGACAACGCGCGCACGCCCATGCAGTGGGACGCCTCGCCCAACGCCGGGTTCACCACCGGTACGCCGTGGATCGGGGTCAACCCCAACCACGTCGAGATCAACGCGGAGGCGGCCGTCGCCGACCGGGGCTCGGTGTTCCACTACTACCGGCGCCTGATCGCGCTGCGCAAGGAGCACCCGGTGATCGTGCACGGCCGGTTCGAGCCCCTGGCGGAGGAGGACCCCGCGGTGTACGCCTACACCCGGACCCTGGACGACCGGGTGCTGACGGTACTGGTGAACTGGGGCGCCGACACGGCTCCGCTGGACCTGGACCCCAAGGTCGCCGGGCGCGATCCCGAACGGCTGATCGGCAACTACCCCGAGGAGGACGGGCTGTTCGCGCCCCTGCGTCCCTGGGAGGCCCGCGTCCACCTGGGGAGGTCCTGACCCTCCCGCCCGCCGGCCCGGGGTCCGGACCCCGGGCCGGGGCGTGCTCCTGCGACGCCTGACCTGGGGCGGAGTCCGTCCGGCGGGTTCAGAATTTTTGAAATCCTTGGGAAGTGAGGTTAGACTAACCTTTGTTCTGTCGGGGTTCTCCCGTTTCGTCCTCCGTGTTTCCCCTCGGGGCCGATAGCCCCTGCGCGGAACGGGCCCGCCGGGTACGACGCGGCCACCCTCATGACGAAGAAAGCAGTGTGAGCATGGCCTCCACCTTCCACCGCGCCAGCGGCATCGGACTCACCGCCCTCCTCGCCCTCGGCCTCACGGCCTGCGGCGGCGCCGAGGAGGACACCGGCGGGAGCGGCGGCGAGAGCGGCGGCACGGCGGGCGGCGCGTTCCCGGTCAGCATCGAGAGCGCCCTCGGCACCGCCGAGATCCCCGAGCGGCCCGAGCGCGTCGTCACCCTCGGGCAGGGCTCGGCGGAGACCGCCATCGCCCTGGGCGTCGTCCCGGTCGGCGTCGAGAGCTACGAGTGGGGCAGCGACGACACCGGGTACCTCCCCTGGATCCACGAGGCCGTCACCGGGTCCGGCGAGGAGCTGCCCGAGCAGTTCGCCGGCGCCGACGACATCGACTTCGAGGCGATCATCGAGCTGGCCCCCGACGTCATCCTCGCCCCCTGGTCCGGCGTCACCCAGGAGCAGTACGACATCCTGAGCGACATCGCCCCCACGGTCGCCTACCCCGAGCTCCCCTGGAGCACCGACTGGGACCAGCAGATCGAGATCATCGGCGAGGCGCTGGGGCAGCCCGAGGAGGCGCAGGGCCTCATCGGGGACATCGAGACCCAGTTCGAGGAGGCGGCCGCGGCCAACGAGCAGTTCGCCGACCTCACCTTCTCCTACGTCTACACCGACGGCCCCGGCACGCTCGGCGTCTTCCTCCCCGACGAGCAGCGCGTCGCCATGGTGCGCGGCCTGGGCCTGACCGTCGACCCCGTCGTCGAGACCTTCCCCGAGACCGAGGGCACCGACTCCGCCATCATCGGCCTGGAGAACGCCGACCAGCTCGCCGACAGCGACCTGCTCTTCACGTTCTACACCGACGACGAGACGCGCGCCGAGATCGAGGCGCAGGACCTCTACGCGGCGATCCCCGCCGTCGAGAGCGGAGCCGTGGTCGCCGCCGAGGACACCTCCTTCGTCACCGCGTCCTCGATCATCAACCCGCTCACCGTCCCCTGGGTCATCGAGCGCTACGTGCCCATGATCGAAGAGGCCGCGGCCAACGCCGACAGCTGATCCCACCGACAGGGCGAACGTGAAGACACTCACGGCTCCGTCCCGCCCGGGCCCCGCCCGCGCCGTGCTCATGCTCGGCGCGGGCGCCGCGGCCCTCGCCGGGGCGGTCCTCCTCAGCCTCGTCATGGGCAGCAAGCCCACCTCCCCCACGGAGGTGTGGCAGGTGCTGACGGGCGGGGCGGACCCCTTCACCACCACCGTGGTGGAGAGCCGCTACCCCCGTACCCTCCTCGGCATCGTCGCCGGGGCGGCCCTCGCCCTGGCGGGCACCCTCATGCAGGGCATCACACGCAACCCCCTCGCCGACCCGGGCCTCCTGGGCGTCAACGCGGGCGCCGCCGCCGCGGTGGTCACCGCCACCGCGCTGCTCGGCCCCACCTCCGTCGCCGGCACGGTCTGGTGGGCGCTGCCCGGCGCCCTCGCCGCCGGACTGGCCGCCTACACCGTGGGCAGCCGGGGCGGCGACGGCGGGCTGGTGCGCCTCGTCCTGGCCGGAGCGGTGGTCTCCGCCGTGCTCAACGCCTACGTCCAGGCGGTGGCGCTGAGCATGCCCGAGACCTTCGACAGCTACCGCTACTGGGTCGTCGGCTCCCTGGGCGGACGCGGCTACGACGTCGTCCTGTCCGTGCTGCCCGTCATCGGCGTCGGCGTCCTGCTGGCGTTCCTCGTCGCGGGCGGCCTCAACGCCCTGGCCCTGGGGGAGGAGGCGGCGATCGCCACCGGGGCGAACACCGTGTGGATCCGCTCGGCGGGGCTGGTCGCGGGCGCCGTGCTCGCCGCGGGGGCCACCGCGGCGGCGGGCCCCATCGCCTTCGTCGGCCTCGCCGTCCCCCACGTGGTGCGGGCCCTGGTCGGCGTGGACTTCCGCGTCCAGGTGCCCTTCGCCCTGCTGGTCGGACCCACCCTGCTGCTGGCCGCCGACGTCGTCGGCCGCACGATCGTCCGCCCCACGGAGCTGATGGTCGGCGTGGTCACCGCGTTCGTCGGCGCCCCCGTCCTGCTGTACGCGGTCAGGAAGATGCGGAGCGCCTCATGACCCGGTCCACCACCCGGACGCGGCGGCCGCGGCCGCCGCGCGGGGCCGCCCCGCCCGTGCTCGCGCTCGGGCCGGTCGCCCTGCCCGTCCACCCGCGCTCCGTGCTGTGCGCGGTCCTCCTCCTGGTGCTCGTGGCCGCCGCCGCGGCGGCCACCCTCGCCATGGGCAGGCTCGGCATCCCCCTCACCCGCCTGCCCGCCGTGGTCACGGGCGCGGGCGAGGCCACCGAGGCGTTCGTCCTCGGACGGCTGCGCGGCCCCCGCCTGGCCGTCGCCGTGGGCACCGGGGCCGCGCTCGGCCTGGCCGGCGCGCTCTTCCAGTCCGTCACCCGCAACCCGCTGGGCAGCCCGGACGTCATCGGCCTCGGGGCGGGGGCCGGGGCGGGGGCCGCCTTCGCCGCCCTCGTCCTGCCCGGCGTCGTCCCCGTGCCGATGGGCGCCCTCGCGGGAGCGGCCCTGGCCATGGCCGTGGTGGCCGCGGCCACCGGAACCGGGCTGCGCCACCCGGGGCGCCTCATCGTCGCCGGGATCGGCGTGGCCGCGATGGCCCAGGCGTTCACGCACTTCGTGGTGTCCGTGATGGCCCGCGACCAGGCCGGTGTCCTCTCCGCCTACGTCAACGGCAGCCTGGGCGCCAGGGCGTGGGAGCACGCCTGGACCATCTGGGCGGTCCTGCTCCTGGCACTGCCGTTCGTGGCGGCGCTGGCGGGCCCCGTCACCGTCAACGAGATGGGCGACGAGCTGGCCGACGCCCTCGGCGCGCGCGCCTCCGCGACCCGGACCGGGGCGGTCGTCCTGTCGGTGGTGCTCTCGGCCGCCGCCGTGAGCGTCGCCGGACCGATCGCGTTCGTGTCCTTGACCGCCCCGCAGATCGCCCGCAGGCTCAGCGGGGCCCCCGGCCCCAACCTCGCGCTGTCGGCCCTGGTCGGCGCGCTCCTGCTGGTGGCGGCCGACCTGGCCGTGCAGCAGTCGCCGGTGGGCGACGGACTGCCGGTCGGGATCTTCACCATGGGGTTCGGGGGCGTCTACCTGGGCTACCTGCTGGTTCGTGAATGGCGAAAGGGTGTGCTGTGAGTCCGGTACTGTCCGCGGAGGGCCTCACGCTGGGGTACGGGGCCGATCCGGTCGTGCGCGACCTGGACCTCGGTGTGGCCGAGGGGGAGTTCACCGTCATCGTCGGCCCCAACGGGTGCGGCAAGTCGACGCTGCTCAAGGCGCTGGGCCGGGTGAACAAGCCGATGTCGGGCCGGGTGCTCCTCAACGGCCAGGACATCCGGGGGCTGCGCGCCAAGGCGGTCGCCCGCCGGATGGCGCTCCTGCCGCAGAGCCCCGTCGCGCCGGAGGGCGTCACCGTGCGTGCCCTCGCCGCTCGCGGGCGCTTCCCCCACCACACGCTGGTGCGGCAGTGGAGCCCCCGGGACGAGACGGCGATCTCCCGGGCACTGGAGCTCACCGGGCTGGCCGGCCTGGCCGACACCCAGGTCGGATCGCTCTCCGGCGGCCAGCGGCAGCGCGCGTGGGTGGCGATGGTCCTGGCGCAGGACACCGGCGTCCTGCTGCTGGACGAGCCGACCACGTTCCTGGACATCGCGCACCAGTACGACCTGCTGGAGCTGTTCGCCGACCTGCACCGCCAGGGGCGCACGATCGTCGCGGTCCTGCACGACCTGGCCCAGGCCGCCCGGTTCGCGACCCGCCTGGTCCTCATGGACGGGGGGAGGGTCGTCGCGGACGGCCCGCCCGGACAGGTCGTGACCGCGGCACTGGTGGAAGAGGTGTTCGGGCTGCCCTGCGACGTGGTGCCCGACCCGCGCACCAGCACGCCGCTGGTCATCCCGCACGAGCGCTCCTGAGGCGGCGCCCTCAGGCGCCTCCCCCGTCCGCCTCCCCCCGGTCCCGCCCGGCCTTGAACTCCTCCCAGTGGGACAGGAGGGTGTCGTGGTAGTCGTCCAGCCAGCTCATGTAGTCGTGCATGTTGCGCAGGCGGTTGCGCGCGGGCGGGCTCAGGGAGGGGAGCCGCTCCAGCGCGGACGCCGCGAGGTCCCTCTGCCGGCGCAGGTAGGAGCGCTCGTTGCGCAGGAACCCGCCCCACACGTCCTCGTCCATGGCGACCAGCCGTGAGCGGCTGTCCGGCGCGCCGACCATCTCGACGAAGCCCATCTCGCGCAGTCGGCGCACGGACTGGGACACCGAGCCCCGGCTGACCCGGGCGCCGTCGGCGATCTCCTCGGCGCTCACCGCCTCGCGGTCGGCGAGGAGCAGGTAGCCCACGATGCGCCCCTCGGTCCTGGGGCGGCCCTGCGACTGCCAGTACTCCGAGAACCCGCGGACGAAGTCGTCCCGGAACCCCTCGTCCCCGTCCGTGTCCGCCGCCCCGGTGCTCTCCGCCATGGCAGCCACGATAGCGCCCGGACGTGCCCGGGCGTCCTCGGAAGCGGTCCGGGTCACGGCGAGCGCAGGGACTCCAGCATCCCCGAGAACGCGGCCCAGACGTCGTCCAGGTCGCCGGGGTCCCCGCTCCCGGCCAGCCACAGCGCGGCCTCGTTCATGGCCCCGGAGAGCAGGTGGGCCAGGGGCGGCACCGGCTGGGGGCGCAGGACCCCCGCCCGGACGAGGCCGGTGAGCGCCTCCCGGAGGTGCCGCGCTGACCCGGCCTCGTCCAGGGAGCGCCAGGTGCTCCACCCGAGCACGGCCGGCCCGTCCACCAGCATGATCCGCCGCACGTCCGGAGCCGTGCTCGCGGTGAGGAAGGCCCGGCAGCCCGCGGTCAGCTGGTCCCACGGGTCCCGCCGGGCGTCCGCGGCGGCCGCCACGGCGTCGGCGACCTCGCCCTGGACCTCCTCCAGGACGGCGCGGAAGAGGTCCGGCTTGCCCTCGAAGTGGTGGTAGAGGGCGCCCTTGGTGACGTCGGCCGCCGCCACGATCCCGCTCAGTCCCACGCCTGCGTACCCGTGCTCGGCGAACAGCCGGCGCCCCTCGCGCAGGAGGGCCCTCCTGGTGCGCTCGCGCTGCCTGGCCCGGCTCCCGGTCTCCGCGGTCATGTTCCCCCACCTGTTGACATACCGAAGGTACGCGAATAGCGTACTTCACATACCAACGGTATGTGAAAGGCGGAGTCATGGAGCTCAGCGGTTTCTACCCGGTCATCGGCACCACCCGGATCCAGGAGGCCAGGGACTTCTACGTGGACCTGTTCGGCTTCGAGGAGACCTTCGCGGCCGACTGGTACGTCAGCCTGCGCCGCCCCGGGCCGCCCGACCGCGAGCTGGCTCTGCTCGACCACCGCCACCCCACCGTCCCGGAGGGCTACCGCCGGCCGGCGCAGGGCGTGCTGCTCAACTTCGAGGTGGCGGACGTCGACGCGGAGTGGGAGCGCCTCGTCGTACGCGGCGGACTCCGCCCCGAGCTGGGGATCCGCACCGAGGACTTCGGGCAGCGGCACTTCATCGTGGCCGACCCCTCCGGGGTGCTCGTCGACGTCATCACGCCCGTCCCGCCCACGGGAGGCTACGAGGAGAACTACACCGACTCCTGACGGGGCTCTCCGCGCGGGAGGGGCCCGGACGGGTCTGGTCGGGCGCCCCTCGCGGGGGTACGGTCGGGTCGGTGGCAATGCCGACGGGACAGGGGGCGCACACCGTGGAGATGACACTGGACCAGGCCTCGCGACTGGCGTGGTCCGTCCACGCCGGGCAGGTGGACCGCGCCGGGCGCCCCTACAGCGAGCACGTGTTCGCGGTCCGCGACCTGCTGGCCCCCCACGGGGTGCACGCCCAGATGGCCGGGGTCCTGCACGACGTCCTGGAGGACACCCCCGTCACCGCCGACGACCTGCGCGGACGCGGCTGTCCCGAGGCGGTCGTCCGGGCGGTGGAGTCGGTGAGCCGGAGACCGGGGGAGTCCTACGGGGACCTGGTCCGACGGGCAGCGGCCGACCCCCTGGGGCGCCTGGTCAAGCTCGCCGACAACCGCCACAACTCCGACGAGGGCCGTCTGGCCGCCCTGCCCGCGGAGCAGGCGGACCGGCTGCGCGCCAAGTACGCACGCGCGCGCGAGATCCTGGAGGGCGGGCTGTCGGCGGTGCCGCCCCTGGGCGGTGCGGCGGGTCCGGCCCCGGGGCCGGACCACAGGCGTCCCACGGGACCGGTGGCCACCCCCAGGTCCACCCTCGTGGTCATCTACACCGACCGCGCGGAGGAGTGCCGGTCCTTCTACACCGCTCTCGGTCTGGGCTTCCTCCGCGAACAGCACGGCCGGGGGGCCGTGCACCACGCGGCCGTGCTGGCCGACGGAGTGGTGTTCGAGATCTACCCGGCGACGGCCGAGCGCTCCACGGGCGCCGTCCGCCTGGGGTTCACCGTGAACGGCCGCCTCGCGACGCCTCCCCTGGAGCCCGGCCGCCACACGCTCACCGACCCCGACGGCCGCGCGGTGGACGTGGTCGCCGTCTGAGGGGCCGGGCGGGGCGCCCCGGCGTGTGCGCAAGGTACCAGCCGGTCGGTATGCTTGGCCGACGGGCGTCCTCAGGACGGCGGGGGCACGAAGTGAGGCAGGACATGGCGCGAGCACAGCAGGCGGTCGATCCGGGAACGGGCACCGGGTCCGTCCCCGAGAGGCTGCTGGGGGCGGCGACCAGGCTGTTCGCCGAGCGGGGCTACGAGGGGACCTCCGTTCAGGAGGTGGTCGTCGCCGCGGGCGTCACCAAGGGGGCGATGTACCACTACTTCGGGTCCAAGGACGACCTCCTCTACGAGGTCTACGCCCGGGTCCTGCGCATGCAGACCGAGCACCTGGTCCGGATCGCCGGGCGGGAGGCTCCGGTGGCCGAACGTGTCCACGCGGCCGCGGCCGACGTCATCGTCACCAGCATCGCCAACCTGGACGACACCGTCATCTTCTTCCGCTCCATGCACCAGCTCAGCGAGGAGAAGCAGCGCGCCGTGCGCGCCGAACGGCGCGGCTACCACGAGGTCTTCCGCGACATGGTGGCCCAGGGGCAGAGCGAGGGCGTCTTCCGCGACGACGTCTCCGCGGACCTGGTGGTCAACTACTTCTTCGGGTCGGTCCACCACCTGAGCACCTGGTACCACCCGGGCGGGCCGCTGACCGGCGAGGACGTCGGCCGCCACTTCGCCGACCTGCTCGTCGCGGGGCTGCGCCCGGCGTCCTGAGGACGCCGGGCCCGGGACCCGGCGACGGGGGAGCCCGCGGCGCCCGCGGGGCGCCGCGGGGCGCCGCGGGCCGTGCTCCTCCGGGCCTCCGCCCCGTGCCCGGGTGTCCGACGGCGCGGGAGCCCCCGGCCGCCGTGCGCGTTCCCGGGGAACGCGGGCACACGCACAGCGACCTCCGGGGCGCCGCGGGCACCCGGGCCGTGCTCGTCCCGGGCCTTCCGTCGCGCTAGCGGTACTTGCGCAGCTCGGCCCGGCCCAGCGAGCGCAGGTGCACCTCGTCGGGGCCGTCGGCCAGCCGCAGGGAGCGCACGCCCGCCATCCAGCCGGCCAGCGGCAGGTCCTGGCTCACCCCGGCGGCCCCGTGCGCCTGGATCGCCTTGTCCATGATCCACTCCACCGTGCGCGGGGTGGCGATCTTGATCGCCTGGATCTCGGTGTGCGCGCCGCGGTTGCCGACCGTGTCCATCAGGTAGGCGGTCTTGAGCACCAGCAGCCGCAGCTGCTCGATCGACACGCGCGCCTCGGCGATCCACTCGCGGACCACGCCCTGCTCCGCCAGGGGCCGCCCGAACGCCACGCGGTCCAGCACGCGCCGGCAGGTGAGCTCCAGGGCCCGCTCGGCCATGCCGATGAGCCGCATGCAGTGGTGGATGCGGCCGGGGCCCAACCGGGCCTGGGCGATGGCGAACCCCTCGCCCTCCCCGCCGACGAGGTTCTCCGCGGGCACCCGCACGTCCTCGAACAGGACCTCGGCGTGGCCGCCGTGGTCGCTGTCGTCGAAGCCGTACACGGACATGCCGCGCCGCAGCGTCAGCCCCGGGGTGTCGCGCGGCACCAGCACCATGCTCTGCTGGCGGTGCCGGTCGGCGTCGGGGTCGGTCTTGCCCATCACGATGAAGACCGCGCACTCGGGGTTGAGCGCGCCGGTGATGAACCACTTGCGCCCGTTGACCACGTACTCGTCACCGTCACGGACAATGCTGGTGGTGATGTTGGTGGCGTCGGAGGAGGCCACCTCCGGCTCGGTCATCGCGAACGCCGAGCGGATGTCCGCGGCCAGCAGGGGCTCCAGCCAGCGCTTCTTCTGCTCGGGGGTGCCGAACATCGTCAGCACCTCCATGTTCCCGGTGTCGGGCGCCGCGCAGTTGAGCGCGGCGGGCGCCAGCCTCGGGCTGCGGCCGGTGATCTCGGCCAGCGGCGCGTACCGGAGGTTGGCCAACCCGCCGTGCTCCGGGTGTCCGGCCAGGAACAGGTTCCACAGCCCCTGTTCGCGCGCCCGAGCCTGGAGCTCGCGCACCACCGGTGCGGTCGACCACCGGTCCTCCCGCGCGGCGAGCTGTTCCTCCAGCACCGCCTCGGCCGGGTAGACGTGTTCGTCCATGAAGGCCAGCAGCCTCTGGCGAAGCTCCTCGGTCCCCTCGTCGTAGGCGAAGTCCATCAGTCCTCCTCGAGCATCGTGTGGGCGCGCTCCACCAGGGGGGCGACCACGTCGCCGATCCGGTCGAAGCCCGCGCCGACGGTCAGTCCCTTGCCGTGCCGGAAGTGGATGCCCTCGGCGATGACGGCGAGCTTGAAGCAGCCCAGGGCCACGTACCACGCGAGCCGGGACACGTCACGGCCGGTCGTGGCCGCGTACATCGCCACCAGCTCCTCCGGCGGGGGGAACCCCTCGGCGGACGTCGCCGGGACCCCGCCGATCCCGACGGGCTGCTGCTGGTACACGAGCATCAGGCCCAGGTCCACGAGCGGGTCGCCGAGCGTGGCCATCTCCCAGTCCAGCACCGCGGTGATGCGCCCCTCCGGGGTCGCCAGCACGTTGTCGAGCCGGTAGTCGCCGTGCACGACGGCGGGGGCCGACGGCTCGGGGAGGGTCGCGGCCAGCTTCGCGCGCAGTTCGTCGATCCCCGGGACGTCCCGGCTGCGCGAGGCCTCCCACTGCTTGCCCCACCTGCGCACCTGGCGTTCCAGGAACCCCTCCGGGCGGCCGAAGCCGCTCAGCCCGACCTCCTCGGGCACCACCGCGTGCAGCACGCCGAGGGTGGCGATGAGCTCCTCGGCGACCCTGCGGGCGGTGCCCGGCCCCAGCGGCGCGATCTCGTCCCGGGTCCGGAAGGGCGTTCCCCCCACGTACTCCATGACGTAGAAGGGCGCGCCCAGCACCTCCGGGTCCTCGCACAGGAGGTGGGTGCGGGGGACCGGTACCCCGGTGTCCCGCAGCGCGGTCATCACCCGGTACTCGCGGGACATGTCGTGGGCGGTCGCCAGCACGTGCCCGAGCGGGGGCCGGCGCACGACCCATTCGCCGGTCCCGTCGCGGACCACGTAGGTCAGGTTGGACCTGCCCCCCGCGACCACCCTTCCGCGCAGCGGTCCCGTGACCAGTCCCGGCCGTGCGGCGTCCAGGTGGGCGCGCAGGCGGTCCAGGTCCAGCCCCGGCAGGCCGGTTCGTTCGTCGCTCATGCGTTCCCCTCGAAGACCTTGGCCTGGAGGCGGCGCATCCCCGCGAGCCAGCGGTCGGTGTCGTTCGCCCTGGCGGCGTAGTGGTCGGCGACCCGGGGGTGGGGCAGGATCAGGAACCGCCCGTCGGCCAGGCCGGCCATCACGGCGTCCGCGACCTCCTCCGGGGTGATGGCCTCCGCCGCCAGGATGGCCTTGCCGGTGTCCCCGGACGCCTCCAGCAGGTTCGTGCGCACCCCGAGCGGGCAGACGCACTGGACGGTGATCCCGCGGTCTCCGTAGGTGGCCGACAGCCATTCGCCGAAGGACAGGGCGGCGTGCTTGGTCACCGAGTACGGCGCGCTGCCCAGCATCGTGAGCAGGCCGGCCGCCGAGACGGTGGACAGGAAGCGTCCGCTGCCCCGCTCCAGCCAGCCGGGCACCAGCTCCCGCGCGGCGCGCACGTGCGCCATGACGTTGACCTGCCAGGCCAGGTCCCAGTCCTGTTCGGAGGCCTCGGGGCCCCCGGCCACCCCCACCCCCGCGTTGGCGGCGTACAGGTCGATGGCGCCCAGGTGGGCCCCGGCCTCGGCGATGAGCGCGGTCACGCCCGCCTCGCTCGCGGCGTCGCCCGGGACCGCGACCCCGCCGATCTCCGCGGCCACGGCCTCGGCCGCGCCCGCGTCGATGTCGTTGACCACCACGCGCGCCCCGGCCCCGGCCAGCCTGCGCGCGATGGCGGCGCCGATGCCGTTGCCCGCGCCGGTGACGACCGCCCCGCTGTCGGTCAGGTCCATGTCACACGCCCCCGGTCAGGGTGACGCCGCCGTCGAGGACGAGCGTGCGGCCGGTGATCCAGGAGGCGTCGTCCGAGAGCAGGAACGCGACCGCGCCCGCGACGTCCTCGGGCACGCCGAGGCGGCCCAGGGGGTACTCGGCGGCGAGCTTCTCCTCGCGTCCCTCGTACAGGGCGGCGGCGAATCTGGTCTTGACCACGGCCGGGGCGACCCCGTTCACGCGGACGCCGGGGCCGAGTTCGACGGCGAGCTCCTCCGTGATGTGCAGGAGCATCGCCTTGGTGGCCCCGTAGAAGCCGATGCCGGGGGCCGGCTTGAGTCCGGCGACCGAGGAGACGTTGACGATCGCCCCTCCGTGCTCGGCCATCCAGGCCTTGTACGCCTTCTGCACCCACGAGATCGCGGACAGGGCGTTGACCTCGAAGATCTTGCGGGCGGCGTCCAGGTCCAGGTCCACCATCCGCCCGTACACCGGGTTGATGCCGGTGTTGTTGACGAACATGTCGACGCTGCCGAAGGCCTCCAGGGTCGCGGCGACGGCCTCGTCCTGGTGACGCGGGTCGTCCGCCCGACCGGGCACGCCGATGGCGTGCCCGGGTCCGCCCAGGGCCTCGACGGCCTCCTGGAGGGGTTGGGGCTTGCGCGCGGTGACGCACACGCGCGCGCCCTCGTCGACGAGTCGCCGGGCGACGGCCAGGCCGATGCCGCGGCTCGCGCCGGTGACGATGGCGGTCCGGCCGCTGAACCGGGAAGTCATCACGTTCTCCTTAAACCGACTGGTCGGTATGCAACGGAGACTCTATGTCCCCGGAGGCGCGTGCCGCAAGGGGCGCGAGCGGCGCGGAAGCGGGACAATGGCGGCGCGGGCCACCGTCCCCCGCCTCCGAGCCACAGACAGAGGACTCCCCATGACAACCGACGTCGCCGACCGACCGGACCAGCGCCGATACGAGATCACCGCCGACGGCGAGACCGCCGGGTACGCCGAGTACATCCTCACCGGCGAGCTGGTCACCTTCACCCACACCGAGATCGACCCCGCCTTCGAGGGGCGGGGGCTGGGCGGCGCCCTGGTTCGCGGCGCGCTGGACGACGTGCGCTCGCGGGGCCTGGCGGTCCTGCCGCTGTGCCCGTTCGTCAAGGGCTGGATCCAGCGGCACCGCGAGTACGCCGACCTGGTCTACCGGTCCCCGTCCGAGTAGGCCGGCCGGGGGCGCGGCCGTCGGCCGCGCCGGCCCCCGCGCCCGGGGGCCGGCGCCGGTCCCGCGGGACCTGTGGCCCCGCGGGTCCCGCCGCGGTGGCGGTCGAACGCGCCGGTCCCGGCCGCACCGGAGAATCTACGACGTAAAGGCCGCGCTCGACCCCTGCCCGACCGGGGGGATCACGCCCGGGGGTCGAGGGTGAGCTTGCCGATCGTGCCCCTGGACCGCAGCGCCTCGTGTGCCCGGCGGGCCTCGGCGAGCGGATAGGTCCCGCCGAGCACCGGCTTCAGGTTCCCTGCTGCCACCAGGGAGAAGAGCTCCGCCATCGCCGTTCCCATGACCTCGCCGGGCAGCCGCCACACGTGGGGCAGCCACATGCCGCCCACCGTGGTGGAGTACTTCATCAGGTTGGCCGGCTGGACCGGGCTGGGCAGCTCCCGGGAGGCCATCCCGTAGAACGCCAGGCGGCCGAACGGGGCGAGGGCCCGCACGCTCTCGTCCGTCACCCGGCCGCCGACCATGTCCAGCACGACGTCCACCCGGCGTCCGCCGTTGGCCTCGATCAGGGCCTCGGTCATGTCCGGCGCCGAGGAGTCCACGACGGCGTCCGCGCCCAGCTGCAGCGCCAGTTCGCGCTTCTCCCCGCTGCTCGCCACCGCGACGACCCGCCCCGCGCCGAACCGCTTGGCGAGCTGGACGGCGAGCGTGCCCACGCCCCCGCCCGCCGCGTGCACCACGACCGACTCGCCGGGGTCCAGCCGCGCCGTCTTGCTCAGCAGGACCCACGCGGTGGCGCCCTGGACGACCAGGGCGAGGGCGTCGTCGTCGGTCACCTCGTCGGGGATCTCGAAGCTCATGCCGGGGGCCGCGGCGGCCCGTTCGGCGTAGCCGCCGCTGGAGGACAGGGCGACGACCCTGTGGCCGTCCGGCGTGAGTCCGGCGATCTCCATGCCGGGCACGAGGGGGAGGGACGCGGGCGACAGGTAGCTGTTCTCCGCCTGGTGGGTGTCGGCGTAGTTGACGCCCGAGCGGGTGACGTCGACGAGCACCTCGCCGGGGCCGGGCTCGGGGTCGGGCAGTTCCGCGAGTTCGAGGACCTCGGGGCCGCCGAACTCGGTGATCTGGATGGCGCGCATGGGGACCCTTCGTTCGTGTGCTCATACCGACCGGGTGGTATGTTACCGGCCGCCGTGCGGGCGGGGCGTCCGGCCCGCCGGAGGCGGAGGGGTGGGGCAGGGGGCTTGCGCGCCTATACCTAACGTTGTTAGGTGGGAGTGTCGTGAACCGAGGGAAGGACGCACGTGGACGCCGAGCACACAGTGAGGACGAGGGCCGGACGGGTCCGGGGCACCGTCTCCCAGCGATCCGAGAACGGCGGGGTCACCGTCCACCGCGGCATCCCCTACGCCGCGGCGCCGTTCGGCGACCTCCGCTTCTCGGCGCCCGCCCCCGCACCCGCCTGGGACGGCGTCCGCGACTGCACCGCCTTCGGCCCGCCGCCCCCGCAGGGCGCCCAGCTCCTCGGCGCCGCGCCCTGGAACGCGCGGATGTCCCCGGACTGCCTCTCGCTCACCGTGTGGTCCGCCGCGCGCGAGGGCGACCGCGCGCCCGTCCTCGTGTGGATCCACGGCGGCGCGTACATCGTCGGGGCCTCCTCCGAGGCCGCCTACGACGGCACCGTACTGGCCGAGAGCGGACTCGTGGTCGTCGGCCTCAACTACCGGGTCGGCTTCGAGGGCTTCGGCCACGTGCCGGGCCGCCCCGACAACCGGGGCCTGCTCGACCAGGCGGCCGCGCTGCGCTGGGTGCGCGACAACGTCGCGGCCTTCGGCGGCGACCCGGACAACGTCACGGTCGCGGGGGAGTCGGCCGGAGCCGGGTCCGTGGTGTGCCTCATGGCCTCCCCCGTCGCCGACGGGCTCTTCCGCCGGGCGATCGCGCACAGCGTCCCCGGAGACATGATCACCCCGGACACCGCCCGCTCGGTCTCGGAGCGCGTGGCCGGGGCCGCCGGGGTGCCCCTGGACGCCGACGCCCTCGCCGCGCTCGCGCCGGAGGCGGTGCTGGAGGCCGTCGACGCCGTGCTCTCCGCCCCGTCCGGCTCCTCCGGCGGCGTGCGAGCCAAGGCCTTCACCTGCTTCGCCCCCGTCGTCGGAGGGCCCGAGCTGCCCCTGCCCCCGCTGGAGGCGGTCGCCGGCGGAGCGGCGGCCGGGGTGGACCTGCTCACCGGCCACAACGCCCACGAGTACCGGCTGTTCACCGAACTGGGGCAGAGCGTGGAGATCGACGACGAGTCGGCCCTCGAGCTGACAGCGGCCCGCCTGGGGCTCGGGGAGGGCGCGGTCGCCGCCTACCGGGCGGCGGACCCCGGGGCCTCCCCGCGCCTGCTGTACGCCGCCATCCAGGGCGACGCCGTGTTCGGCGAGTACACGGTGCGCCTCGCCGAGGCGCACGCCTCCGGCGGGGGACGCGCGCACCTCTTCCGGCTGGCCTTCGAGAGCCCCGCACTGGGCGGCCGGCTGGGGGCCTGCCACGCGCTGGACCTGCCGTTCGCGTTCGGCAACCTGGACACGGACCTCGCGCTGTTCCTCCTCGACGGCAAGCCCACCGAGGCCCACACGGCCCTGTCCGGGCGCATGGTGGCGGCCTGGCGCGACTTCGCCGCCACGGGGGACCCGGGGTGGCCCGCCGTGACCGCCGGCGCCACCGCCGTGAAGGTGTGGGACGTCGAGGACGCGCTCAGCTCCGCGGACGCGGAGCCCCTGCGCGCGCTCTGGTCGGAGGTCCCCCTCACACCCAGGTAGGAGGGCCCGGGCGGCCCCGTGCCCACTGCGACCCTGGCGCTAGCATGAGGCTACGGGGACACGGGGGGTGGCCGATGGTGGGGGACGACGACGTGTCCAAGGCGTTGTCGGAGGCGCGCGACGACGTGGCGCGCTTCCTGATGTCGTACAAGTTCGCCATCGACACCACGATGGCGAAGGTGAACATCCTCAACGAGGAGTTCCGCTACGTCCACGACCACAACCCGATCGAGCACGTCAGCTCACGGCTGAAGTCGCCCGCCAGCATCATGGAGAAGGCGCGCCGCCGGAACTGCTCGCTGGACCTGGGGGACATCCGGGCCACCATCCTGGACATCGCCGGTATCCGCATCACCTGCAGCTTCGTCTCGGACGTGTACACGATCCGGGACATGCTGGCCGGGCACGAGGACATCCGGGTGACGGAGGTCAAGGACTACGTCGAGGCGCCCAAGGCCAACGGCTACCGCAGCCTGCACCTGCTGGTCGAGACGCCGGTGCGGATGTCCGACCGCACCGAGCAGGTCCCGGTGGAGATCCAGATCCGCACGATCGCGATGGACTTCTGGGCGAGCCTGGAGCACAAGATCTACTACAAGTACGCCAAGGACGTGCCCCGGGACCTGCTCGACGAGCTGAGGGAGGCGGCGGAGACCGCCAACCGGCTCGACGTCACGATGGAGCGCCTGCACAACGAGGTCCGCGAGCTCGGGGACGGGACCGAAGACCGCCTTCCCGGCCCGGAGGAGCTGCGGGCGCTCCCGGTGGCCGAGGACCTGCTCCGCGCCCTGAGCGACCGGGTGCGCGGCGCGAGCGGCTGAGCGCCGCCCGGTCCACGGAGGCTCGGCGAGGCCCGGATACCGCCCGTCCGCGGGCGCGACCGGTTCCGGGCCGGACGGGTCGCCCGGCCCGGAACCGGGGCGGAACCGGGTGTGAGGGGGAGGGACCCGCGCGGGTCCCTCCCCCTCCGAACTGCCGGACGGGGCGCCGCCCCCGCGGCGCCGGGGCCTTCCGCTACTTGCCCAGGCCCGCGCGGCGCAGCGCGTCGGCCATCGCCCCCTGGGGCGCGGGGGCGTTGCGGTTGTTCTGGCCGCGACCCCCTCCGCCGCCGCTCCGCCGGCCGCCGTCGGCCTTCGGGGCGCCGCCGCGTTCGCCGTTCCCGCCGCCGCGGCGGCGGTCCCCGCCCCGGCCGCCCCGCTCCTCGCGCCCGCCCGGGGCCGGGGCCGCGTCGTCCAGGCGCATGGTCAGCGAGATGCGCTTGCGCGGGATGTCGACGTCCTGCACCTTGACCTTCACGATGTCGCCCGGCTTGACCACCTCGCGCGGGTCCTCGACGAACTTGTCCGAGAGCGCCGACACGTGGACGAGGCCGTCCTGGTGCACGCCCACGTCCACGAACGCGCCGAAGGCGGCGACGTTGGTGACCACGCCCTCCAGGACCATGCCCTGCTCCAGGTCCGACAGCTTCTCGACGCCCTCCTTGAAGGTCGCGGTGGTGAAGGCCGGGCGCGGGTCGCGTCCCGGCTTCTCCAGCTCGGCGAGGATGTCGGTGACCGTCGGCAGGCCGAAGGTGTCGTCCACGAACTCCTCGGGGCGCACCTTGGACAGGACCGCCTTGTCGCCGATCAGCGTCGGCAGGTCCGTCCCCACGCGGTCCAGGATGCGCCGCACCACCGGGTAGGCCTCGGGGTGCACGGCCGAGGTGTCCAGCGGGTCGTCGCCGCCGGGCACGCGCAGGAAGCCCGCGCACTGCTCGAACGCCTTGGGGCCCAGTCGCGGCACGGACCGCAGGGCGTCCCGGCTCCGGAACGGGCCGTTGGCGTCCCGGTGGGAGACGATGTTGCGCGCCAGGGTCGAGGTCACGCCGGACACGCGGGTGAGCAGCGGCACGGACGCGGTGTTGACGTCCACGCCCACGCCGTTGACGCAGTCCTCGACCACGGCGTCCAGGGAGCGCGACAGCTTGGCCTCGGCCAGGTCGTGCTGGTACTGGCCCACCCCGATCGACTTGGGGTCGATCTTGACCAGCTCCGCCAGGGGGTCCTGGAGGCGGCGGGCGATGGAGGCGGCGCCGCGCAGCGACACGTCCAGGTCGGGCAGCTCCTCGGAGGCGTAGGCGGAGGCCGAGTACACGGACGCCCCGGCCTCCGACACCATCACCTTGGTGAGTCCGAGCTCGGGGTGGAGCCGGAGCAGGTCGGCGGCGAGCTTGTCGGTCTCGCGCGAGGCGGTGCCGTTGCCGATGGCGATCAGCTCGACGGCGTGCGCCGCGCACAGCCTGGCCAGGGAGGCGAGGGAGGCGTCCCAGTCGTGGCGGGGCGCGTGCGGGAAGATCGTGTCGGTGGCGACCACCTTGCCGGTGGCGTCGGTGACCGCGACCTTCACGCCGGTGCGCAGACCGGGGTCCAGCCCCAGGGTGGAGCGGCTGCCGGCCGGGGCGGCGAGCAGGAGGTCGCGCAGGTTGGCGGCGAACACGTTGACGCCGTCGTCCTCGGCCTGCTGCCACAGTCGCATCCGCACGTCGATGTCCAGGCGCACCAGGATGCGTGTGCGCCACGCCCAGCGGACGGTGTCCTGGAGCCACCGGTCGCCGGGGCGGCCCCGGTCCACGATCCCGAAGCGGTGGGCGATGGCGTTCTCGTAGGTGCTGCGGGGCGTCGTGCCGTCGGCGTTCGCGGCCGGGGGCTCCTCGGGCTCCAGGGTGAGGGTGAGCACCTCCTCCTTCTCGCCCCGGTACATGGCCAGGACCCGGTGGGAGGGCAGCTTGGTGAGCGGCTCGGAGAAGTCGAAGTAGTCGGCGAACTTGGCGCCGGCCTCCTCCTTGCCCTCGCGCACGGCCGACCCCAGGCGCCCCTTCTCCCACAGCCGCTCACGCAGGACCCCGGTGAGGTCGGCGTCCTCGGCGAAGCGCTCGACCAGGATGGCGCGGGCGCCGTCCAGCGCGGCCTTGACGTCGGCCACCTCGCGGTCCGGGTCGACGAAGGCGGCGGCGGCCTCCTGGGGGTCCTGCCCCGGGTCGTCCAGCAGCCCCTCGGCCAGGGGTTCGAGCCCCGCCTCGCGTGCGATCTGCGCCTTGGTCCGGCGCTTGGGCTTGTAGGGGAGGTAGATGTCCTCCAGACGGGCCTTGGAGTCGGCCGCGTTGATGCGCGCCTCCAGCTCGTCGTCCAGTTTGCCCTGGCTGCGGATCGACTCCAGGATCGCGGTCCGGCGCTCGGCCAGCTCCCGCAGGTAGCGCAGGCGTTCCTCGAGGGCGCGCAGCTGGGCGTCGTCCAGCGCGCCGGTGGCCTCCTTGCGGTAACGCGCGATGAAGGGCACGGTCGATCCGCTGTCGAGGAGTCCGACGGCGGCGGTGACCTGGTGTGCGCCCACGCCGAGTTCCTCGGCGATGCGCTGGTCGATCGTGGGTGTCACAGGGGTCGTCACTGTCTTAACGTCCACTCTCTGGCTGTTCGGTGCGGGGACATTCTCGTGGCGGGGGAGGACATTGTCATCCCGGTGCGTCCTCGCGTCCCAGGTTCCCGCACTGTGGCGACGGTCGTGTCCCGCGGCGCCGCGGCGCGGGCATGCGCGGTGCGTGTCCGCTCCCGGGGCGGCTCCGCGGGTGTCCGCCGTGTGCGGTCCTGTGCGGTGTGCCGGTTTCCTGCCGGTGCGTTCCCGCCGCGGGCACGGGCGGCTCCGGGCGGCCCGTGCGTCCCGGCGGCGCGGGGCCGGGCCGCCCTGGCGGGGGCGCGGCGCGGGCGGCCGCGGTGCGTCGCGGGCCGGCGCCCGGGGGCGTTCGCCCGACGGGGAGGGTGCGCAGGCCCTGCCGCGGGCGGCGTCTTTGCGGTCGGGGCCGGTTTCGTTCACGGAGGGTGGCGGTGGGTCGGCTCCGCGGGGGAGGGGTCGCCCGGCGGGCCTTGGGGCCGTCGCCGGGGGAACCCGCCCCGCCCCGCCGCCGGGGCGGGGCCGGGCCGGGTCAGCCGTCGGTCCCGTTGAGGTAGTCGGGGGCGTAGTACTCGTCGAGGGGGAGGGGGCCGCGGTACCCCTGGCACATGCACTGGCGGTAGGTGGAGCTGGTCTGCCCCGTCCAGCGGCCGGGGATGACCACCTGGGTCTGGCACCTCTTGGTCTCCTGGTCGTGGAAGACCAGGTGGTGGCCGCAGCCGCAGAGGGGCTGCGGGTTCTGCGGACCGCTCAGGACGCGGGCCTGCTCCTGCCTGCGCTGCTGTTCCAGGGCGGTCCTCGACTGCCTTTGGGTCATCAGGCGGCCGAAGAGGAAACCGCCGAGCGCGATCGTCGCTCCGATGACCATGGAGACCGGTTCCATCCGGCGACATCTCCTCTCCTCGACCCGCCCGTGTACGGGGCACGCGTCCATTGTCGCCCATGGGCGCCGAGGGGACGAGGAGCGGTGGGGGTTCGTTCGTCCGCCGGGGCGGATGCGCTCCGTATCGACAAAGTTTTCTTTGCAGTCTCCTCTTTGCAAAGAAAACTTTGGCTTACGGTGGAGGCACCCCGACCCACAGGAGCCCCCCATGGCCGTCGAAACCTCCCCGCCCGCCGCGGCCCCGAGCGCCCGGTTCGGCGCGGCCTTCCACCGGCTCTGGGCCGCCGGCGCCCTCACCAACCTCGGCGACGGGATGCTCGTCACCGCCCTCCCCCTCGTCGCCGCGACCCTCACCCACGACCCCCTGGCCGTCGCGGGGCTGGCGGCCGCCCGGTTCCTGCCCTGGCTCCTGGTCGCACCCCTTGCCGGAGTGCTGCTGGACAGGGTGGACCGGCTCCGGGCCATGGCCGTGTCCAACGGGATCGCCGCCGCGGCGGTCGCCCTGCTCGCCCTGGTGATCGCCTCGGGCAACGCCGCGGTCGGGTTCCTGTACGCGGCCCTGTTCCTGGTGGTCTGCTGTGAGACCGTCACCGACCCGGCCACCCGGATCACGGTGGCCGGGGTCGTACCCGGGCGGCTCCTCGACCGGGCCAACGGCCGCCTGGAGGGTGCGCGGCTGATCGCGCAGGACTGCGTGGCCAAACCGGTGGCGGGTGTGCTCTTCGCGGTCGCCGCCGTGCTGCCGGTGGCGGGCGTCGCCCTGTCCTACGCCCTGTGCGGTGTCCTCGCCGCGACCGTCGCGGCCCTGCTGCGCCGCGCCGCGACCCCCGTTGCCGCGCACGGCACGGACGCGGGAGGGGCTGAGGCCGGCGGGGGCGCCGACGCCGGCCAGGGGGTCCTGCGCTCGCTCGGGGAGGGGTTCGGCCACGTCCTCGGGCACCGCGTGATGCGCGGACTGATGTTCAACAACGCCGCGACGATGATCGGCATGCAGACGGGCACCGCCGTGATGGTGCTCTACGTCCAGCGCGAACTGGGGGTGGGCGCGGCGCTCTACGGGGTCTTCCTGGGTACCGTCGCGATCGGGGGCGTGGCCGGCTCGCTGGTCGTGACGCGCCTCGCCGCCGCGGTCGGCCGCCGGGCCGTCATGGTGGGCGGGCACGCCGGAATGGGCGTGTGCCTGGTGCTGATGGGCTTGTTTCCCCAGGTGTGGGTCGCCGGGGCGGCCTGGGGGCTGCTGGGGTTCTGCATGACGACCTCCAACATCGCCGGCTCGCTCTTCTTCCAGACCGTGGTCCCCGACCGTCTGCGGGGCCGGGTCTCGGCGGTCTTCCGCACCGTCGGCTGGGGCCTGGCCCCGCTCGGCGCGCTCATGGGCGGGCTCCTCGGCCGGATCGACCTCGTCCTGCCGTGCCTGGTCGGGGGCGCGGTCATGGTGGGCGGGGTCGTGGTCTTCCGGAAGGCGATCGCGGAGGGCGCCCGCCTGTGCGACGAGGCCGTCGCGGGTCTCGCGGCCGAGGCCGCGGCCGAGGCCGCGGGCGGGGTCGGGCCGGAGCGCTCGGGCGGTCGCGCGGACGGGCGGCCCCGCCCGTGACGACCGATGCCGAGAAAACTTTGCAGAACCCTCTTTGCAAAGGGAAATTTGTTTTAGGGTGGGGGCATGACGGACAGCGACGACCACGAGCACCCGCCGGCCCCCGGGACCCCGCCGTCGATGCAGATCGACGCGCAGGCCCTGCGCGGCCTGGCCCACCCGCTGCGCGCGCGCCTCCTCGACGAGCTCAAGTTCGAGGGACCGGCCACCGCCACCATCCTCGGCCGGCGGCTGGGGGAGAGCAGCGGATCGACCAGCTACCACCTGCGGCAGCTGTCCCGGTACGGGTTCATCGAGGCCGCCCCCGGCCGCTCCGGGGGCCGCGAGCGCTGGTGGCGGATCCGGCCCGGGGGCTGGAGGATGCGCGGCCACGAGTTCCTCGGCAACCCCGAGACCCGCACGGTCGCGGAGACGGTCCTCGGCCGCTACTACCAGGAGAGGGAGGCGCGGTTCCGGGAATGGACCGCGAGCGTCTGGCGGACCGAGCAGTCGGCCGACGTGCGCCGGTGGAAGGACGCGGCCTTCGACTCGGTCACCACCGTGCGGATGACCCCGGAGGAGAGTCACGAGTTCGGTCGGGCCCTCACGGACTTCCTCAGGACGTCCGCGGCGCGGTACCAGGGACGCACGTCCGAGAGCCATCCGGACACCGAGAACGTCGAGCTCCAGACGAACCTCTTCCCCCGCCTGCCGGGCGGCGGGCGCCCGGAGTCCCCCGAGGAATCCGCCGGGCCCCGGGACCCGGCGGAGGAGGCCCCCCGGGAGTCCTGACCCGGGAGCCGGCCCCGCACCCTCCGTACCCCCCGAGCTGGAGGAACCCCGTGACCACGCCGCCCGAGCCACAGCGCGGGGAGACCGTGCCCGCCGTCCCCTCCGGGGACCCCGCCTCCGCGGGGCCCGCGACCCCCGCTCCCCCCGGCGGGGCGCCCGAGCCCGCCGCCCCCGCTCCGACCGGCGGCGGAGCGGCCGCCTCCCCCCGCCGCCCCGCCCCCCTGGGCGGGCCCTTCCACCGCTTCTGGGCCGCCACCGTCGCCACCAACCTCGGCGACGGCGTGCTGGCCACCGTCCTGCCGCTCGTCGCCGCCACCCTCACCCACGACCCGCTCGCCGTGTCGGGGCTCCTCGTCGCCCGCTACCTGCCCTGGCTGCTCCTGGGCCCCTTCTCCGGGGTGCTGCTCGACCGGGTCGACCGGCTGCGCGCCATGGCCGTGTCCACCGCCGTCTCGGCCGTGACCATCGCCGGCCTCGCCGTCGCGGTCGCGGCGGGACAGGCCACCCTCTGGGTGCTGTACGCGGCGATGTTCCTGGTCATGAGCTGCGAGACGGTGACCGACCCCGCGAGCCGCCTGCTGGTCACCCGTGTGGTCGCCAGGGACCGGCTCGACCGCGCCAACGGCAGGATGGAGGGCGGCCGCCTCGTCGTCCAGGACTGCCTGGGGTCCCCCGTGGGCGGCCTGCTGTTCGCCGTCGCCGCCGTGGCCCCGGTGGCCGGGGCGGCGGGGGCCTACGCGCTGTGCGCCGTCCTCGTGCTGGGCCTGGTGCCGCGCCTGCGCAGGAGCGGGCCGGTGCCCGGGGCGGAGGACGCCGGCGCCGGGCCGGGGGACGGGGCGCCGCGGCGGAGCGCGGTGGAGGAACTGGTCGGAGGGTTCCGCTACGTCTTCGGCCACGGCGTGCTGCGCAGGCTCATGGTCGCCAACGCCGGGATGATGATCGGCATCCAGATGGGCATGGCCGTCCTGGTCCTGTTCGCGCGGGACGAACTCGGCGTCCCGGCGGCGCTGTACGGCCTGTTCGTCGGCGGGATAGCGGTCGGCGGGCTCCTCGGGTCCGCGCTGACCGCTCGGCTGGTCACCGCCCTGGGCCGCCGGGCCGTGATGATGGCGGGCTACCTGGGGGTGGCGGCCGCCGCGGTCGCCATGGGCCTGTCACCGCACGCCCTCGTGGCCCTGCCCGCCTGGGCGTTCCTGGGGTTCTGCCTGGCCGTGAGCAACATCGCGGGGTCCCCCTACTTCCAGGTGGTCGTCCCCGCCCACGTGCGCGGGCGCGCGTCCACGGTCTTTCGCACCGTGGGCTGGGGCCTGTCCCCGGTGGGCGCGTTCCTGGGCGGGCTCCTGGGACGGATCGACCTGGCGCTGCCGTTCGTGGCCGGCGGCCTGGTGATGGCCGTCGCGGTCCTCCACGCGCGCCATGCCGTCGCCGACGCCGCACGCGCGTGCGACGAGGCGGCGTAGGCCGACGGATCCGGGAACGGCGGGACGAACCCGCGCGCGGGAGGAACCGGCCCGGAACCGGGGGCCGGCGCCGGGGGAGGCGTCAGGCCCCCTCGCGCAGTTTCTTCAGCGTGGCCACGTCGGCGGCGTGCGGGCCGGCGGGACCGGGGGTCTCCAGGACGAGCGGGACGCCCGCGGTGACCGGGTGCCGGAACAGCTCCCCGAACGGCTCGGCACCGATGTGTCCGGCGCCGATGTTCTCGTGCCGGTCCTTGTTGCTCCCGCAGGGCGCCTTGGAGTCGTTGCAGTGCACGACCTTCAGGCGGTCGGCGCCGACGACCTCGCCGAAGCGGTCCAGCGCCGCGCGCATGCCCTCCACCGTCGATATGTCGTGCCCGGCCGCGAACAGGTGCGCCGTGTCCAGGCACACGCCCACCCGCGGGTGCCACTCCAGGGCCTCGAAGTAGGCCGCGAGGTCGTCGACGGTGGCGCACAGCACCTGGCCCTGGCCGGCCATCGGCTCCAGCAGGACCGGGGGGACGTCCTCGCCGACCCTCTCCAGCAGCGGCATCAGCCGTTCCCGGGTGCGGGCCAGGCCCGCCTCGCGTCCGCCGGACACCGCCGAGCCGGTGTGCACCACCACGCCCAGGGCGCCGATCTGCGCGGAGCGTCGCAGCGCGTGCTCCAGGGAGGCGACCGACTTCCCGGCCGTCTCGTCGCCGGGGGTGCCCAGGTTGATCAGGTAGGGGGCGTGCACGAACTTCGGCAGGTCGGTGCGCTCGCGCATCCGGGCGTCCTGTCCGGGGTCGCCGCCGTTGGTCGCCCACCCGCGGGGATTGGACACGAACACCTGGACCGTCTCGGCGCCGATCTGCTCGGCGTAGGCCAGTCCCTTGTCGGCCATGCCGCCGGCCACCGGGACGTGGGCTCCGACCGGGGACGCGGGCCGCCGCTGCTCACTGTTGCTCATCGCCGGTCAAGCCTACGGGGCGCCGGGCGCGGACCGTCCGTGCCGGTGCTCACACCGGGCCCGGGGGATCCGGCCGGATCCCCCGGGCCCGGTGTGCCGTCCCGCGGTGGTCCCGTCCCTCCGGCGGGGACCGGCCGTGGGTGCGCGTTCGCCGCGGGCAGGGGTCCACGCGCCACACCGGCGACGCCCCCGGAGGGCCCGTCAGCCGCGCGGCGGGATCGGGCGGTTGGAGTGGAACACCCCGTCCGGGTCGAACGCTGCCTTCACCCGGGTCAGCCTCGCGTAGGCCCCGGGGTCGAACACCTCGCGCACCGCCGCCCCGTCCATCGGTCCGAAGCCCAGGGTGGACGAGCGCCCCACCGCCCTGTCGGAGACCAGCCCCGCCGCCCGCTCGCGCAGGGCCTCCGACGCCCCGGTGTCCTCCCCGTCGGCGAACGTCAGCACCGTCAGGGCGTAGGCGGCGTCCCTGTGCCCCACCGCGTTCGCGCTCCCCGGCTCGCGGGCCAGGGCGCCGCCCAGGTGCCGCAGCCAGATCACGCACATCGACGGGGCCGTCCCGACCAGCCGGGTCAGGGCGCCCAGCGACTCCGCGTCCAGCCCGTCGACCAGGACGCTGCGGCCCCGGTACCCGGCCGGGTCGTCGTGCTCGTCGAAGACGGAGCCCGAATCGGCGTACGGGAGCTCCCCCAGGGTGTCGGCCAGCACCGGGCCGGCCGAGCGCAGGGGCTCCACCAGGGCGGGCCCCTCCTCGGGCGGGCCCGACCAGGCCACCGACACCTGGACGACCAGGCGGTCCCGCATCGCCTCCGGGACGCCCGGGAAGTCGGGGTACGCCAGCATCGAGGCCCCCGACGTCAGCTCCTCCGGGGTCGTCTCCGCCCACCGCCGCCACGCGTCCAGGACACCCGGCTCGGCGGTCGCGTCGAAGTACAGGCTGCCCCCGTAGAGCCGCGCGACCGGGAACAGGCCGATCTCCATCCCGGTGACCACGCCGAACGCGCCGCCTCCGCCGCGCACGGCCCAGAACAGCTCGGGTTCGGCCTCCTCCGTCACCTCGCGCAGCCGTCCGTCGGCCGTCACCATGTCGAGCCGCGCCACGTGGTCGGCGGCGAACCCGTACCGGCGGGCCAGCAGTCCCACGCCCCCGCCCAGCGTGTACGACACCGCGCCCACCCCCGGGGCGCTGCCCGACAGGGGCGCCAGCCCGTACGGCGCGGCGGCGTCGATGACGTCCTGCCACGTGGATCCCGCGCCGACCCATGCCGTCGCCCGGCCGGGGTCCACCCGCACACCGCGCAGGCGGCCGGTGGCGATGAGGACGCCGGCCGGCGGCCGGTCGCCCCCCGCCCCGGCGGCGCCCTCCTGCCGCCGCTCCGTCCCGCCTTCCCCGTCGCCGGCCACGGTCTCCCCGCCACCGAGACCCGAGCCGAGACCGTGCCCGGTCAGCTGGGCCGCGACCCGCAGGCCCCGCCCGGCGGCCCAGGCCACGGCCGCCCGCACGTCCCCGGCGTCCTGCGCCTCCACCACGGCGACCGGGAGGTGGCGGTCCAGCAGCTGCATCCCCGTGCGGGCCGTCTCGTAGCCCTCCGACCCGGGCGCGTGCACCGGCCCGGCGACGAGGGCCGCCAGGGACTCCGCCGCCCGTGGCGTGCCGCCCCCGGTACCGGCCGGGCCCCGGTCCTTCCCCGCGTTCTGGATCTCCGACATGTCCGCGCTCCCCTTCGTCTCGTTCACAGCGCCACCGTAGGAACCGATGCGGTCACAACGTGACCGCGATGTCCGGCAGACTGGATCCATGAGCGAATCGGTCCGCAAGGGGATGCCCCAACGGCTGCTGCGCCTGCTGTCCCTGCTGCAGGCCAGGCGGGAGTGGAGCGGCGCGGAGCTCACCGGGCGCCTCGGCGTCAGCGCGCGCACCCTGCGCCGGGACGTCGAGCGGCTCCGCGACCTCGACTACCAGGTGGAGGGGACCCCGGGCATCGCGGGAGGCTACCGCCTGGCCTCGGGGAACGACCTCCCGCCCCTGCTCCTGGACGACGACGAGGCCGTCGCCATCGCCCTCGGCCTGGTCACCGTCACCGGGGTCCAGGAGAGCGCGCTGCGGGCCCTGGCCAAACTCGAACGCGTCCTGCCGGCCCGGCTGCGCCCGCGCCTGGCCGCCGTCCGGGACACCACGTCCGCGGTGGCCCACCCCGCGGCGCCCGCGAGCGCGGACCCGTCGGTGCTCGGCATGCTCGCCGCCCACCGCCGCGACCGCGTGGTCACCGACTTCGACTACCGGGACCGGTCGGGCGCGGTCCGCTCCCGCCGGGTGGAACCCCACCACCTGGTCTCCCACGGCGGGCACTGGTACCTCATCGCGCACGACACCGCCCGCGACGACTGGCGCACCTTCCGGACCGACCGCATCATCGGGCCCCGGGCCACCCACGGGCGGTTCACCCCCCGGGAGCTGCCCGCGCCCGACCCGGCCGCCCACCTGGTGCGGACGTTCGCCGCGGCGACCTACCTGCACACCACCCGGATCACCGTCCGGATGCCGGCCGCAGACCTGCGCGCCCGCGTCCACGGCCCCTTCCCCGGCTGGATCGAACCCCTGGGGCCGGACACGTGCCTGGTCAGGATCAGCACCGACTCCGTCGACCTGGCCTGCCAGTACGCGCTGGCCGTGCTGGCCCTCGGCGCCGAGTTCGACCTCGACGCCCCTCCCGGGGTGGCCGACCGGCTGCGCGCGCTCGGCGCCCGCCTCGGACACGGCGCCGACCGCTTCGCCGGTCGGCGGGGAGAGCGCTAGTCTCATGGCCGTGAGCTCCTCGACCCCGCACCCCAGCCTGTCCGACGTGATCTCCGCCTTCGAGGAGGTCTATCCGCCCCACTGGGCGGCCTCCTGGGACGCGGTCGGACTCGTGGCCGGCGACCCGGCGCAGGACGTCGCGAAGGTCCTGTTCGCCGTCGACCCGGTCGACGCGGTCGTCGACGAGGCCCTCACCTGGGGCGCGGACCTGATCATCACCCACCATCCGCTGATGCTGCGCGGCGTCACCAGCGTGGCGGCCGACACCCCCAAGGGGCGGATCGTCCACCGCCTGATCCGCTCGGGAACGGCCCTGTACACGGCGCACACCAACGCGGACACCGCCTCGCCCGGGGTCTCCGACGCGCTCGCCCGCGCCGTCGGCGTCACCGGGCCGCTGCGCCCCCTCGACCCCGACACCACCGACCCCGAGGGCCACCGGGGCATCGGCCGGATCGGCGCCCTCGACCGCCCGGTCGTCCTGCGCGACTTCGCCGCCCAGGTGGCCCGCGCCCTGCCCGCCACGGCCGCCGGGGTCCGCGTCGCCGGCGACCTGGACCGCGTCGTGGGCACCGTCGCCGTGTCCGGGGGAGCGGGGGACTCCCTGCTCGGCGCCGCCCGCGCCGCCGGGGTCGACGTGTTCGTCACCTCCGACCTGCGCCACCACCCCGCCTCGGAGTTCGTGGAGAACCCGGGCGGCCCGGCCCTGATCGACACCGCCCACTTCGCCAGTGAGTGGCCCTGGCTCGCGGACGGGGCGGCCCGTCTCGTGGACGCACTCGGGCGCGCGGGGCAGCCCGGGGGGACTAACGTGGAGACACGCGTCTCGACGACGGTGACGGACGCCTGGTCACAGGCCTTGCCGCACGTCTGAGAGCACACCGCCCCGCGAGGGGCGGCCCCGACACCAATTGCACAGAGCCGCACAGAGTAGGGCGCGGGCGGCGTTCTCGCCTTCCCCAGCCACCCCAGGAGACGTGTACAAGTGAAAGCCGAACCCGCCGCACAGGCCAGACTGCTCCACCTCCAGGAACTGGACTCCGAGCTCCAGCTCCTGGCCCACCGGGCCCGCACCCTGCCGGAGATCGCCGAGGCGGCCGGGCTCAAGGAACGCGCCGACCGGCTCGAGACCGACCTGATCGCCGCGCAGACGAAGGTCTCCGACGTCGAACGCCAGCAGCGCAAGGCCGAGAGCGACGTGGACCAGGTGCGCAGCCGCGCCGACCGGGACGCCAAGCGCCTGGAGTCGGGCCAGATCACCAACGCCAAGGAGCTGCAGAACCTCCAGTCCGAGATCGCCTCGCTGGGCCGCCGCCAGGCCGAGCTGGAGGAGGTCGTCCTGGAGGTGATGGAGCGGGCGGAGGCGCTGGACGCCACGGTGGCCCGACTGACCGCCGAGCGCGAGGAGGCCGTCGCCGAGCACACCGCGGTGGTCGCCCGCCGCGACACCGCCGCCGCCGAGATCCAGTGGGACCGCACCCGCGTCGCCCAGGACCGCGAGCGCGTGGCGGGGGAGATCCCCGCCGACCTGCTGGCCCTCTACGACAAGCTGCGCGCCCAGTACGACGGGATCGGCGCCGCGCCGCTGCGCTACGGTCGCTGCGGCGGCTGCAAGCTCGCCCTGAGCACGGTCGAGCTCAACGAGATCCGCGCCCACGCCGCCGACGAGGTCGTGCGCTGCGAGGACTGCCGCCGCATCCTGGTGCGGACCGAGGAATCCGGTCTGGGGGGCCGGACCGAGCAGTGAGCACCGGCTGGGGAGCCCCCGACACCGCCCCGACCCGGCTCGTCCTGCTCCGACACGGGCAGACGCCCCTGTCGGTGGAGGGGCGCTTCGCGGGCCGGGGCGACATCCCCCTCACCGAGGAGGGCCGCGCGCAGGCCGGGGCGGCCGCGCGCCGCCTGGCCGCGCGGCCGATCGACGCCGTGGTGTCCTCGCCCCTGCTGCGCGCCAGGGACACGGCGGCCCGCGCCGCGGAGGAGCTCGGACTGCCGGTCGAGGTGGACGAGGGGTTCGTGGAGACCGACTTCGGCGCGTGGGAGGGACTGACGTTCGCCGAGGCCCGTGAGCGCGCGCCCGAGGCGGTCGACCGCTGGCTGGCCGACCCCGAGGTCGGGCCGCCGGGCGGGGAGAGCTTCGCGGCGGTCGCCCGCCGGGTCGCGAAGGCCCGCGACGCGCTGGTCGAACGCCACCGCGGGCGCACCGTCCTCGTGGTCACGCACGTGACCCCCATCAAGCTGACGGTGCAGCAGGCCGTCCTGGCGCCGCTGGCCGCGCTGTACCGGATGCACCTGGACACGGCCTGCCTGACCGAGGTGGACGTCTTCTCCGACGGGCCGATGCTCGTGCGCTCCCTCAACGACACCGCCCACCTGGCCCCCGTCCGGGACGGGGCGGGTCGGGAAGGACCGGAACGGGCGTAGAATGCGGGGCGAGGGGAGTCGGCCAGACGGTCGCGGACCGCGCCAGGTGCGCGGGTTCGAGGAAAGTCCGGACTCCACAGGGCAGGGTGGTCGGTAACACCGACCCGGGGCGACCCGCGGGACAGTGCCACAGAAAACAGACCGCCACCGCTCGCGGTGGTAAGGGTGAAACGGTGGTGTAAGAGACCACCAGCGCCCGGAGTGATCCGGGCGGCTTGGTAAACCCCACCCGGAGCAAGGTCAAAAAGGGAGCCTCCGGGCTCCTGCGCGGATGTTCGAGGGCGGCCCGCCCGAGTCCGCGGGTAGACCGCACCGAGGCCGTCGGCAACGGCGGCCCCAGATGGATGACCGTCCGGTCCCTCCGGGGACCGACAGAATCCGGCTTACCGGCCGACTCCCCCCTCCACACCTTCCTGACCTGCGCCGCAGCGCGGGGGAGCCGACCGTGTTTGCTCTCTGTTTGCTCCGGTCGATCAGCGGGTCCGCAGGAGCAGGTCTATCGCCCCGCGTCCCAGCTCCTCATGCTCCGGGAACAGGTGGCCGTAGGTATCGAAGGTCTCCGTGATCGAGGCGTGCCCCATCCGGTGCTGGATGGCCTTCGGGTTCACCCCGGCGGCGATGAGTGCCGAGGCGTAGAAGTGCCTCAGGTCGTGGAAGCGCGTTCCCGCGGGAAGACCTGCCTTGGTGACAGCCTTGGACCAGGCCGAGTTGAACGCCGAGGGTTTGGCGACGGCCTGCCACGTGTTGCTGATCAGCACGTTCCCCGGGGCGGGTTCGTAGAGGCCCATGTGTCGACGCACCTCTTCGAGCACCAGGTCGTCGACGGGCACGATACGCCGGGAGTACTTCGTCTTGAGCTCAACGAGCTTCCCCTTCTGGGCCTGTACCCGCACGTCCACATGGCGTTTGGCGAAGTCGATCCTCGGGATCGTGAGTCCGAGCGCTTCACCGCGTCGGAGCCCGGCGCCGGCACCGAGGAAGACCGCCACGCGGTAGCGCGGACTGATCTCGTCCGCCAGGGCGAGGATCGCATCCGACGGAAGCGGGTCGATCACCCTGCCCTCGATGCGGGGCAACTTCACCCGTGAGCACGGGTTGGCGGTGATGATCTCGTCGTCCACGGCGGCCTGCATCATGATGCGCAGCGTCGCGAACGCCGTGTGCACCGTACTCGCCGACAGGTTGGGGTCACCCGCCATCCGCGCCACGAAGGCCTTGGCGTCAGCGCGGGCCACACTCCCGATCTCGCGTCCTCCGAACGCCGGGTAGATCCGGTGCCGGAGATGCCGATCGTACGTCTCCCGGGTGTTCTCGACCACGTGGACGAGCTGGGGGAGCCATCGGGTCTCGGCGTACTCCCGGACCGTCACCCGACCGGCCTGCGGGTCCACATAGACACCGCGGAGACGATCGGCCTCCATCACCGAGACGTGCTTCTCTGCGTCCACCTTGCGTCGGAACAGCTCGGTAGCCCGTTCCCCGCTGGGGTCCTTCCACACTGCGAGGTACCGCTTGCCCGTTCCATGACGAGCGGTCTTCCTGCCGTCCCGCGTCTTCCACAGATCCTGTACGTGTCCCATCAGAGCACCTCAGTCCTGGTCCAGGACCCAGGCGCGAACCTCGGTCGGGTCGTAGCGAACATGGCGGCCCACCCGGTGCGACGGGGGACCGGTGCGCAGGTAGCGCCACTGGTAGAGGGTCTTGGGGGGCACCCCGAGATAGACCGCTGCTTCGTCCAGGGTCCAGAGGCGGTCGAGGGTCTTCACAGGGACGTCTCCTTACCGGTGGAGCGGCCTATCCCGGCGACCATCGACGCCAACGCCAGCTCCCCGAGCGTGAGCCCCTGTCCGAGGTAGTGCCAGGTCTTCAGTGTCAGCGTGGACTCCTCCTCCTGGACCACGAGGGGAGTGAAGGTCTCGGCATCCCACGGGCGCCCGGCGGCATAGTCGGCACGGACCTGGCGGAGCTTGCCCAACGTGGTGGAGTAGCGCCGGGACTTGGTCGAGAAGTGGCCCCGGAAGCCCAGCATGTGTGCCCAGGTCCTCAGCTTGAGGTCTTCCAGCTGGGGGTACAGACGCGCGTTGCCCAGCCGCCAGCACGTGTAGATAAGCCGTCCCGCGTGGGGGCGCACCTGCGACATGTCCACGTGGTCGATGTCATGGATGCGCTGGTCGAGGGTGCCGGTGTCCTCAGCGGCCTTGGTGGCGTACTTGGCGATGTAGCCCGCCACCGCAGTGTCGGTGAGTGCCTGGTCGGGGCCGAAGGACTCGATCGGACGCACGTCCACCTGCCTGCCCCACACCAGCTCCCAGGTTCGTCCGTTGACCTCGGGAGAGGTGACCGAGACGGCCCGAGCGGCGGAGCCCACAGCCGCGGTGAGCATGTCCACGCTGGCCCAGACCGGAGGAGGGGGCCACCCGGAAGGGTCCTTGGTGTAGCCGTCCAGGCGCACGACCGCGTGGAAGTGGACTGCTCCCCGAGCTTGGAACTCGGCCACCTTGGCGTAGGACACCCGGACCCGCTTGGAGAACTCCGTGCGGGAAAGGCCGGCGGCCGAGGCGAGGTGGTTGCGCAGGTACAGGGTGAACCGTCGCCACAGTTCTCCGGTGTGGGCGTGCCACAGGACGTGGCCGATGTAGTCGTAGACGCTGGGATCGAGCGGCTGACCGACCAGGGGGTCTTCGGCCCGGTGGTGCTTGAAGCAGGACGAGCCGTTCCTACGGGGATGACAGACGCGCGTGCGACCGTCCTTCCCCGGACCCCGGTGGACCGCCCCGAAGGAGGGAGCGGTGAGGGTGACGAACGCCCGGGGATGCACACCCACAGAAGTCGGGACGCCCTTGTCTCCGCCGACGACACCGGCCTTGACGAGGTGGTAGGTGTCGGCCCGGTACTCCTCAGAGCAGGAGGGGCAACGGGAGGCACGCCGGTTCTTGCAGCGCACCAGCAGTTCGTTCGCCGGTTCGGAGGCGGTGGAGTACTGCGAGATCAGTTCGCCCGTGGTGGCGTCCACACGGGTGGTTTCGCCGGTCAGACGGACGGGGCAGGAGCAGCCGCGGAGCGAGCGGGCACGGTCGATCCAACGGTCCAGGTGGTTCTCGTCCCTCGCGGTGATCCGCGCCAGGACGGGACCGATCAGACCGCCGAGGTGTTCGGGTTCGGGCATGACGAAGCAGGGCCTTTCATGGACAGGTGAGGCCCCGGCGCGGCGGGTGTGTGGAAGCAGCGCCGTCGCCGGGGCGGTCGAGCGGGTCAGGTCACCAGGTGGTTTCGCAGTCCCGGCACTCGTAACCGGTGACGGTCTTGCCGCCGTCGTAGCTGTACTCGGTGATGTCGTCGCCGTGGCAACTCGGGCAGGTCACGGGCGGTCACCACCCGACGTGGCGATGAGCGCGGCGAGGAAGAGCGCGGTGTGGTGCATGGCCTGGTCGACGTGCGGAGCCCCACCGGCCTCGTAGAAGGCGGAGGCGCGAGTGCGGGTCATCCACCAGCGCACCGGCCACCGGCGGTCGATGATGCTGTGCGACACCCAGGACACGGTCACACCGGCGGCCAGACGCCCCGGGGAGAGCCGCAGTCCGAGGGCCCGCGAGGCGATGCCGACCGCGGCGAGCTGGGCGAGGTGGTAGCTGGCCACGTGCGCCTGGTTCGCGGCCCAGGAGTCGGCCTTGTTCTGTGCCTGGTGATCGGTCTGCGTGAGGTAGTCGCCCACGTGGTGCGCGGCGGTCATCGCGGCGAGCACCGTGGCGAAGGCGTTCGATGCCATAGGCTGGTCGGGCCCCTTTCGTTCCTTGCATTCGCGTGTTGGGTTCGTTGGGTAGGTGAACCGGGGTGCGGTAGGTGTGTGGAAGCAGCGCCGCACCCCGGGCTTGGAGTCAGGCTTTGGGGCACTTGTTCGGGTGATAGTCAGACCTCCCGTCGCTGTAGACCAGGTCACCGCAGTTGCTACAGATTTCCAGCTGTCCCATAAAGCGCCTCCTGCTCCTTTCAGACGGACCCGGTTGGTCCCCACACCGCCCCGTAGGGCGGCATGGCCATCGACCGGATGGCCGTTCTCTTCTACTTGGGGCAGCCGAAGCAGCGTTCGGGGACGGTGCCGAGCGGTCCGCTGTAGCTGACCGTCTCTCCGCAGTTGCGGCAGGTCTCGTTGCGCCTCATCGGTCCTTCCTCCCCCCGAGCGTCGTAGCGGTGGTCTTGGCGGGGTTCTCCCAGCAGTTCACGAGGCCCTCTCCTTCGTTCGTATTCGCGTGTTGGGTTGGTTGGTCAGGCGGTTCTGCGGCGGACGGCCGGTGTGTGGAAGCAGGACCGGTCCGCTGCGGTCAGGTAGCGGTGATGCCGTAACCGGAGCAGTCTCGACAGGTGTCTCCCTCACCGAGGACCCCGTGGCCGTTGCAGGTCGAGCACAGGCGGCTGTTCACGGTCGGCACAGCACCGTCACCTTTCCGGTGCCCCCGCAGGTGGAGCAGGCCGTGTAGCGGCGGGCGAAGAGTCCGATCTTCTCGGACACGACGCGGCCGGTACCGGCGCAGTCGAGGCAGTTCACCTTCTTGGTCGGCATGGTGTTGTCCTTTCTGTTAGCTGGTGATCTGTTCGCGCAGGGAGGCGGCGACCGTTTCCGAGACACCGAGTCGGGAGCGCAGCGCGGTCACGGTGATCTCATGGCCGTGGGTGATGCGGTAGTCCTGTGCCAGCTGCGCAGCGAACGGCGCCAACGGGTGGCCCTGTTCCACGGCGGCCGGAGCGGGTTCGGGCGGTGAGGACACCGGGACCGGAGGAGGTTCCGGAGCGGGCACGGTCTCGGTCTGCTGCCAGCGGACCTCGGTCACCCGGAACTCGTCCCGCTCCTCCGAGGGCTCCGGGGATTCGACCGTGTCCGGGTTCTGGTCGGGGGCCGGCACCCGGTGCGCCGCGCGGCGTTCGAGCATCGACATCGCGACCAGGAACGCAGCCGCGGGAACCGCCGCCATGATCCAGCCCCACACGGTCGGTTGCGCTGTCGCCAGGTTCGCGGCCAGGGTCAGGATCACTGCCCCGAACAGGACCACGGTCGGCCAGGTCAGCACACCCTCAGCGGTCTTGCGAGTCGCGTCCCTCTGCCGTTCCCGAGCAGCCATCACACAGGTCAGGTCGATCGATACCGCGATGGCCCACGCCATCCACCCGTGCTGCCCCGATTTCTCCGCCAGGTCCCGGATATGGGTGAAGCTTCCCGCGGCAGCGATTCCGGCCAGGACCAGGATCGGCCCCCAGTCGGCGGAGGCCGACAGTGCGCGTCGCATCTCACGCCCCCTCGATCTTCCGGTAGTGCTCCTCACAGACCCACTCGTCCGTGCTTGTGGTCTTGGTCCATGCGGGCTTGGTGCAGTAGGTGCACCAGTACGAGAGAGTCATCAGGACATCTCCTTCTCCAAGAGCTCCCAGTCCAGGTCTCCGGGAGCCGGGGCCGTCGAGTTCGCGTTACCGGCAACCAGGTCGTCCCAGTCCGGAGCCATGTGGGCGTACTCCTGCGAGGCGTCTTCCGCCATCTCCTCCGTGGTCAGGTCCGAGCGGACCCGGTACCAGCGCCCGTCCGCACCCACCGTCACAGCCACACCCGGCATCTCCGCGGGAATCTGCATCGCGGCCGACAGCGAGTCGGGGGCCAGGTCGCCGAGCGCCATCTTGGCCGTCTCCCCGTCGTTGACCCGGTGGCAGATCCGACCCGTGATCTGGGCACGCAAGGCCGTCACCCCGGGACCGAGATCGGACCCCACCCGTTGGCCAGCGATCACCAGGTGGATACCGAACGCCCGCCCGAGCTGGGCGTTGCGCAGCAGCAGAGTCGAGGTCCGAGCGATCTCGTCCTTCTCGGCCTTGTCCGTCATCAGGTACAGCTCAGCGACCTCATCGACCACGATCACCACCGGTGTCGGACGGGTTACCTCAGGGAGCTGCCAGATGTTGCGGACACCGGCTTCCCTGCACTGACTCATCCGGTCGGTCAGCATCACCATCACGTCATCGAGCAGGCCCATGCACTCGGACCGAGTCGTGGCCAGCTTCGACATCCGCTTGGTGTACGGGGTCAGCTCCACCCCGCCCTTGAGATCCAGCCCCGCCAGAGCCACCGGCTGAGGAGCCAGCTGGTACACCAGGGCGTTGAGGTCGGTGGACTTGCCCGACTGCGTCGCGCCCATGATCAGCCAGTGGGGGACCGCCCGGAAGTCGATCACCCACGGGTCACCGGTCTCCAGCGTGCCCATCCGGACCTTGAGCAGGTCCCAGCCCTCACCCAGTGGAGCCGCTTCGGTGACGGTGCCCAGGGGGTCACGGCGCGATGCCGCCAACTCCACCCAGCCCGGACCCGAGGTGCGCAGCCGGACCGAGTCCACCCGCCAGGCGTGCGCCAACCGGGTCAGAGCGTCCTTGTAGTCGTCGGGGGTCTGCCCGTCGTGGAGCCGAGCACGGACCCGGAACCCGAACGGGGTGGGCCGGAAGCGGCGAAGCTTCGGCTTCTTCTCCACCGTCACCCGGCGCACACCGCCCTTGACCTTGGTCTGGCGACGGGTGTGCGAGAGCCCGCATCCCTGCGACACGTGCTCCCAGGTCAGGTAGACCCGCAGAGCCGAACCGACCAGGCCGGGCCCGTAGGACCAGGTGTTCGGTGACCAGTGGTGCCAGGCGGCAGCCGAGAGCGGCACCGCAGCGGCGGCCGGGGGGACCGCCCACAGAATCTCGGGGAACATCGTCATCCCTTCCTTAAGAGGTTTCGCCCTTGCCCTTGCAGGTCGGGCACAGAGCAAGTCGGTAGTCGGGCATGTGTCGGACCTCTCCGGTGCCCGTGCATGTCGAGCAGCTGGGCATTACTCCGTGGCCTTGCGCAGGTCCATGGGCGCGACCGTGGCGGCACCGAAGGCCACGCCGTGACGGCCGTTGGTCTCCCACGGGATCGCGACCAGGCCCTGAACGGTGAGCGGGGTCCCCAGTCGGGCGGTGATGGCGTGCGTCGCAGGGAAGCTGACCAGCAGCGTCTCCGCGTCGTTGTCCTCGACCTGCGCCAGCACCTTGAGCTGCCACATCGGGGAGCCGTCGGCGTTGTACTTGATCTCGCCGGTGGTGCGGTCCTTGACCTTGGGACGCGGGGATCCGGCCGCGATGAAGACCATCTGGGACGTGTCCACGGGAATACTGCGCATCTTGAACTCCTTCTAGTAGCTAGAACCTAGTTGCTAGGAACAAGGCCAACAGTACAGCCCTAGTAACTAGGAGGCAAGCAGGAGATGTGGATCTAACCGAAAGGTAAGGTCCGACGCCCGGTAAGTCCGTTTTTCGCTTCGTTACCACTAGGGGTAACGTGAACCTCCGAGCTAGGGGGAAGGAGCTAGGTATGAGCCTTGAGTCGCCACGACACCGGTACCAGCAGGTCGCAGACCACATCCGGGCAGCTATCGCGAGCGGGGAGTACAGCCCGGGGTCGAAGTTGCCGAGTCAGCCGAAGCTTGCGGAAGAGTTCGGGATCACTCAGCGGACCGTGGGCAACGCGATCGCTGTGCTTCGTCGGGAGGGGTTGGTGCGAGTGGTGGACAACGTAGGCGCGTACGTCCGTGACGTTCCGCCGATTCCCCGGTTCGCCAACAAGCGCTACGCGAAGTCCAACCGGGAGGCCGGCAGCGCTCGGGGTGCCTTCGACAGCGAGCTGAGGGAACGAGGTCACGAGACCACGACCACCCTGGTTCAGCACGGACAGACCGAAGCTCCGAAGCATGCGGCTCAGGCTCTAGGGATCGAGGAGGGCGCGCCCGTCGCGATTCGCAAGCGCCACATGCTTGCGGACGAGACTCCTGTTCAGGTTGCGACGTCGTATGTTCCTTGGGCCTTGGCCGAAGGCACCGCCATCGTCGAGGAGGACACCGGTCCCGGTGGGACCTACTCCCGGTTGGCCGAGAAGGGGTTCGGTCCTGCGCGCTTCACCGAGGCCATCAGGATTCGTACCGTCACCCCGGAGGAGGCGGACTTCCTGAAGTCCGACCCGGAGCAGCAGGTGTTCGAGATCCTTCACACGGCGTGGGACGAGAACGACCGGGCGGTAGAGATCTGTGTGCATGTCATGCCCACCTACCAGTGGGAGCTCCACTACGAGTGGCCCGCCAACTAGACGACGCCAGGAGATGCCCGGCCACCGCGAGGTGAGCCGGGTTTCTTCATGCCCGGGGTCAGGGTGATGAGAAGTTTCCTTACGTCTTCAAGCCCGCACCTGCGGTGCGGGGCAGCCTGCGGCTGGGCGGTCGGGTGCGGGACGCGGCCGGAGGGCGGATGGCCGGGCGCGTTGCTGGCGGCTGCGGCCCCGCGGTTCCCCCGGTGAGAACACAGCCTCCGGCGGGGACTCGGGGATCCAGGAAGCGGGGGCAACCGCGCACGGCTGGGGTCTGCTGTGGCGGTGCGCCCCTCTTCCCTTTCACCCTTCGTCCAGTCAGGGACCTACCACACCGCCCAGGGGCCACAAGGTCGTTCGGACAGTGGGGCGCTCCACCTTGTGGCCCCTGGGCGGCGCGGTCGCGCGGTGCGTGGACGAAGGGTGACGGGAAGAGGGACGGGGTCGGAGCGTGGTGGGGAAGGGGGAGGCGGGGGTGGGCCTGGTTCCTTTGCTGGTTCGACCAAGGGGGGTCGAGGCGCGGAACGGGAGAGGCGGGCCGGTTCGGGTGTGGGAGGACCAAGCCGCGGGCGGGGTGCGCGGAAAAGGGCCGGCGGGGTGTGGGGGCGGAGAGCGCGCGGGGCCAGGGCGCCGAGGAAGTCGCGGGCACATCTCTACCCGGGGGCATCCTCAGGGGAGGGCGAGTGCGAAGCGTGTTGATGTACGCGGCAACCAGGAGTGCGCAAGCGCGGTTGCGGACACCCGGGGGTGTCCGGCGGTAGGCGCGCCGCGTCCGCGCTCGCCTGCGTCCCGCGCGGCGCGTCCTCGCGCGCCCCGCCGAGCCCAGTGGGCACGGCGATTCTTCACAGAGTGGGCGAACCAGGGGCAGCAACAGTCCAGGGACACAGGGGTGTGGTCGACCGACAGGGCGGACGGGGGCGGACGGGCGCGAGGCCCGCAGACTTCCAGGCCAAGAGCTTTCCCACGAGAAGCGCAGAAAGGTCAGCATGGAGAGCGAGAATGCGCGGGGGCAACAGGTAACGATAACGAAAGGAAATGATTATTCATTTCCTCTGGGGGATGGTTATCTGTTCCTCCGAATTTGCCTGGCAGGGGGAAGGGACTCCGCCTTGTTTATGAGTTGACGACCGTAGGGCCAGGTCGTGTCCCCTTTCTCGGAGTCGAGAATCCCCATAAATTCTTGGGCTTTCGGTGCAATTTTTCGAAGGGAAGTCTCCCAGAGGTCCAGAATCTCCGACTCCTTCACGTACTTTTTCTTGCAGTAGTACCCTAGGATGTCGATCATGGACAGTGCCTTATTCACGGCGACCCGGTCGTCTTTGGCTATGTTTTTCGCGTTTATTCCCATTCTTGCGTAGTCGATAAGGATCTTCCGCCCTTGTTGATGTTCAGTGCTCGCCATCTCTTGATGCAACTTGAGAAGTAAATCTACTTTTCTTATGTGGCGAGCATAAAAAAATCCTATTGTGAATGTGATCAGCAATGCGACTGGGGTAATTAGGGAAAGGTAGACTGTCAAGATTGATCCTAGCTTTATGAGTGCGACATACTTATTAGAATTATAGTGCGATTAAGGTGAATGGAGAAACCTAGCTTTGGTAAATATCTCTCCTCTGTGGCGATAAAAGCTAGTTCTTGACCTCTAGTGCGCTCTGGGGTGGGTCGGGTTGAAAAAATTAGCGAGAACCGGCGATCGGGCGAAGCCGTAGATCGTCGACTCTTGGCTGCTCATTTGGGCTGCCCGTGGGCGCCGATCCACTTCCATCCCCAGTGGTCTTATGTTTGCTCTGTGCTTGCTCGGAGGGTAGGGAGCACCGGGGAACAGCGAGAAGCCGCGAGACCTGTCATCGCAGGTGACGCGGCTTCTGTGGGTATCGACCGAGGTCAGCGGAACGGGCGTGGTGGAATCCGGCTTACCGGCCGACTCCCCCCCTCCACACCTTCCTGACCTGAGAATACCCGGAAATTCGCTCGCGGGTCCGCCCCCACCGACACCCCTGTTCATCTGCGGATGCCTTGCCCTGTCCGGGCTTGACCCGGGACGGACGCGGGATGGATCGCGGGGCCTGCGGCAGACCGGGAAAGCAGGTGGCGAGGTAGCGGCAGGTCTTCCCGCACCTTGGATCCGGACGGGCGGGCTCAGCCCGAGGCGTGCAGGTCTTCCGCCCCGCGCCCCTCCGGTTCCCGGGTGGGGGTCACCGGTACTCCTTCCGGCTGCCGATGCGGTGGACCATCACCACCGCCCACACCGTCACCGCGGCCAGGACCCCCCACCACGCCCACAGCGCCCACATCAGCCAGTGGCCGCCCACCGTCGTCGTGCCCAGACCGAGGGCCGCCAACGACATCGAGGTGGAGACCACCAGGCATCCGACCACACGGCGGATTCGTGTCATCTCGTCCATGAGCCTTCTCCTTGCTCGGGGGTGGGAGCGGGACCCGGGACATCCTTTCTACAGCAGGCCTTCCCCCTCCACGTTCTCTGTCGGCCTGCCCGGCACCGGGGCCGGCGCTCCGGCCCGAGGCCCTCGCGGAGCCCCCCGCGGGGAGCGCACGGCCGCACCGACGGCGCGGGGGCCGCGACGAACGGCGGTGCGCTGTCCGGACCGGGCCGCGGATGGTGGGGCGGCGGCCGCGATCGGCCCGCCGCCGCCCCCGCCCGGAGCCCTGCCGGGCCCCGGGCGGGGGTGCGACGCGCGCGGCGCGTGGGAACCCTGGGGCGCGGGAAGTCCTATGGGTACAGGCATACAGCCTGCCGGTGATGGCCTGCCGCCCATGCGCACCGATAGATTGGCCCTTGCGCTCCATACCCCGGGCCGAGTGCCGGAGCGCGTGCGCCCGTGGGCCGACGTCCGGGGTCGACGGCCCGACGGGCATCCGCGTTCACGGGAATGGGTGACTCTTGTTCGACTCCACCGTCTTCTGGGTGGTCCTCTTCGGCCTGCCGGTCCTGGCCATCGTGGCGATCGTCATGCTCGCCTCCTACCAGGCCTCAGGCGTTCAGCAGGACGAGCGTGACGACGCGCCCGGCGACGACTCCTCCAACAGCTGATCCCCGTCCGCACCCGGTCGGGGGTGCGGAACGGGATCGCCCACGCCCTGCACAGGACGGAACTCCCCGGTCGCGGTGTCCAGCAGGTGGACCCTCGCCGTCTCCAGGTCGTAGTACATCCCCGACAGCTCCAGGTCGCCCGACTCCACGCGTTCGCGCACCACCGGGTATCCCATGAGGTTGCCGAGCTGCTCCTCCACGTTGGCCTGGGCGAGCCGCCGCAGCGCCTCCGCGGCGGGCAGGCCGGCCAGGGCCCCGGACACCTCCCCCGCCCGCACCAGGCTCTCGTGCCCGTTCGCCAGCCAGCGGCACATGTGCGAGGTCTGCGCGTCCCCGGGCTCCTGGTGGGCCTTCTCCAGGAGCGCCTTCATGGCGCCGCAGTGCGAGTGTCCGCACACCACGATCGACGGCACCCGCAGGACGTTCACCGCGTACTCGACCGCCGCACCCACCGACACGTCGCCGGGGGTTCCCCGCCTGGGCACCAGGTTGCCGACGTTGCGGACGGTGAACAGGTCGCCGGGGCCGCTCGAGGTGATCAGGTTCGGCACCACCCGCGAGTCGGCGCAGGTGATGAACAGCGCGGTCGGGTGCTGTCCGTGGGACAGCCGGCCCATCAGCGACCGCATCCGGTCGGCGGTGCTGGAGTGGTACTCGCGGGCGCCGGCCGTGAGCAGGCCCAGGGGGTTGACCTCACGCGCGGTCTCCTCGGGGACACGGCGCATGCCCCACGGCGCCCACCAGCGCGCCAGGCCGCCGGGCGCGGTCTTGGAGGCGGGGGCGGAACTGGTGGAGCTGCGCGCGTACCACCTCTCGTGCACCTCGTCGATGTCGACGGCGCCCCCGGTGCGCTCGTGGTCCACGCGCCAGGCGTGGATGGCCTCGAACGCGGCGTGGTCCATGAAGTCCACGTGCAGGTCCAGGTCGACCTGGGCGCCCTCGGGGACGGTGCGCAGCACGTGGGCGAGCCGGGGCACCCCGAGGAAGGTGAGCGAGCCGTGCACCGTGACGTGGACGCGGTTGTCGCGCTCCTCCGTGGTAACGGTCAGCTTGGTGAGCCTGCGCAGGGACACGATCATGGCCAGGGCGAAACCGATGAACACCCCCTCCATGAGGCCCAGGAGCACCACGCCGAACAGGGTCACCAGGTACACGCTGGCCTCGTGGTGGCGCCGCAGGTTGCGCAGGTGGGCGATCGAGACCATCTGGACGCCGATGAACACCAGGAGCGCGGCCAGCGCGGCCATCGGGATCAGCTCGACCACGTGGGCGAAGAAGGCGACGAACAGAAGGATCCACACACCGTGCAGGATGGTGGACCGGGGCGTGTGCGCCCCTGCGCGCACGTTGGCGGTGCTGCGCACGATCACGCCCGCGACGGGCAGGCCGCCCAGGGCGCCGCTGACGGTGTTGGCCGCGCCCTGGCCGAAGAGCTCCCGGTTGAGCATGATCCGGCGGCCGTTGTGCAGGCGGTCCACGGCGATCCCGGCGAGGAGGGACTCGACGCTGGCGACCAGGGCGACCGTGGCGACGCCGACGGCGATGCCGTGCCACTGCCCGGCCGCGGGGAGCACCGGTCCGTTCCAGGCGTCCGCCAGGGAGTCCGGGAGGGAGACGGTCTCGACCCTCCAGCCCCCGACGGTCGCGATGGCGGTCGCGGTGCCCACCGCGACCAGCGCGGCCGGGACCACCGCCGGGCGCAGCCTCCCGAAGGACGGCAGCTTGTTCCAGGTGAACATGATCGCGATGGTGATGACCCCGACGGCGACGGCGGCGGAGTGGTTGTGCGCGATCTGGTGGGGGAGGTCGGCGATGTTGGCCACCGCCGAGCTCTGCGGGGCCCCGCCCAGGACCACGTGCAGCTGGGCCAGGGCGATGGTGACGCCCACCCCGGCCAGCATGCCGTGCACGACGGCGGGGGAGACGGCCAGGGCCGCGCGGGCGATGCGCACGGCCCCGAGGACGAGCTGGACCAGACCGGCGAGCAGGGTGATGAGGCAGGTCACCCGCCAGCCGTAGGTCGCGATGAGGTCGGCGACGATGATCGTCAGCCCGGCGGCCGGGCCGCTGACCTGCACCATCGAACCGCCGACGAGTCCGGCGACGATACCGCCGACGACGGCGGCGATGATTCCTGCGATGAGCGGGGCGCCTGAGGCGACGGCGATCCCGAGTGACAGTGGGACGGCGACCAGGAAGACCACCAGGGAGGCGCCGACGTCGGCGGCGACCCCCTTGCGGTCCTTGTGGCTGCCCGGTGGCGCCGCGGTTGCGGGCGGTGCGTCGGGCTGTACTCCCTGGGCGTCGTTGCGCATGGTTGCTCCGTTCGGGTTGGACCAGGCAAATGAGGCGTAGGCGCACGGGGACGACGGTGTCCGGATCGGGGGGTGTGCGGGTGAACGCGTGAACACGACGGAACCCCGAAGGGTCGCCTGTCAATCACCAACTGTAGTCAACTTTCGTAGCTCAGGGTTACCATCTGTTGTGGTTTCCGTGGCTGTTTTCCCGGCTTCACAAGGCGTGGGGACAAATCAGGACAGAAAAAACACCGAGGTGACGGGGTTGTCCCGTGCACCTCGGTGATGTGAAGCGGTGGGGCCGGACGGGGTCCGGCGGCGCGGGCCGGTCACGGCGCGTCAGTGCCGTCCGGACCGCACCGGTTCAGCGGAAGCGGCCGTCCTCGTACCCGCCCTCGTAACGCTCCTGGCCGTACCCCCGCTGGTCGTAGGGCTGCTCGGGCGGGTAGGGGCCCGGCGCCCCGGGACCGTCCGGCCGTCCCTCGTCGCCGTGCTGTTGCCACCCGTCCAGCGGCGGGTAGCCGCCGTAGTCGGGCTGCGACTGCTGCGGCTGCTGGGCCGGGTAGGAGCCGCCCAGCATCTCGGAGTAGCCGCTGCCCGGGCCGCCGGGGCCGGACGGCCGCCCGAACCGGTCCCCCTGGTCCTGGTAGCCGCCGTAGCCCTGCGGGACCTCGCCGCGCAGCTGCTCGGCGGGATAGCCGCCCGTGGGCGGGAGCGGGGGGTAGCCCTGCGGGCCGCCCGGGTACGGAGTGCCGTCCTGTCCGCCCGGGTGTCCGGGGTGGCCGACGGGCCCGCCGTTGAAGGGGGAGGGCACGCCGGGCGCCGGAGCCTCCCGCTCGGGTCCGGCATGGGAGCCGGGCGCCGCCGGTCCGCCGGCGGATCCGGGGCCTCCCGGCAGCCCGGGGCCGCCGCCCTGCGCGCCGGGAACGGTGGGCGCGCTCGGGGAGCCGAACGTGCCGCCGCTCTCACCCCACAGGGGGGTGTTGCCGTCGGGGTAGGAGGGCCGCGTGTGGGTGCCCGTGTCGTAGCCGGGGAGCCCGGTGCCCGGGTGGTCCCCCCGTGTGTGGGTGCCGGTGTCGTAGCCGGAGCGG
>NZ_JBHSUF010000018.1:52186-151665 GCF_042660575.1 Nocardiopsis tropica
GGAGTCCGGTGCCCGGGTGGTCCCCCCGTGTGTGGTTGCCGGTGTCGTAGGAGGGCCGCGTGTGGGTGCCCGTGTCGTAGCCGGGGAGCCCGGTGCCCGGGTGGTCCCCCCGTGTGTGGGTGCCGGTGTCGTAGCCGGAGCGGGTGAAGGAGTCGGTGTCGTAGGAGGGGCGGGTGTGGTTGCCGGTGTCGAACTCGGGGAGTCCGGTGCCCGGGTGGTCCCCCCGTGTGTGGTTGCCGGTGTCGTAGGAGGGCCGCGTGTGGGTGCCCGTGTCGTAGCCGGGGAGCCCGGTGCCCGCGTGGTCCCCCCGCGTGTGGGTGCCGGTGTCGTAGTCGGATCGGGTGAAGGAGTCGGTGTCGTAGCCGCCCTCGGACCGGGGGGCCGCCGGGTAGCCGCCGCCCAGGGGGTCCGCGGAGCCGCTCCCGCCGAACGGGGGCGTCGTCGCGCCGGACCCGGGGGAGGAGGGGCCGCCGTAACCGAAGTCGGAGCGCTGGTGTGCGCCGGTGTCCATGCTGGACCATATCGGCGAGTCGACGTCGGAGCCGTGCGCCGGGGTCGTGGCCCGGAACCCCGGGGAGAGCGGGTCGCTCGCGGCCGGGCTCTCCGGGCGGCCCGCGCCCTGGTGGTCCGACCGGCCCGGCGAGGCGCCGCCGTAGGACGGGAGGCCGCCGAGCGGGGAGCCGGTCCCCGGCGCCGGGCCGGAACCGCCGAGCGGGTCGCGCGAGTCCGGGGTTCCCAGGGGGGAGGGACCCGCCAGGGGGTCGGTCCGCGGCTGGGAGTAGGAGGCCCCGGGCGTCCACGAGCCCGAGCCGAGCGGGTCGTCGTCCCGGGGGGCGGAGGCCGCGGGTGCGGCGTGCTGTGCCGGGGGCAGGCCCTGCGCGGGCGCGGCCCCCTGGGGCGAGGTGAGGGCGGAGCGCTCCGGACGCGGCGGGAGCGCGCGCTCGTCCGGGCCGAGCGGGTTCGGCCCGGCCGCGCCGGACTGCCCGTGCCTGCCGGACCGTCCCGCCGGCTCGTCCGGCTGGGGGGAGGCCTGCTCCTGCCCCAGGCTCGCCAGCATCGCCAGGTCGGCGGAGGGGCCGCCGGCCCCGGTCGCCGCGGGCAGGATCGTGGTCGCCCCGGGGGGACCGGTCTCCTCCTCGAAGTCCTCGTACCCGTCGTCGTAGTCGTCTTCCTCGTACTCGTACGCGGTGACGCTGGGGCTCCGCTCCTCGCGGTCGCCGCGGCGACCGCGGGGCTCCGAGGAGCGCTGGGCCGGGCCGTCCTCGCTCAGGCTGGACCAGAAGTCGTTGTCGGACAGGCCGTCCGCGTCGCCATCGTCGTCCCAGTCGACCTCGCGCTTGCGCCGGCCCTTGGGGCGCCTCTCCGACCGGCCGCCGCCGTCCTGGTGCCCGCGGCGGGACCGCCCGCGCGGTGCGGGTTCCTCGTCGCCGCGGTCCTCGGGGAGGTCGCGTTCCTGTGCGCGGTCGGGGTCGCGACCGGAGTCCTCGGTGTCGTCGTACTCGTATTCGTCGTCGTAGTCGTCCTCGCGGGAGCCGACGCTCAGAGCGCGCATGCCCAGCAGGAGCAGGACGAGCACGGCGAGCACGACGATGACGGCGATGATGATGATGACGGTGACGGTCATGGTCTACGCACTACCTTGGGGAGGTCGGCCGCGCCCGGGTCGCACCGGGGACCGGAGTGTCGGGAACCGGCCGGGGATGTGCGGCGGCCGCCTGGTTCCGTGATGGCCCGGTCTGTCCGACCTGCGTGGCACGAGGGGTGCAGGTGGTCCGGTGCGGTTCCAGGTCGGTGCGCCGCGCGGCGAGTGGACGGGAATCGGTCATCTGAAATGGGGCGAGGGGCACTGCCCCACTGTATGCGCTGTCGCGCCCCGTGTGCAGAGGGCGACGGATGCTTCCTGGGCGGATCCCCGTGGCCCCGGTTTCCCGTGGCCACGGGGATCCGGGGCGCCGGAGAGGATCTCCTATGGCCTATGTCACCCGGCGTTGGTCGTGACCAGGGACCCGCGGGCGACGGCCTGGTCGGCGATGGCGTCCAGGGCCGCGTCCAGCGACGCGCCCTCCGGCAGGTCCAGCGGGTTCGCCAGCGCGTACACGGTGAACCTGTACTCGTACGACGCCTCCGGTTCCGGGCACGGCGCCCCGTACTCCGCGACGCCCTGGGAGTTCTGCCCCTGCTTGGCGTCGGCCGGAACGCTGTTCTGCCGCAGCTCCACCAGCTGCGGGTCCAGGTCGTAGACCACCCAGAACACCTGGGCCACCTGGGGGTCGTCGACCACCAGGGCGATGGAGCCCGCCTCGTCGGGCAGCCCCGACCAGCTCAGCGGCGGCGAGGACGCCTCCTGCGCCTCCTGCTCCCCACCGTCCGCCGAAGCGCCGTCCGAGGCCCCCTCGCAGGTGTAGGCCGCCGGAAGCGGCTGCCCCTCCTGCATCAGGGGGCTGGTGACGTTGATGTCGTCGGGCATGTCACCGTTCTGCCCCGGGGCGAGGATGCCGCAACCCGTGGTCAGGACCAGTGCGGCCCCCGCCGCCACCGCGCCCGCGAGCGCTGCGGGGGACGTGCGGGCCGTGCGCGCACCGGTGGACCGGGGGGAGGGGAGGGCCGGGAACAATGGGAACTCCTGCTGGACTTTCGGGCCGTGGAGGCGGGACTCGCTGTGGACCGGCACGGCGTCGGGAGGACACCCGGCGCCGGGCTCGGGGAGGGAACGCGGGGGAGCCGCCACAGGGCTCCGGCGACACGTTCCTGAGCGAACCCTACTGTGGTCAGGCGGGCGTTCGGGCGACCGTCCCGGCCCGCGGGCCCCGCCGCGGCCCGCCCGCGGGCCCGGGAGCGGGCCCGCCGGAGCACGGCTCCGCGCACTCCCCGGCCGGATCGGTGATCATGGGTCGGTGCGGTTCTCCATCCTTGGGCCCCTCCTGGTGCACGACGCGACCGGAAGGCCCGTCACCATCGGCGGCGCGCGGCTGCGCGTCCTCCTCTGCCTCCTCCTGCTCCGCGCCGGGCGGCGCGTGCCCGTCGAACAGCTCGTCGACGGCATCTGGGCGGGCGACCCCCCGGCCTCGGCGGGCAACGCCCTCCAGGCGCTCGTCTCCCGCCTGCGCCGGGCCCTGGGCACAGGCGCCGCCGTCGACGGCGACGGCACGGGCTACCGGCTGGACGTCGACCCCGGACAGGTCGACCTCGACCGCTTCGAGGACCTGGCCGCGAAGGGCAGGGCCCGCCTCGCCGCAGGTCGGCCCGCCGACGCCGAACGGGACCTGGGCGCGGCGCTCGCCCTGTGGCGGGGGCCGGCGCTGTCCGACCTGACCGCGCACGGCATCGCCGAGGACATCGCGCTGGGCCTGGCCGAGACCCACCGGTCCGCGGCCGAGGACCACCTGGCGGCCCGCGCCGACCTCGGCCACCACGCCGAGATCCTGCCCCGCGTCGAGGCGCTCGCCCGGCGCGAGCCGGACCGAGAGCGCCCCGTCGAGCTGCTCATGCGGGTGCTGGCCGCGACCGGGCGCACGGCGGACGCCCTGGCCGCCTACGAGCGCTTCCGCGGCCGCCTCGCCGACAACCTGGGCCTGGACCCCTCGCCCCAGCTGCGCGACACCCACCTGCGGCTGCTGCGCGGCGAGTTCGACGCGCCCTCCCCCGAGCCCGCGACCCCGCCGAACCTGCACCTGCCCGCCACCCTGACCGGTTTCGTGCCGCGCGACACCGAGCTGGGGACCGCCGTGGGCCTCCTCACCACCGGGCGCCTGGTCACCCTGACCGGGCCCGGCGGGGCGGGGAAGACGCGCCTGGCGATCGAGGCCGCCACCGCCCTGGCCGCACGCGCTCCGCACCTGCTCGCCCGGGGAGGCTGGTTCGTCGAACTCGCGTCCAGGTCCGGCGCCGACGTCCCGGACGCCCTGGCCGGCGCCCTGGGGCTGCGCGAGTACGCCATGCTCCGGGCGGCGTCCTCCCGGGCGCCGGTCCCCCCGCTGGAACGGGTCGTCTCCCACATCGGCGACCGTCCCGCGCTCATCGTGCTCGACAACTGCGAGCACCTCGTCGAGGACGTGGCCAGGGCCGTGGAGCCCCTTCTCGCCCGCTGCCCCCGCCTGCGCGTCCTGACCACCTCCCGCGAACCCCTCGGCGTCCCGGGCGAACAGCTCATGCCCGTGCCCTCCCTGGCGCTGCCGCCCGAGGGCGCCGACGCCGCGAAGGCCGTCACCTACCCCTCCGTCGCCCTGTTCGCCGAGCGGGCCGCCGCGGTGCGCCCCGGCTTCGCCGTCACGCCCGGCAACGTCGCCCACGTCGTCCGCGTGGCGCGGGAGCTGGACGGCATGCCCCTCGCCCTGGAGCTGGCCGCCGCCAGGCTGCGCTCCATGACCGCCGCCCAGCTCGCCGAGAGGCTGTCCGACCGTTTCCGGCTGCTCACCGGGGGCAGCCGGGGCGCGCTGCCGCGCCACCGCACGCTGAGGGCCGTCGTCGACTGGAGCTGGGAACTCCTCGACGAACCCGAGCGGCGCCTGCTGCGGCGCCTGTCGGTCTTCGCCGGCGGCGCGACCCTGGAGGCCGTCGAGCGGATCTGCGCCGACCCCGCACCGGGCCCCGGCACGGAGGGGCGGGTGGACGGCCGGGACGTGTGGACCGTCCTGTTCTCCCTGGTGGACAAGTCGCTCGTGATCGCCGAGAACCCCGTCGGCGACGACGCCCCGCCCCGCTACCGGCAGCTGGAGACCGTCCGCGCCTACGCCGCCGAGAGGCTGGCCCTCAGCGGGGAGGAGGTGCGCGTGCGCGACACCCACGCGCGCCACGTCCGCGACCTGTGGCGCGCGGCGGACCCGCTCCTGCGCGGGCGGCGCCAGGGCGAACTGCTCGCGCGCCTGGCCCCCGAGTCCGCGGACCACGGCGCGGCGGTGCGGTGGGCGGTGGAGCGCGCGGACGCCGGGCTCGCCCTGGACCTGGTCGAGCACACCCAGTGGTACTGGACCCTGGGAGGGTCCTGGCGCCGGCTGGTCCGCTGGTCGGAGGCGGTCCTGGACATGCTCGGCGGCCGCGTCCCCGAGGGCAGGGCCGTCGCCTACGCCAGCTGCCTGTTCCACCGGGCGGGCGACGGTTCGACGCACCACGCCACGGTGGAGGCGGCCATCAGGGAGGTCGAGGAGGTCGTCGCGGCGTCGGGCGGGCGGGTCGAGCGCCATCCCGTGCTCGTCCACTGCCTGCTGTACAGGGCGATGCTCCAGGGGCGGTCCGGTGACGCCTACGAGCGCCTGGCCGCGGCCCTGGACCAGCCCGACCCCTGGATGCGCGCGATGGTGCGCGTCCTGCTGTCCCTGCTCGACGCCGTCACCGGCCACACCGGGGAGTCCGCGGACAAGGCGGAGGCCGCACTGGAGGAGTTCCGTGCCTGCGGCGACGCCTGGGGCGCGTGCCAGGCGCTCGCCCAGCTGGTGGACGTGTACCGCTTCGAGGACCTCGAACGCTGCCGCGAGCTGCTGACCGACGGGATGCGGCTGGCCTCGGAGTCGGGCCTGACGGGGATGGCGGCGGTGTTCCGGGTCCGACGGGCCCAGACCCTCACCGACCTCGGGGAGCTGGATGCGGCCCGCCGGGACCTGGGGGCGCTGTCCGACTTCGAGGACCCGGTCCAGGACGAGCACAGGGTGCTGCTGTCGCTGGCGGAGGCGCACTGGCTCGGCGAGGCAGGGGAGCTGGAGCGCGCCCGCGAGGTCGTCGACCGGATGCGGCAGGAGCTGAGCGGCCTGGGCGGGTTCTCACCGGTCTACCTGGAGGGGGGCCTGGGGGCCATGTCCGCGCTCCTGCACTGGAAGGCCGGAGAGCGGGAGGCGGCCTGGCGGGACATCGGCCGCGCGTGGTGGACGGCCTCCCACGGGCTGCGCCCCGTCTGCGCGGAGATCCTGGACGTCTTCGCGATGATGCTGGCGGGGGAGGAACCGCGCCGGGCGGCCCGCATGCTCGGGTACGCCGAGGGGCTGCGCGGCGTCCCCGACCGCACCACCCCGTTCGTGGTGCGGGCGCGGGAGCGGGTGCGCGCGGAGCTGGGCGGGGCCGCGTACGAACGGCTGGCCGCGGAGGCGAGGGGCACGGACGAGGACGAGGTCCTGGCGGGTGTGGGCGAGTGGCTGGCCCCGCTCGTGCCCGACCACAGGCCGGGGAACCGGCGCTCCGGCCGGTGACCGGACGGGGGTCGGAGGGGCCGCGCCGCCCCGGGGCCCGGGGGCGGCGCGACGGGACGCCGCTCAGGTGCGGCGGCGGTACGCCCACACGGCGAGTGGGAAGAAGACCGCGGTGAAGATCGCGGACCACGCCACCGTCCACAGGACCGGGCCCGTGGCGTCGCCCGTGCCGAGCATCAGGGCCCGCATGGCGTCGACGACGTGGGTGACCGGGTTGTTCGCGGCGACCGCCTGCAGCCAGCTGGGCATGTCCGCCGGGGCGACGAACGCCGAGCTGCTGAAGGTCAGCGGGAACATGAGGATCATCCCGAACGCCTGCACGGCCATCGGCGTGCGCACGATCATGCCGACGAAGGCCGACATCCAGCACAGCGCGAACGCGAACAGCAGCACCAGGCCGGCCGCCACGACCACGCCGACCACGCCGCCCTCGGGGCGGAAGCCGATGAGCATGCCGACCAGGAGCACCATCACCACGGTGATCGTGTACCGGGCCAGGTCGCCGAGGATCGCGCCGGTGAGCGGGGCCGACCGGGCGATGGGCAGCGACCGGAACCGGTCGAAGATGCCCTTCTCCACGTCCTGGCTCAGTGAGAAGCCCGTGCCCAGCGTCGCGAAGATGACCGACTGCGCGATGATGCCGGGCATCAGGAAGTCGCGGTAGGCCTGCCAGTCGCCCATCATCGCCTGCCCGAAGACGAAGACGAACAGGGTCACGAACATGACCGGCTGCAGTATCAGCCCCAAGACCTCCTCGGGGTTGGCCTTGATCTTCAGGACACTGCGCCAGGCCAGCTGGAGGCCGTTCCGGATCGTGCCCAGCGGCGTGATCCTCGCCGGGATCGCCGGAGCGCCCCCGGGCTCCGCGGCCCGGGTCCGGGTCGTCACGGTACTCATGCTCTGGCCCCCTCGTCCGCGGACGCGTCCGCGGTCTCCTCTTCGGCGGTGTGCCCGGTCAGGGCGAGGAACACCTCGTCCAGGCTCGGCTTGCGCAGCGACAGCTCGGCGACCGCCACGCCCTGCTCGTCCAGGCGGCGCACCACCTCGGGCAGGACGCCCGAACTGGTGACCGGGACGCTGGCGAGCAGCCCGTCGGAGACGACGGGCGTGCTGGTGACCGCCTCGATGATCCTCGTCGCCAGGGAGATCTGCCCGGGGTCCACCGTGCGCAGTTCGAGCACCTGGTTCCCGGCCCGGCTCTTGAGCTCCTCCGGGGTCCCCCTGCTGATCATCCGCCCGTGGTCGAGCACCATGAGGTCGTCGGCCAGCTGGTCGGCCTCCTCCAGGTACTGGGTGGTGAGCAGGACGGTCACGCCGTCGTCCACCAGCCCGCGCACGACGTCCCACAGGCCGTTGCGGCTGTGCGGGTCCAGCCCGGTCGTGGGCTCGTCCAGGTACAGCAGGGCCGGGCGGCCGACCAGGCTCGCGGCCAGGTCGAGCCGTCGTCGCATGCCGCCCGAGTAGGTCTTGGCGGGGCGGTCCGCGGCGTCGGTGAGCTCGAAGCGCTCGAGCAGCTCCGCGGCGCGGGCCCGGGCGTCGGCCCCGCCGAAGCCCAGCAGGCGCGCGATGAGGAGCAGGTTCTGGGTGCCGGTCAGATCGGCGTCCACGGCCGCGTACTGGCCCGTCAGGCCGATGAGCCGGCGGACCTCGTGCGGTTGGCGGACCACGTCGAAGCCGCCGACCTCGGCGTACCCGCCGTCGGGTCTGAGCAGGGTCGCCAGGATGCGCACCATCGTGGTCTTGCCGGACCCGTTGGGCCCCAGGACGCCGAGCACGGCCCCCGTCCTGGCCGTCAGGTCGACACCGTCCAGGGCGCGTTTGCCCTTGAACTGCTTGACCAGGCCCTCCGCGCGGATGGCGTCAGTCATCGTTCCTCCGTTTCAACGTTCGTCCACCAGTGTGACGAGCCGGGCTGACAGAACGCTGACAGAGTTCCCGCGCCCCGGGGCGGCCGTGCGGGGAGGCCCGCGGGGAGGGGCCTTCGGACACGGAGGGCCTAAACTCGTGCAGGTGATGAACACCCCGCCGTACGACGCCATTCCCGACCCGGACCGGCCCCGGGGCGGCCCCGAACCAGGGGACGGGGAGGCCGCGCGGCTGCGGCCCCCGCAGAGCCGCGTGAGCAGCAGGGCGATCGGGGTGTGGACCCTGAGGATCCTGTTCGGGTCGGTGTTCACCCTCGTCCTGCTCAGCGCGGTCGCCTGGGGCGCCTCGTCGCTCGGCTGGGCCTGGATCCCGTTCAGCGTGCAGGACAACGCGTGGCTGCTCCCGCTCGCCTACGGGGTGTACGCGCTGCTCAAGGTGGCGATCGTGCCGTCCTGGCGGTACAGGGTGCACCGCTGGGAGGTGGCCGGGGACATCATCTACACGCGGGTGGGCTGGATCAGTCGCACCTGGCAGCTGGTGCCCGTCAACAGGCTGCAGACCGTCGACCACACGCAGGGGTGGCTGGAGCGCGTGTTCGACGTTGCCACGCTGGAGGTGCAGACCGCCTCCTACGCGGGTTCGTCCACGATCGAGGGGCTGGACGCCGGGCAGGCGCGCCGCCTGAGCGAGGACCTCGCGGTGCGCGCCGGAGCGCTGAGGGACGACGCGACCTGATGGGCACGGAGCAGGAGGACGGCGGTCGCGCCGAACAGCACGGGGAACGGTACGGGTCCGGGGCGCGCGGCGTCCCGGACGGGACCGGCCGCGGCCCGCAGGGGGGCCACGGCGCGCGGCCCGCGGAAGGGGACGGCGCGGCACGCGTTCGACCCGGGGAGGGCGTACCCGCGCACGGCGGTCCCGGGCAGGAGCCGCACCCGGCGCCCCCGCCCGAGGGGTCGGCCCCGGCCGGGGGCTGGGTCGCCCCGGGGAGCACGCCCGCGCCCCGGGACCCGGGGCGCGCGGCGGGGGGCGCGGTTCCGGCCGGCCCGCCGGCGGTGTACGGCACATCGGCCCAGGGCGCGGGGGGTCCGCCGCAGGGGTGGGACGACCGGTCCCGGACCGGCCCCGGCGCCGTGCCGGGGCACGGGCAGCCGGCTCCCGCTCCGGAGCCTCCCCGCACGGCCACTACGTACGGAGCCCCGCCCCACGACGCCCCGCCCCAGGGCCCTCCGCCGTACGGCGCTCCTCCCGGGGGCGTCCCGTGGCACGGCCCCGCGCCCCACCCGGGCGCGCCCGGCGACGTGCCCCCGCACGGCGCCCCGCCGCACTCCGGGCCCCCGCACGGGGCGGCTCCGCGCGCCTGGTGGGGGCCCGCGCCGGCGGAGGGGCCGGAGGCCGGGGACGCGCCCGGCGGACGGGCCCGGGACGCGGCGCCCTTCCTCGCGCCGGAGCGGGCGCGCCGGATCAGCCCCCGGAGCATGGTCGTGGGCCCCATCAACCAGCTCAAGGGCCTCCTGGTGCCGATCGCCGCGGGACTGGTGCTGGGCGGGTTCAACGCCTGGGTGCTGGGCGCCACGGGCGCCACCGTCGTGGCGCTGCTCGTCGGCGGCTTCGTCACCTGGAGGACCACCCGCTACGAGGTCGGCGAGGACCGGCTGGAGATCCGCAAGGGGCTGATCAGGCGCTCCCGGCGCACGATCCCCCTCGAACGCGTCCGCGGCGTCGACGTCACCAGCACGCTGCTGCACCGTCTCCTCGGTGTCGCCGTGGTGCGCATCGAGGCCGCGGCCGGATCGGCCGCCGCGACCGAGGACGGCAAGCTGGACGCGGTGGCGGCGGACGAGGCCGAGCGCCTGCGCCGCGTCCTGCTGCACCGCAAGGCCGTCCTCACCGGGCAGGAGACCGGGCCCCGGGCGGCCCCTGGCGGCGGGGCCCCGGAGGCGGGGGAGGCGGCGCGGGGGGAGGCGCAGGCTCCGCCGGTCCCGGAGGACGACACCGTCACGTACTTCGCCATGCCGCGCTCCTGGTACCTGTACGGGGCGCTCAGCCTGGGGTACCTGCTCACCCCCTTCGCGGTCCTGGCCACCCTCTTCGGTACGGTCCAGCAGACGGCGGGAGAGCTGGCCAACGACTTCGTCGTGGACTGGGTCACCTCGTCGGACCGGGGCTTCCTCCTGGTGGCGGCCCTGGTCTTCGCGGGTGTGCTGGTGCTGCTGATGCCGGTGTTCGCCGTGGTCTCCTACGCCCTCACGCACTGGGGTTTCTCGCTCCGCGGGCGCGACGGCTCCCTGGTCGCCGAGCGCGGGCTGTTCACCCGGCGCAGCGTCACGCTGGAGAGGCGCCGCATCCGCGGCCACGAGCTCCTGGACACCCCCCTCGAACGCACGCGCGGCGCCGTGCGCCTGCGCGCCATCGTCACCGGCCTGGGCGACGCCGCCAACCGCGCCGTGCTGCTCCCGACCGGGCCCCGCCCCGTGGTCGAGGACGTGGTCGGCCGGGCGCTGGCCCTCTTCGGGGGCACCCTGAAGCGCCATCCGCGTGCTGCCCTGTTCCGGCGGCTCACGCGGGCCGTCGGACCGTTCGCCCTGGTGGCGGTGGTCGCCGCGGCCCTGGGGGCGGAGTGGCTCGCGGTGGCGGGCGCCGTGCTCGCCGTGCTGGGGATCCCCCTGGGCGTGGACCGCTACCGGGCCCTCGGCCACGGGTACGACGGCGAGCGGGTGAGCGTCCGCTCCGGTTCGCTGAGCCGGAGCCAGGCGACGGTGGAGCGCTCGGCGGTGATCGGCTGGACCTGGAGGCAGACCCTCTTCCAGCGGGGACCCTCCCTGGCCGACCTCCAGGTCACCGTGGGGGCGGGCGCGGGGGGCTACACCGTCCAGGACGCCTCGATCGGTGAGTCGGTGGCCTTCGCGGCGCAGGTCACCCCGGAGATGGTGCGACCGTTCCTGGAGGATCCCGGCGCGCCGGGGCACAAGGGCTGAACCCACTCCGCGCCGGCGGGCGGCCCGGTCCCCCGCGCCGGGGCGGCCGGGAACGCCGGAGGGCGACCGTGCCGTGCGGCTCCGGTCGCCCTCCGCCGAGGCGGGCCGGGGGTGTGGCCGCCCCCGGCGCCGTCAACGCGCCTACTCGTCCTTCTTGGACCCGAACATGATCTCGTCCCACGAGGGGACCGATGCGCGTCGGCCGCGGCCCTTGCGCTTGGCCGCGGCGCGGTCGTTGCTCCCGTTGGCGACCGCCGGCACGGCCGCGGGGCTCGCGGGCGCCTGGTCGGCGGCGCGGCGGGGGGTCCCGGTGTCGTTGAGGTCCATGGTGGCCCGGCGGCGCCGCGCGGCGGGCCGCGGCTGGGCCGGGGGATCGGCCGCCGGCGGTGCGGTGTCGGGTTCGGCGGCGCGTGCCGGACGGCCCTCCGGCGGCCACTCGGGGGCCGTGCGGCGCTCGGGGCGCGGGGGCCGCTCCTCCGCGCCGTGGTCCGCGTACGCCGCGGGCGCCGACGGCTCGGGCGCGGGGCGCCGGTCGGACTCGGGGGCACGGGGCCCGGGTTCGGCGCGCGGCCCCCCGAAGGGGTGCTCGGGGCGCGTCCCGCCCGGGCGCTCCGCCCGGTCGTCCCACTCTCGGACGCGTTCGGTGGGCAGGCGGCCCGTGGGGCGGCGCTCGCCCTGGCGCTCGCCGGGGGCACGGTACTCCGAGGGGCGGCGCTCCTCCTCGCGGAGCCTGTCGGCGGGGTGTGCGTCGGACGGGCGGAACTCGGCGGGGCGGTGCTCCTCCGACCTGTACCGCGGTTCGCGGCGGGGGTCGCGGTCCGGGTCGGCGTCCCCGTCGCGGCCGTCCGCACGCTGACCGGGACGGCGGTGACCGGCCTGCTCCGAGCCGGGCACCTCGAACCGGCGCCGGCGCTCGTCGCGGACGGGGTCGCCGAACCGGTCGGTCTCGGGCCGGGCCGCCCGGACGGGGGGCAGCGGATCGTCGAGGGGTTCCTCCCGGGGCGCCCGGCGGGCCGGGGCGTGGTCGGGGCGCCGCTCCGCCGCCGACTGCGCGTCCATCCGGGGCATGTGCGCGGGGGCCTCGCTCCGGCGCGGTGCGAAGGGCGTCACGTTCGCGCCGGGGGCGGACGGCGCGTCCGGCTCCGGGGAGGAGAACCGCGCGGCCTCCTCGTCCGCGGGCACCACGCTGTTGTGTCTGGGCTCGTACAGCCAGTGGGCGACGCGCTCCTCGCTGCCGTGCAGGAAGACGAGCTTGAGCTGCCACGAGCGGTCCTCGCGCTTCCACGAGTCCCACACGGCGTCGCCGGTCTCCAGCTGGTGCGCGCCGATCCGCTTGGCGACCAGGTCGCCCAGGGAGGGGCCCGGTCCGGCGTCGCCGTGCGCCCGCACGGTCGCGCGCTGGGCCTGCTGGGCGATGTACTCGCGTTCCTGGAGGACGGGGCCCTCGAACCAGCGGACCCGTTCGATCGGTATGCCGGAGATCTCGGAGATGGCCTCCGCGGTCTCGCCGGACCGGATGCGGGCCTGGATTTCCTTGGGGCGCAACGGATTCTCCACTTCGATCTCGTACTGGCCGAGCCGGGAGAACTGGCCGCGGACTGCGGCGCGGAGACGGTCGTCGACGGGCAGCGTGAAACGGGTTCCACGGCCGGCGCTGGCGAGCACCAGGTAGGTGCCGTCCTCGCTCACGGCCACGAGGCGAAGCTCGTGCATCGCCCTCCCTTTCGCGTCCCGTCGAGGGTAGGTCCCGCGACCCGGTCCCCGCGTTCTCCAAGTCTGGTCGGCCGACAGCGGTTCGGCCAGTACCGCGCCCGGCATGTCCGAACTGTGCCCGCCTCCCGTTCCGTGGCACTGACCACGGTGGGAGCCGCCCCGGGTGCCGGGGCACTCACGGTCGCTTCCGCTGCCAATCTTGGCACGCTGAGCCTTCGGCGACCGGGAGCGATCGGGGGGAATGTCGCCGATCCCGTGCGAAGGCTCCGCGGTGATGGTATCCCGGGGCCCCTGAATCACCCCAGGTATGGGAAAAACTCCGATCTCGGCCCGGGGCCCGATCGGACGATGACCCTCTTGAGCAAACCGACACGCCGACCTATGCCGGAGAGTGATGCTTCTTATGTCTTGGCGTTATCGGAACCCGGGGCCCCTTAGGGTGAGTTATCCATCTATGAGCGAAATGTGATGTTTGGTGACTGTGGGGCTGTATGCCCCACCACACGCGCATCCCGCCAGTACGAGTTCCCGTCGCGCCCCGCGCGGCCGACGAAGGAGGGGCGACCGGATGGGTCGGACCGGACACGACGACGACAACGAGGCGGAGGAGGGCACCGGGAAGAAGAAGCGGATCGAACTGAGCGTCTCCCAGGTCGCGGGCGCCGGCGCCGCCACGCTCGCCGCCGCGACCGCGGCCTCGTACCTCAACGTGTACGGCACGGTCGTCGGCGCCGCCGTCATGGCCACGCTCAGCACCCTGGTCAGCCCCCTCCTCCAGCACTGGTTCTCCCGCAGCGGCGAACAGGCCAGGCAGCTGGCGGGGAAGGCGGTCGGCCACACCGAGGCCGCACCCGTGGCGCCCGGGGCGCCCGTGGCCCCCTTCCCGGAGGAGATCTCCGAGTCGGGCCTGCTCAGGGAGGTCTCCGAGGCGGGCCCTCCCGACGGAGCGCCCCGCGACTTCGACGCCACCCGCACGATGGCCATGCCCGCACTGGGGGCGACCGACGACGGGACCGCCGCCTTCGGCGGCCCCGGGGACCCCGCGAACCGGGTCGGCGTCCCGGACGGGACCGCCCTGCTGCCCGCGGCGGACACCGGGGGCCGGGGCCGCGGCGGTTCCGGGGAGCGGGAGGGGGGCGGCCTCCGTCCGCGGCGCGGCTGGCGCTCCGTGGTGGTCCCGGCCGCCGCGGTGTTCGCTCTGGTGATGCTCGTGATCCTGCTGTTCGAGCTGTTCACGGGACGGTCGCTGACCGCCTGGACGCAAGGCGGCGAGGAGCCCACCTCGCCCACCCTGTTCGGCGGTTCCAGCTCGGGCGCCCCGGCGCAGGAGGACGACCCCGGGACCGGGGAGACCACCGAGGACGAGCCCTGGACCACCGACCGGGAGCCGGGGACGGGAACGACCGGGACGACGCCCGAGCCGGACGCCCCCGCGACCGAGGAGCCCGAGGACGGCACCGGTGGCGGCGGGACGGGCGGCGACGGCGGCACCGGTGGGACCACCGAGCCCACGGACCCGCCGGTCGAGGAGCAGGAACCCCAGGACCCGGGTACGCAGCAGCCCGACCCCGGGACCGGCGACGGCGGAGGACAGGGGGGCGGGGCCCCCGCCCCGGCGCCCGCCCCCGCGCCCCCCGCGGGCTGACGGGCCCCCGGCACAGGACGACGGCGGCGGGACCCCGCACGGGGCCCCGCCGCCCGTGTGCGGCGACGCGTGCTCCGGGCGGGAGGGAGCCGGGCCCCGGGGCCCGCACCGCGTCCCCGGCGCCTCAGCCGAGGACCCGCTCCAGGTAGTCGTTGCCGAACCGGCGCCCCGGGTCCACGCGGTCGCGCACCGCCAGGGCCTCGCCCAGGCGCGGGTAGACCTTCTCCAGGTAGGACCGGTCGCGCGTGTGCATCTTGCCCCAGTGCGGGCGCCCGCCCACCGACGTGAACACGGCCTCCATGTCGGCGAAGTACGCCTCGTGGGGGGTGCCCTTGTACACGTGCACCGCGACGTACGCCGTGTCGCGCCCGTAGGCGGTCGACAGCCACACGTCGTCGGCCGGCGCGAACCGCACCTCCACCGGGAAGCTCACCCGGTGGTCGCCCCGGTCCACGATCCTGCGGGCCTCGCGCAGCACGTCCACCAGGTGCTCGGCGGGGATCGCGTACTCCATCTCGACGAACCGCACGTCGCGCACGGACGCGAACACCTTGTGCGACGTGTCGGTGTACCTGCGGGCCGACAGCGCCCGCGAGCTGATCCGGTTCACGGCGGGCACGAGCCGGGGGTGGCGCCGGCACACGCGGTTGACCCTCTCGAAGACCGTGTTGGACAGGAAGTCGTCGTCCAGCCACGTCCGGAAGCCGGACAGCGGCCGTGCCGGCCCGTCCGCGGTGTTGTTGCGCTTGGTGTTGGTGTTGCCGGTGTGCGGGAACCAGAAGAACTCGAAGTGCTCGTTGCCCGCACGCAGCTCGGGAAGCCTCTCCAGCACCTCGTCCAACGGCATCGGCTCCTCCCTCGCGTACAGCAGGAAGGCCGGGCGCACCGCCATCGTCAGCGCGGTGACCACGCCGAACGCGCCCAGCCCCACCCGGGCGGAGTGGAACAGCCCGGGGTCGCGGTCCGGGGAGCACTCGACCACGGAGCCGTCGGCGAGCACCATCTCCAGCCCGACCACCTGGGAGGCCAGGCCGCCCGAGTCCCGGCCGGTCCCGTGGGTGCCGGTCTGCACCGCTCCGGCCATGGTCTGCACGGCGATGTCGCCCATGTTGGCCAGGGCGACGCCGTGCTCGGCCAGCACGTCGTTGAAGTCGCACAGGGGAAGGCCCGCCTCGACCGTGGCGGTGCCCGCCTCCGGGTCGACCGAGCGCACCGCGGCCAACGAGGTGGGGGAGAGGAGGAGGCCGTCGGTGACCGCCACGTCGGTGAAGGAGTGGCCCGAACCGACCATGCGGACCCTCAGGCCCTCGTCGGCGGCCGAGAGGACCGCGGCGGCCACCGCCGCGGTGTCCCCGGGAGCCGCCGTGCGCCTCGGGCGCGCCTGGTAGGTGTCCGCCCATGTGTGCCACGACACATCTGTCATGCGGCGACATTACCCACTGGTCACTTCTGCCGCCAGGGGGGTCCTCCGCCGGGTGCTCCGCCCGCCGGGGGAGGGGAGGCCAAGACCACAGGGCGCTGATCCGGGGGGTCGCGCGAGGAGGTCCCGGAGAGCTGGTTTCATAAGGTCCATGAGGCCTTACGACGCGTTTCTGCTGATCTCCTTCGGTGGCCCGGAGGGCGAGGACGAGGTCATCCCCTTCCTGGAGAACGTCACCCGCGGACGCAACATCCCCCGCGAGCGGCTGGCCGAGGTCGGAGAGCACTACTTCCTGTTCGGGGGCGTGAGCCCGATCAACCAGCAGTGCCGGGACCTGATCGCCGCGATCACCGACGACTTCTCCGCCAACGGGATCGACCTGCCCGTCTACTGGGGCAACCGGTTCTGGGCGCCGATGCTCACCGACACCCTCGCCGCGATGCGCGACGACGGCGTGCGCCGGGTGCTGGCCCTGCCCACCTCCGCGTACTGCAACTGGTCGAGCCGCACGGCCTACGAGGAGGACATCGCCCGCGCCCGCGCCGCACTGGGGGAGGACGCCCCCGAGGTCGACCTGATCCGTCCCTTCTACGACCACCCCGGGTTCGTCGAGCCGCTGGTGGAGCACACCCTCGCGTCCCTGGACGCCCTCCCCGAGGACCAGCGCCGGGGCGCCCGCCTGCTCTTCTCCGCGCACTCCATCCCCATGGCGATGGCGCAGGAGAGCGGAGGTCCGGGGCAGGGGTTCGGCCCCGCGGGCGCCTACGGGGCGCAGCTCGCCGAGGTGGCCCGCCTGGTGGTGGACCGCCTCGACCGCGAGTACCCGTTCGAGGTCGTCTACCAGAGCCGCAGCGGCCCGCCGAGCCAGCCCTGGCTGGAGCCGGACGTCAACGACCGCATGGAGGAGCTCGCCGCCGAGGGCGTGCCCGCCGTGGTCGTCGTCCCGCACGGGTTCGTCTCCGACCACATGGAGGTCAAGTTCGACCTCGACGTCGAGGCGCGCGAGACCGCGCAGAAGCTGGGCATCGGCTACGAGCGCGCGCTCAGCCCGGGCACGCACCCCGCGTTCGTCTCCATGGTGACCGACCTGGTCCGCGAGTACACCGGCGGGAAGGAACCCCGGAAGCTGGGCGCCCTCCCGCGCTGCGCCGGCTGCGACTGCTGAACTGCTCCGCGCCGGGACGGGGCGGAGCGCCGGGCCTCCGCCCCCGGACGGCCCGCGGGGCCGGGCCCCGGCCCGCCCCGCGACGGACCTGCCGCGCGTCGGCCCCGGGCCCCGGTCGCCGGCCCCGGCCGCGGCCGGGCGGCCCCCTCGCGGACCCGCCCCCGACGCGGTCCGGAGCGGGGTCCGCCGCGCGGTCGCGCCGGACGGGGGAGCGCGGCCGGGGGCGCGCCGGTAGGTTGGGTAAACGCTGCTGACACCGCCCCTCTCCCGAGTCGACGGCGCCAGTGGCCGCCCAGGACCCGCCCGATAGGGTCTCACCGGATCACGAGTCGACGTTCAGGAGTATGTGTCTTGGTTCGTTCCTGGTATGAGCTGCCGGAGTACGTCCGACTTCGCCGCGTCAACGGCCTGCGCCTCTCGCCGGACGGAACCCGTCTGGTCGCACCCGTCAGCGGCATCGCCCCCGACGCCAAGTCCTTCCGCAGCGCACTGTGGGAGATCGACGTCAACCCCGAGGCCGAGGGCGGGAGCGCTCCCCGACGCCTCACCCGCTCCGCCAAGGGCGAGAGCGGCGTCGGCTTCCTGCCCGACGGCTCGGTGCTCTTCACCACCGGCAGACCCGACCCCGAGGCCGGGCCCGAGGACAAGGCGGCCTCCGCCCTGTGGCTCCTGCCCGCCGGGGGCGGCGAGGCCCGCCAGGTCGCCTCCCGGCCCGGCGGCGTCGGCTCCTTCACCGTCGCCCGCGACTCAGGCCTGGTCGCCTTCACCTCCGACGTCCTCCCGCGCAGCGAGGACGAGGAGGGGGACAGGGAGGCCCGCAAGGCCCGCGAGGAGGCCGGCGTCAGCGCCATCCTGCACGAGGCGCTCCCCGTCCGCCACTGGGACAGCGACGTCGGCCCCGACCACCCCCGCTACTTCGTCGCCGAGCCGCCGGCCGACGACGACGCCCGGCTCGGCGAGCCCCGCGACCTCACCCCGGACGCGGGCATGGCGCTCCTGGGCGCGGGCGGCTCCCTCACGCCCGACGGCGCGGTCCTCGTCACCGAGTGGCGGGTCCCCGCCGCCGGGGGCGCCCACCGCACCGAGGTCGTCGCCGTCGACACCGCCACCGGCGAGCGGCGCACGATCGCCACCGACCCCGAGTTCGACTTCGGCCGCCCGCAGGTCTCCCCGGACGGGCGCAGCGTCCTCCTCGTCCGCAGCCACGAGGGCGAGTACGACGGCGAGCCGCGCGACGAGACCGCGTGGCTGGTCGACCTGGAGACCGGCGAGGGCCGCGACCTGCTCCCCGCACACGAGATGTGGCCGCGCGAGCTCGCCTGGTCCGCCGACTCCGGCGCCGTGTTCGTCGTCGCCGACGAGAACGGCCGCCGCCCGGTCTTCCGCGTCGACACGGCCACCGGATCGCTCACCCGGATCACCGGCGACCACGGCGCCTACAGCGGCCTCAACCCCTCCCCCGACGGCCGGTACGTGTACGCGCTGCGCGACGCCTGGGACGCCCCGCCGGCCCCCGTGCGCCTGTCCTCGGACACCGAGGACGGGGAGCCCGCGTACCTGCGCACGCCCGGCTCCGCGCTGACGATGCCCGGCACCCTGACCGAGGTCGAGGCCACGGCGGACGACGGCACCCGGATCCGGTCCTGGCTCGTCCTGCCGGAGGAGGCGTCCGCGGAGTCGCCCGCACCGCTCATGCTGTGGGTGCACGGCGGCCCGTACATGAGCTTCAACGGCTGGTCCTGGCGCTGGAACCCGTGGCTGCTCGCCGCCCGCGGCTACGCGGTCCTGCTGCCCGACCCGGCGCTGTCCACCGGCTACGGGCAGCACATGCTCCGCCGGGCCTGGGGCAAGTGGGGACCGCGCACGTACGCCGACGTCATGTCCGCCACGGACGCCGCAGTGGCCCGCGAGGACATCGACGCCGAGCGCACGGCCATGATGGGCGGCTCCTTCGGCGGCTACATGGCCAACTGGATCGCCGGGCACACCGACAGGTTCAAGGCGATCGTCTCGCACGCCTCCCTCTGGGGCCTGGACGGCTTCAACGGCACCACCGACTACCCGCCGGTGTGGGAGCGGGAGTTCGGCACCCCGCTGGCGCGGCCGGAGCGCTACACCCTGAACTCGCCGCACCTGCACGCGGCGGACATCCGCACGCCGATGCTCGTCATCCACGGCGACAAGGACTACCGGGTGCCCATCTCCGAGGGGCTGCGCCTGTGGCGCGACCTGCTGCTGCACGAGGTGGACGCCAAGTTCCTGTACTTCCCGGACGAGAACCACTGGATCCTCACGCCGGGGAACGCCCAGATCTGGTACAAGACCGTCTTCGCCTTCCTCGACCACCACGTCCACGGCAAGGAGTGGGCCAGGCCCGACCTGCTGTAGGCGGGTCCTCCCCGCCCCTGCCGGTCCTCCTCCCGCCGCGCCCCCGCGCCCCTGGGGCACGGCCGGGCCGGACGCCGAACCCGGCGCGCGGGAGGCCGCCCGTCGGCCGGGGAGCCCTCCGCGGCGCGGTGGGGGCGGGGCCGCTGCCCCGCGTCCCACCGCACCGCTCCGCCCCCGGGAACCCTCCGGGGGCGGAGCGGGAGGCCGTCAGACGACCGTCGCGAGGAGCGCGGCCCACTCGCGGTTGGGGAACTCCAGGTACCCCCTGTCCCGGTTCCGTGTGTCGCGTACGGCCGCGGTCGCGCCCTCGGACACCTCGACGCAGTTCGTGGCGCCCTGGCTGTGACCGGCCTTGTGCCATGTCCGCGGGGTCTGCTGCTGGTGATGCATGAGGCTGCCTCTTTCTCCTCGGAGTGTCCAGAGGTCCGGAGGAAGGGCGCCCGCGGACTTCCGGAGGGTCGGTCCACACCGCCGGACGGGTCCGGAGCGGTTCCGGACGCCCGCCGTGCGGCGAGGGGGCGCGGACCGGGGCCCGCGCCGGCTTCTCGCCGTGCGTCCGTGACCGTTCACGGCCCGCTCGCGGTGCGCCCGGGAGGGCGGTGCCGGGACCGGGCACCGGATGGGTTCCTCCCGCGTTCGTTCTCACGCCTCCCCGGAACGGACAGTGCCCGATCCGGGCGGGGTGATGCGCTCCGAGGACGGAACGCGGCCGGGCGCGCCGCACGGTACGCGGTACCGGGCGCTCCGCGCCGGCCGCCGGCCCCCGGGGAAGGGCCGTCCCCCCGGGGCCCCGCCGCAGCGGTCCCGCCGATCCGAGCCGCCGCCCCGGCCGACGGGCATAGGGTGCGGTTGCGGGGCCTTCAGGGGCGTCGGTAGCGCTCCCGGCCCCGCGCACCAGCATGCGTACCGGGCACCCGGCGGCCCCGCGTCCGGGCGGGGCCGGCACGGGGCCATGCCACGACGGGGAGAACCACCAGTGAGTACCACCCACGCCGCACCCGACCGCGAGAGCCTGCGCGACCTCGCCGTGAGAGTGGCGGCGGAGGCGGGCGACCTCGCCGCCGGGGGCCAGGCGGGCATCACCGTGCTCGACACCAAGTCCAGCCCCACCGACGTCGTCACCAGGATGGACCGCGCCACCGAGGACCTCATCCGGGCGCGCCTGCTCGCCGCCCGCCCGGACGACGCCGTCCTGGGGGAGGAGGGCGGCGGCGAGGAGGGCACCAGCGGGGTGCGCTGGATCGTCGACCCCATCGACGGCACCGTCAACTACCTGTACGGAAGCCCCGACTGGGGCGTGGCCGTGGCCGCCGAGGTCGACGGCGTGGTGGTCGCCTCCGCGGTCAACGTGCCCGCGCGGGGGGAGATGTTCGAGGCGGTCCTGGGCGGCGGCTCCCGCCGCAACGGCGAGCCCCTCCAGGCCCCGCCCGCGGTCCCCCTGGAGCTCGCGCTGGTCGCCACCGGTTTCGGCTACTTCGCCGAGCGGCGTATCCAGCAGGCGAAGGTCCTCCTGGAGGTCGTCCCGCACATCCGCGACATCCGGCGCGGAGGCTCGGCCGCGGTGGACCTGACCGGCCTCGCCACCGGTCGCTGCAACGCCTACTACGAGCGCGGGCTCCACGCCTGGGACTGGTCCGCGCCGGGCCTGGTGGCCAGCGAGGCGGGGATCCGCGTGGGCGGCCCGGGGGGCGGGCCGCCCGGCAACGACCTCGTCATCGCCGGGCGCCCGGAGCTCTACGACGCCCTCGACGCGCTCCTGGCGCCGCTGGGCGCCGACACCGACGGCTGACCCCGGGCACGCGAAGGGCGCGGTGGGAGCTCCTCGTCCCACCGCGCCGCGACGCCGTCATCCGCCCCGGGCGTCCTAGGCGCGGGTGTCGAGGCCGTTGCGGGCCGCGATGCGGTGCAGGTCCTCCAGTTCCGACGCATGCGTGTCGGCGAGGAAGTCGTCTCCGGCGGCCTGCGCGGCCTTGAAGGAACTGTTGGTCTCGTTGATGCGAACCGTGATCTCCGCGAGGAACTCGCCCATTGCACCTCTTCCAGGGGTAGGCACCGGGGCACGCTGGTGCGCCGGTGCGGATCCGTTCGCGCACGCCGGGGGGCGTCCGCACGATCGAAGTGGTCACGACCCTGTGACACGCGTACGCGTCGCGGTCCGGCCCTCGGGCCGGTGTCCGCGCGCATCCCTTACGTGTACCGCACTGTGATCCAGGTCAAACCCCCGCCCCCCGCACGTGATCCTTCCGTGACCCGTCCCCGGGCGGGGGCGTGCTGCCGGGACGGGTGGGGGCCCGGCCGAGGGGGACGCGGAGCCGGCACTGCCCGGTGTCCGCCCGGCCCCCGGTCAAGTCCGGATCAAGGGTGTCCCACGACACATTTCCCTCCGGGGTCTTGTGCTTACTCGTTCCTTATTCTTCATCTGACACATTCGAGATGTGCGGGGTTGGGTCGCTGCCGACGGTTGGGGGATTCGTCGGCGGCGGCTCCCCGTGCGCCAAGGGGAGTTGTGAAGCTCCCGGCCCAGCGCCCGTGGTCACACGGGGGTGAGGTGGGCGGCCGGTTCGCGAAACCGCCGCGACGGGTTTACCGTCTCCTTACCCCGGCTGTGAAAGAACGGATGACGCGGCCGGGACCAAGAACGCCGCTGCCGGTGTGTTGGGGGATGCGCCGGCAGCGGCCCCTTTTCTTCCAGGTACCAACGCTTCAGAGGAACAACGTGCGCGTACTCGTGGTCGAAGACGAACGAGTCCTGGCCGACGCCGTCGCGGTCGGGCTGCGCCGCGAGGCCATGGCCGTCGACGTGGTCTACGACGGCGACACCGCCCTGGAGCACACGGCCGTCAACGACTACGACGTGGTCGTCCTGGACCGGGACCTCCCGGGCACCCACGGGGACGACGTCGCCCGCACCCTGGTCAACGAGAGCTACAACGGCCGCATCCTGATGCTCACCGCCTCCGGCGGCGTCCAGGACAAGGTCGAGGGCCTCACCATCGGGGCCGACGACTACCTGGCCAAGCCCTTCGCCTTCGCGGAGCTCATCGCCCGCGTGCGCGCGCTCAGCCGCCGCTCCGCGCCGCCGCTCCCGCCGGTCCTGGAGCGCCACGGCATCACCCTCGACCCGGCCAACCACCGCGTGTACCGCGACGACCGGGAGATCCCCCTCACGCCCAAGGAGTTCGCCGTCCTCCAGGTGCTCATGCGCGCCCAGGGGACCGTGGTCAGCGCCGAGGGGCTGCTGGAGAAGGCCTGGGACGAGAACGCCGACCCCTTCACGAACGTCGTCCGCGTCACCGTCATGACGCTGCGCAAGAAGCTCGGCGACCCGCCCGTCATCCAGACAGTGCCCGGTGCGGGGTACCGGTTGTGAGACCGGGGGAGCGTCCCGAGCCCGGGCAGGTGGAACCCACCGGCCCCGGCGACACCGGGACGTGGCGCCGACTGCACTCCACCTCTCCCCGGGGCGGGGCCGCGGAGCGCTCCACGGCCTCCGAGCGGGTCCACCACTTCACCGACAACATCAGCCTTCGCGCGCGGCTCACCCTCATCTACGGGATGCTGTTCTTCGCCGCGGGCTCCGTGCTCGTCCTGGTCAACTACCTGGTCGTGGCGGTCCTGCTCAACGCGCTCCTGGCGGAGGAGTCCGCCTCGGAGCTGCTCGCCCACAGCTACCTCATCGAGGAGGTCCTCACCCACGTCACGCGGTTCTCACTGCTGGCGCTGTTCCTGGTGGGGCTCCTCGCGGTGGCCCTGGGATACGCGGTGGCGGGGCGGGCCCTGTCGCCGCTGCAGAAGATCACCCGCATCGCGCGCCGGCTGTCGGAGCGGTCCCTGCACGAGCGGATCGCCCTGTCCGGTCCCGACGACGAGATCCGCGAGCTGGCGGACACCTTCGACGGGATGCTGGAGCGCCTGGACCGGGCCTTCGACGGGCAGCGGCGCTTCGTCGCCAACGCCTCCCACGAGCTGCGCACGCCCCTGGCGATCAACCGCACCCTCCTGGAGGTGGCGCTCAGCGCGCCGGACGTCTCGTCCGACCTGAAGAGCGTGGGGCAGACCCTCCTGGAGACCAACGCCCGCCACGAACGGCTCATCGACGGCCTGCTCTTCCTCGCCAAGAGCGACAGGGAGCTGGAGGTCCGGGCCAGGGTCGACCTCGGAGAGGTCGCCGGGACGGTGCTGAGCCAGCTCGACGGCGACCTGTCCGGTTCCGGCCTGTCACTGCGCCAGGACCTGCGTCCCGCCCCGGTGGTGGGCGACCCCGTCCTGCTGGAGCGGCTCGTCGGCAACCTGGTGGAGAACGCCCTCAAGTACAACGTCCCCGAGGGCGAGATCACCGTCCGCAGCGGCATGTACGAGGGGATGCCCGCCGTCCAGGTGGAGAACTCCGGCAAGGTGATCCCCGCCTACGAGATCGAGGGGCTGTTCGAGCCGTTCCGCCGGGGCTCCGGCGACCGGGTCGGCTCCAGCCGCAGCGCCGGGCTGGGCCTGTCCATCGTCCGCTCCGTGGTGCGCGCCCACGAGGGGGTGGTGACCGCCTGGCCCCGGGCGGGCGGCGGCCTGGTCGTCACCGTGTGCCTCCCCGTGTCCTCCGGGGACCCGGGCGACCGGCGCTGACCCGGGCCCGCGGTCGGCCGAACCCCCGTGGCCCGGCTCCTCCGGGCCCGCCACGGACGCCGTGCGCCGGCGCGGAGAGGCCCCCGGCGGGGCCGGGGGCCGGGACCGAGCTGCGTTCGGCCGGACTTCGTGGTATCTATACGTGTCCGAAGACACGCCCACCCGTGTCACGAGCGTCGCGCTCGGGTGGGTATGCTTCCCCGGGCGTGGACACGGAGGGAATCCCTCCTGACGTGGGCATGTCTTGGCTTTCGCCCGCCCCTGGGGGAGTGTTTTGCGCTTTGTCCGGAATGGGCGGAAGCGGATTTTCCTGGTCTACGAGGCGCTCGACGTTGGGTAGTACACAGGGAGCCGATCCTTGGCGCAGCCGCCACACATGGCCGCCATCGGTCACGATCCCGTGAAATTACTGCTCACCTGTGGACAGTGGCCCGGGAGGGGACACGGTTCACCGACATCGGGAAAACTCATCGGCAGATCCGGGCACAACGAAGGTCTCTCAAGCGTTACACCCGCGCGACGAGGCACTGAACGAGGGGGATGGAGTTAGCAGAGATGGCCACCGACTACGACAGCCCGCGCAAGACTGACGAGGACATCAACGAGGACAGCCTCCAGGAGCTGCAGGCGCGGCGCGTGGACAAGGGCACCGGCACGATCGACGTCGACCCCGACGAGGTCGCGGAGGGCATGGAACTGCCCGGTGCCGACCTGTCGGGCGAGGAACTCGCGGTGCGCGTGCTCCCGCGCCAGGCCGACGAGTTCACCTGCTCGCGCTGCTTCCTTGTGCACCACCGCAGCCAGCTCGCCGAACAGCGCGCCGGTCAGCTGGTCTGCAAGGAGTGCACCTGAGCGGACGGGACGGACGCTGAACCGCCCCGCTCCGTGCGACCTCCGGTCCGTCGGGAGCGGACCCCGCCGCGACTCGACGCGTCCCTGACCGGGGGCGCGTCGCGCGTACCGCCCGGACGTTCCCCGCCCGTCCGGACGCGAGGGGCCGGGGGGGACGACGGCGGACGGCCGACCACACACCTGGGTGGTGCGGTCGGCCGCCCGCCGCCGTCACGGGGCGCCGGGCGCCCGGGCCTCAGAGCTCCAGCTCCTTGGGGCCGGCGCCGACCAGCTTCGCCCTGGCGGCCCGTACGGCCAGCACCCGGGCCACCTCCACGCCCACGCCGGCCATCACGGCCCAGCTGAGGGCACGGCCGAGGCTGACGTCGGGGGACTCCAGGTCCGTGGGCGGTTCCTCGCCGGTCACGCGGGTCCAGGCGAAGTTCAGGGCCTTGCGCATCACGAACTCCGCCGCGATCCCGGCCGCGAACCCGGCGAGAGCGGGACCGACGTCACCGCCGTCCTTCTTAGCCATGTGAATCGTCCACCGTTTCCGTTGGGTGTACGAGGGGGCGCGACGTGCGCGCCGCCCTCCTGTGCGTACGGGGAGATCCTTTCATGCCGACCTCCCGCGGACAGGATACCCCGGGGGGGTGTTTTTGCCCCTCTGTGACGCCCGGAAACCCGGAGCGATCACGGTCGTCGGAGCACTACCATTGCCCCATGACCAACCGCTCTCATTCCTTCCGCATGCCCGACAAGCCTTCGCTGGACGGTATCGAGGCGAAGTGGGTCGACGTATGGGATGAGTCCGGCGTCTACCACTTCGACCGCACCCGCAGCCGCGAGGACGTCTACTCCATCGACACCCCGCCGCCCACGGTCTCGGGGTCGCTGCACATCGGCCACGTGTTCTCGTACACGCACACCGACACCGTCGCGCGCTTCCAGCGGATGAACGGCAAGGCCGTCTTCTACCCGATGGGCTGGGACGACAACGGCCTGCCCACCGAGCGCCGCGTCCAGAACTACTACGGCGTCCGCTGCGACCCGTCGGTCCCCTACGACCCGGAGTTCGAGCCGCCGGCCAAGCCCGACCCCAAGCGGCAGATCCCCGTCTCCCGGCGCAACTTCATCGAGCTGTGCGACACGCTCACCGCCGAGGACGAGAAGGTCTTCGAGTCCATCTGGCGCCGGCTCGGGCTGAGCGTCGACTGGCGCCACACCTACGCCACCATCGACGACAACTCGCGCGCCGCCGCCCAGCGCGCCTTCCTGCGCAACCTGGCCCGGGGCGAGGCCTACATGTCCGAGGCGCCCACCCTGTGGGACGTCACCTTCCGGACCGCCGTCGCCCAGGCCGAGCTGGAGGACCGCGAGCGCCCCAGCGCCTACCACGAGGTCGCCTTCCACAGGCCCGACGGCACAGCGGTCCACATCGAGACCACCCGCCCCGAGCTCCTGGCCGCCTGCGTCGCCCTGGTCGCCCACCCCGACGACGAGCGCTACCAGGACCTGTTCGGCACCACCGTGCGCACGCCGGTCTTCGGCGTGGAGGTCCCGGTCCGGGCGCACCGCCTCGCCGACCCCGAGAAGGGGTCCGGCATCGCGATGATCTGCACCTTCGGCGACACCACCGACGTCACCTGGTGGCGCGAGCTCCAGCTGGAGACCCGCCCCGTCATCGGCTGGGACGGCCGCTTCATCGCCGACCCGCCCCGGGGACTGGAGTCCGGCGCCGCCCGCGAGGCCTACGACGCGCTCGTCGGCGCCACCGTCCACACGGCCCGCGAGCGCACCGTCGAGATGCTCCGCGCGAGCGGCGACCTGATCGGCGAGCCCAAGCCCATCACCCACCCGGTGAAGTTCTACGAGAAGGGCGACAAGCCCCTCGAGATCGTCACCACCCGCCAGTGGTACATCCGCAACGGCGGCCGGGACGAGGACCTGCGCGAGCAGCTGATCGCGCGCGGGCGCGAACTCACCTGGCACCCCGAGCACATGCGCGCCCGCTACGAGAACTGGGTCGGCGGCCTCAACGGCGACTGGCTGGTCAGCCGCCAGCGCTTCTTCGGCGTCCCCTTCCCCGTCTGGTATCCGCTGGACGCCGACGGCAACCCGCGCTACGACGAGCCGATCCTCCCCTCGGAGGACCAGCTCCCGGTCGACCCCAGCTCCGAGGTCCCCGCGGGCTACACCGAGGACCGGCGCGGCCTTCCCGGCGGCTTCATGGGCGACCCCGACGTCATGGACACCTGGGCCACCTCCTCGCTGTCCCCCCAGATCGCCTCCGGGTGGGAACGCGACCAGGACCTGTTCGAGCGCGTCTTCCCGATGGACTACCGCCCGCAGGGCCAGGACATCATCCGCACCTGGCTGTTCGCCACGGTGGTCCGCGCCAACTTCGAGAACGGCACCCTGCCCTGGAGCACCGCCGGCATCTCCGGCTGGATCCTGGACCCGGACCGCAAGAAGATGTCCAAGTCCAAGGGCAACGTCGTCACCCCCCTGGCGCTGCTGGAGAAGTACAGCTCCGACGCGGTCCGGTACTGGGCGGCGAGCGGCCGCCTGGGCACCGACACCGCCATGGACGAGGGCCAGATGAAGGTCGGCCGACGGCTGTCCATCAAGATCCTCAACGCCAGCAAGTTCGTCATGTCCGTCGCGGGCGAGGGCGCCACGGCCGACCCCGACCAGGTCACCGAGCCGCTGGACCGCGCGATGCTGGCCGCGCTCGCCGACGTCGTGGAGGACGCCACCGCCGCGTTCGCCGCCTACGACCACACACGGGCCCTGGAGCGCACCGAGCGCTTCTTCTGGGACTTCTGCGACGACTACCTGGAGCTCGTCAAGACCCGCGCCTACGACACCTCGTCCGCCGAGGGAGCCTCCGCGCGCGCCGCGCTCCTCGTCGCGCTGGGCGCCCTGCACAAGCTGTTCGCGCCCTTCGTCCCCTTCGTCGCCGAAGAGGTCTGGAGCTGGTGGCAGGAGGGATCGGTGCACTCCCAGACGTGGCCGGACGCCGCCTCCTACCGCGCCGCGGCCGCCGACGGCGACCCGGTGGTCCTCGCCGCCACGGCCGAGGTCCTGCGCGCCATCCGCAAGGCCAAGTCCGAGGCCAAGCTGTCGATGCGCGCCGAGGTCGAGCACGTGCGGGTCTCCGGCAAGCGGGTCGGGGCCGCCCGCGCGGCCACCGGTGACATCGCCGCCGCGGGCCGCGCGGCCGGGATCGACTTCCAGGACACCGACGACACCGACCTCACCGTCGAGGTGACGCTCCCCGAGGCCGCCGGGGAGTAGGACCGCGGCCGCGGGGGCGTTCCCGGCGGCCGGGAGCACAGCCGCCAGGGCGCACGGGGCGGGACCGGGGATCCGGTCCCGCCCCGCCGTCGCGCCCGGATCCCCGGCGCGAACCGGCGGCGCCGGACACCGGGGCAGAGCCCGGAGGGCGATAGGCTCGACCGATGTGAGTACCACAGCCCCGGAAGGCGGCCGGATCCCGATCACGGTCCACCGCCTGGACCCCGGCCTCCCCCTGCCCGCGTACGCGCATCCCGGCGACGGAGGGGCCGACCTGCACACCGCGGTCGACCTCGTCCTCGCCCCCGGCGAACGCGCGACCGTTCCCACCGGCCTGGCGATCGCCCTCCCGGACGGGTACGCGGCCTTCGTGCACCCGCGCTCCGGTCTCGCTGCGCGCAGCGGCGTCACCATGGTCAACGCGCCGGGCACCATCGACGCCGGATACCGCGGTGAGATCAAGGTGATCCTGCTCAACACGGACAGGGAGACCCCCGTGAAGCTGACCCGGGGCGACCGGATCGCGCAGCTGGTCGTCCAGCGGGTGGAGCACGCGGTGTTCGTCGAGGCCGACTCCCTTCCGGAGTCGGACCGGGGGACGGGCGGTTTCGGTTCGACGGGGGGCCACGCCGCGCAGCGGTGACGGCTCCCACCAACCCCGGTGCGATCCCGGGACCAACGGAATCGGAGAGGTGAAGGCGTGTTTGGACGCCGCCGCAAGAAGCGGGACAATGAGACCGGCAGAACGGGATCGGAGGCCGGCCCCACCACGGGCGGGGCCGCCGGCGACGTCTCCTTCGGCAACGAGGTCGAGCCTGAGGCGTCCCGGGGCCAGCCCGTCAAGGACGCGGACCGCTACCGCACCACCGGTCCGTGGGACTCCACCGAGGACGCGCCCGAGGCCGGACGCATGGACCTGGGCAGCATCCGGCTGCCGATGGAGCAGGGCACCGAGATCCAGGTGAACGTCGCCCAGGACAGCGCGGGCAAGCAGAAGATCATCGGGGTGACCCTGGTACGCGGCAAGAGCGCGCTCCAGGTGCAGCCCTTCGCCGCCCCCAAGTCCTCCGGGCTGTGGGACGAGATGCGCGAGGAGCTGCGCGAGCAGGTCGTCAAGCAGGGCGGGAAGGTCGAGGACCACGAGGGCACCTTCGGCCCCGAGCTCAAGGCGCTCGTCCCCGTCAAGGGACGCACGACCGAGGACGGCAAGCAGCTCGCCCAGCGGGTGCGCTTCATCGGCGTGGACGGCCCGCGCTGGGTGCTGCGCGGCGTGATCCGCGGCGAGGGGGCCTCCAAGCCCGAGGTGATGGCGGAGATCGAACAGCTCTTCGCGGGCATCGTCGTGGTGCGCGGCGACCAGCCGGTGCCGCCGAACGAGCTGCTCCAGATCACCGTGCCCAAGCAGATCCAGGAGCAGATGGCGCAGGCGGCCAAGACGCGCGCCGCCCAGCAGACCGCCCAGCACGGCAACGCCGGGCGCTCGCCCAACGGCGCCGCGCCGAACGGTTCCGGGCCCGCCGCGCCCGGCGGCGCCCCGAGCGGTTCCGGCGACTCCTGAGCCCGGCCACGTGGAGAGGTGCCGGGGACGCCGCCCTTCCGTAGTCTGTGCCCCATGACAGAGACGACGGAGAAGAGCGCTCCCCGGCCGCTCCCCGAGGACTGGGACCGGGTCCTCGCGGTGGTCGCCCACCCCGACGACCTGGAGTTCGGCAGTTCGTCCGCGCTCGCCCGGTGGACCGGCCAGGGCAAGGACGTCGTGGAGCTCCTGGTGACCAAGGGCGAGGCGGGCATCGACGGCCTCGCCCCCGAGGAGTGCGCGCCGGTGCGCATGGCGGAGCAGCGCGCCTCCGCCGCCGCGGTGGGGGCCGCCACGGTCGAGTTCCTCGACTTCCCCGACGGCACCCTGGAGTACGGGCTGCCCCTGAGGCGGGCCCTCGCGGCGGCGATCCGGCGCCACCGTCCGGAGGCGGTCGTCTCCATCAACTTCCGCGAGCAGTTCGCGGGAGGCGGGGGCTTCAACCACGCCGACCACCGGGTCCTCGGCCCGGCCCTGCTGGACGCGGTCCGCGACGCCGCCAACCGGTGGGTGTTCCCCGACCTGGCGCAGGAGGGGCTCACCCCCTGGTCGGGGGTGCGCTTCGTGGCCTTCGGCGCGTCGCCGCGGGCCGCGCACTACGTGGAGCTGAGCGAGGCCGACCTTGCCGCCGGGGTGGCGTCCCTGGACGCGCACGCCGTCTACCTGGCAGCCCTCGACGGGTTCGACCAGAGGTCGTTCCTGCCCGAGGCCGCCGCCCGGGCCGGGTCGTGGGCGGGGGTGCCGCTGGCCACGGCCTTCGAGGTGTTCGAGGTCTAGGCGTACCGACCGCGGAGGTCGGTGACACCCACCCCGGCCTGACGCAAGCGAAGAGGGCATCCGGTACCGGTGCGGACGGCGACGTCCGCCACCGGACCGGAAGGCCCCGACGCCCCGCACCGCCCACGCCGCCCCCGCCCCCGCACCCGCCGGACGCCTCGCGCCGGCCCGCTGCGTCGTCGACCGGGGCCGCGGCCCCCGCGCCGTGCCGTCCGCGCCCCTGCGGCCGGTCCCGGTACGCGGACGCGCCGCGGGCGCCCGACCGGGGCCGACACGGCGCTCCCCGAACCGGCCCCGCCCGCGGCGCGGCGGAAGCCACCGGTAGAAAGGGCTGAGCGTGTCCGCCGGACACGCACCGCCCGGCCTCCCGGGCGCCGGACGGAAACGAGGGACCGGACATGACCGAGGACGCACGGGGCGGGCGCCGGCGGCGACGCCGCTGGTGGGGGGTGGCCGCGGGGCTCATGGTCGTGCTCCTGGCCGCCTGCGCCGCCTTCCTGGGGTGGGCCCTCACCCCGTACCGGGCCGAACCCGTGCCGCTGGCCGAGGCGGTCGAGAACCCCGCCGTCCAGGTGCGCAACACCGGGGACGCGGTGGTCGTCGCGCCGGCCCGGGACGGCACGGGCACCGGCGTCGTGTTCTACCCCGGCGCCAGGGTCGAGGCGGAGGCCTACGTCGCCTCGTGGGCCCCGGTGGTCGCCGACACGGGCGCCACCGTCGTCATCCCCCGGATGCGCCTCAACATGGCCGTGTTCGACGTGAACCGGGCCGACTCCGCGGTGTCGGCCGTCCCGGACGTGGACACCTGGTACGTGGGCGGCCACTCCCTGGGCGGGGCGATGGCCGCGTCCTACGCGGGCGGCGACCCCGCGCCCGGGGTGGAGGGGCTGATCCTGTGGGCGTCCTACGCCACCGAGTCGGCGGGGCTGGCCGACCGCGACGACCTGAGGGTCCTGGCCGTCGCGGGCGGAAGGGACGCCCTCACGAGCCCGGAGGAGTTCGAGGAGAACGTCCGCCACCTGCCCGGTTCCGCGGAAACGGTGTCGGTGGAGGGGATGAACCACGCCCAGTTCGGCTCCTACGGCCCCCAGGACGGGGACGGCGAGGCCGCGCTGTCGGACGGGCGGGCACGCGCGGAGCTGGCCGGGGTCACCGGCGCGTTCCTGGCGCCCGACGCGGCCCCGGAGGCCTGACACGGGACCGCCCGGCCCCCGGACGGCGGGCGCCGCGGGCCGGTGCTCCGCGCCGTGTCCCGCCGGCGGGCCCCGGGGAGGGCAGGCGCGATCCTCCCGGGGCCGGTCCGTCGAGCGGACCTCAGGAGCCGGGACCCGGGTCCACCGGGTCCGCGATCCGTCCCAGGAACAGGATCGACCCGCCCCGGCGCAGCACGAACACGAACGGCCGGTCGACGGTGAACCTGACCGGCCGCAGGGGAGCGGCCGCCGCGCGGAGCATCATCACGGCGGTGGCCGCGGCGCCCTCGGCGCCCCTCTCGTCCACCTTCAGCACCGACTGGTGGAGGATCTCGTCCACCCGGAGCGGCTCCTCGCTGATCCCGTCGAAACGCGCCTCGTCCGTGACCATGTGACGCACCCCCGCGGACGCGAGGGGCTCCAACAGGGAGGTGTCGGTCTCCACGGTGAACCGGGGCAGGGCGAGGTCGACCTGCTGGGACGAGCGGACCCGGTAGAGCTCCGACAGGGCGGACGCCGTCAGCGGGGGAGGGGAGCCGGCGTCCCCGTCGTGGAGCAGCACGTCCAGGGTGAGGCCGTGGCCGCCCTCCAGGCCGACCATGCTCCACCCCTGCGCCCGAGCGTGGGGCAGTCGCGCCGACCGGTGCATGGTGGGGACCTTCCGCCTCCCGCCCGGTGCGTGGAACGGCCGGTCCCGGGTCAGGCCCGCCTCGAACGGGTCGGACCAGACGACCTTCACCCACAGGGCGTTGACCAGCAGCAGGCGGACGTCGGGGGAGATGCTGCCCGCCGGGAGGAGCTCGTCGATCAGCCCCCGGGTCACGTCGGACACCTTGCCGTTGACCCTGGCGCGCACGCCCTCGGAGTCGTTCTCGAAGTCGGCGCCCTCCACCTCCGCACCGGGACGCGCGCGCACGCGTGCCGCGAACTCCGCCCGCACCGGGAGGTCGGCGGGCACGTACAGCCCGTTCAGCGCGGCCAGGTCCGGCCCGTCGCCGGAGGCCACCGCGGCGTCCAGGGCGTCCAGCAGGCCCTCGGTGTCGTCGCCGAGGAGGGCCGCCAGCTCTGCCAGGGTGCGGCCGGCGGCCCCGCTCGCGAGCAGCGCCAGCACGGTCCCCACCGAGTGCGGTGACCAGACGTGCGAGGCGCCGGGGCGGACCAGCGCGCGGTCCAGGGCGACGGCGAACTCCAGGTGGTCCGGCCGGGGGGGCGTGCTCTGCTGCATGGTGCTCCTCGCGTAGGCGCTCCGGCTGTTCTGGCCGCCAGCGTACGGAGTCGCGCCGACGCCCGCCAGGACCCGCGTTCCCGGCGGCCGAACGCCGGGCCCCGTTCCGCGGTCGCCGGGGGCCGTTCCGCGATGGGGCCGTGGTGAGAAGCCGCACGCGACAAGACCGGGTCAAGCATGACAAAGCCGGGCGGGACGACGGGAGGGAGTACGGTGAGCGCCCCCTCGGTCCGTGACGGGTCTAATAGTGTGGGGCATCATGGCCTGTGCGCCCGCGCGGGAGAGGCCCGGCGGGGCGACGGCCACCGAGGACCGACCGGACCGGGAGCAGGATGACTGAGCAGCAGAGGGCAGCCGGGGAGGCCGCCCCGGCGGCCGGGGCGGACGACACGGCGAAGGCGGCGCCGGACGGCGCCCCGGCGGGCGCGTCGGCGCCGGGCGCGGCCGAGGGGCCCGCGCCGGCGGGAGCCCCCGCCGTCACCGAGGACACGGTCGAGGCGCTCGTCCGCTCCCAGCTGTCCAAGGCCCTGGGCGGCAAGCGCGGCATGGTCGAGGCGGCGATGCCCACGCTGGCCTTCACCCTGTCCTACGTCATCGCCTCGGACCTGAGGCTGTCGATCGGCCTCGGGGTGGTCGCGGCGCTGGTCCTGGGCGCGGTCAGGCTCGTGCAGCGCTCCTCGGTCCAGTACGTGGTCACCAGCCTGTTCGGCATCGGCATCGCCGCGGTCTTCGCGATGCGCAGCGGCAACGCCGCGGACGCCTTCCTGCCCGGGATCATCTACAACGCCGTCTACGCGGTGGTCCTCAGCCTGTCGGTCCTGGTCCGCTGGCCCGCCATCGGGCTGATGATCGGTCCGTTCATCGGGCACAAGGAGGACTTCACCTCCTGGCGCTCCAACCCGGCGGTGGTCCGGCTGGCCTCCCGCCTCACCTGGCTGCTGGTGCTGCCCTGCGTGGTCCGCGTGGTCGTGCAGTATCCGCTCTGGATGGCCGACACCAACGGCTGGGCCGACACGTTCGGGCTCCTGGGCCTCTCCAAGATCGCCATGGGCTGGCCGCTCCAGGTCGCCGCGTTCGCGGGCATGGTGTGGGTCCTGGCGCGCGGCCGGACGCCGCTGGAGGAGACAGGGGCGGCGGGAGCCGGGGACGGCGCCCGCGGGGACCGCGGGGACCGCGCCTAGCGCACCCGCACACGGCTCGGGGGCCCGGGCCCGGTCCGGTACCGGGCTCGGACCCTCGTGGCCCGGCCTCCCGGTGACCGGTCCGACGTCCGGGGACCGGTCCGGCGCGGGGGCCGCGCTCCCCGCAGCCCCTGAGGGCCGGGGTCAGGCGTCCGCGGCGTCGTCCACGGGGCCCAGCAGGACCTCCAACGGTCCCAGCGCCTCGGGGTCGGCCAGGAACACCACCGTGTCGCCCACCGACAGGTTCCGCCCGGGGTCGGGCGGGCGCACCCCGCCGGGGCCGAGCACGGCGACCAGCGCCACGCCCTCCGGCAGCGCCGCGCTCAGCTCGGACTCCGCGGCCCCCGCGAACGGGCTGGCGGCGTGCAGCACCGATTCGGCGATCTCCGCCCCCGGCAGCGGGGGCAGCGTCCCCTCCTCGTCCGGGTCGTCCTCGGGGGCTCCCTCGACCAGGTCGGCGATCAGCCTCGGCGGCGAGACCGCCAGGTCCACGCCCCACGTCTCGTTGAACAGCCATTCGTTGTCGGGCTCGTTGATCCTGGCGATCACCCGGCCCACGCCGAACTCGGTCTTGGCCAGCAGGGACACCACCAGGTTGACCTTGTCGTCGCTGCTGGCGGCGACGACCACGTCGAAGTCGCCCAGGCGGGCGTCCTCCAGGGTCGCCAGCTCGCACGCGTCGGCCAGCAGCCACTCCACCTCGGGCAGGTCGTCCACCCCGATGGCCCGGGTGTCCCGGTCGATCAGCAGCACGTCGTGGCCGCTGCCCGCCAGCTCCTTGGCGATGGAGCGCCCCACGCTCCCCGCTCCCGCGATGGCGATCCGCATCTCACCCACGTCCCGTCTCGTCGCCCGGCACCCTCGGCGGCCCGTCCGGCCGCTCGGGGAGGGAGTCCGGTTCGCGGCCGTGCCCGACCACGTGCAGGACGTCGTCCTCCTCCAGGCGCACGTCGGACCCGGCGAGGACGATCCGTCCCCGCCGTACCAGGTACACCACCCGCAGCGGGGCGGCCTCCTCGAGTTCGCCGACGCGGGCGCCCGCCCACCCCTTCGGCAGCGGCGCCTCGTTCATCGCCAGCGTCCCGGACGCGTCCTGCCACTCCGGGCCCGCGGTGAGCCGGTCGTCGCCCGGCACCATCCGGCGCAGGAAGGCGTCGGCCGTCCACCGCACCGTGGCGACGGTGGGGATGCCCAGGCGCTGGTAGACCTCCGCGCGGCGCGGGTCGTAGATCCGCGCCACCACGTTCTCGACCCCGAACGCCTCGCGCGCCACCCGGGCGGCGATGATGTTGGAGTTGTCGCCGTTGCTGACCGCGGCGAACGCGCCCGCACGGTCGATCCCGGCGGACATCAGGACCTCTCGGTCGTGCCCCGCTCCGCGGACCGCGTGCTTGGAGACGGAGCCGCGCAGCCGCCGGAAAGCCTCGGGGTCCTGGTCGATCACCGCCACGGTGTGGCCCAGGTCCACCAGCGTGTGCGCCAGCGTGGATCCCACGCGACCGCACCCCATGATCACGATGTGCACCTCGCCCGCACTCCCGTCGAGACAGCCGCACGCTGTGGTCCCGCGTGCCCTCACCGTCACACCATGGCACACATCGGTCCGGCGCGCGCGACGGCCCCCGGCCCTCGCGTACACGGCTGAACAGCGCGGGCGGTACCCGAGGACAGGTAGATTGGGGACGCTTGGTGGCTGTGCGCGCAGGGTCACCCGGAACGTGACCCGACCCGACCACCCAAGGACGAAGCGATGACCCGTGTGGGCAATGAGTTCGAGCTGACAGTAGACGACGTGGCGCACGGGGGCTGGTGTGTGGGCCGCCACAACGACCAGGTCGTCTTCGTCCGCCACGCCCTTCCGGGCGAGCGGGTCCGCGTCCGCGTCACCGAGGAGACCACGCGGTTCCTGCGCGGCGAGGCCGTCGACGTCCTGTCCGCCTCCCCGGACCGGGTCGAGGCCCCCTGCGAGTTCTCCGGCCCCGGCAAGTGCGGGGGCTGCGACTGGCAGCACGCCTCCCTGGAGGCCCAGCGCCGGCTCAAGGGCGAGGTCGTCGCCGAGCAGCTGCGCCACATCGCCGGCATCGAGCGCGCCGTCGTCGTCGAGGAGCTTCCCGGCACCCCCGACGGCCTGGGCTGGCGCACGCGGGTCCGCTTCTCCGTGGACACCGACGGCCACGCGGGGCTGCGGCGCCACCGCTCCCACGACATCGAGCCGGTCGACCGCTGCCTGATCGCCCACCCCGGTGTGGCCGAACTGGGCGTCACCGACGTGACGTGGGAGGACACCAAGGACGTGGAGGCCGTCGCCTCCTCGACCTGCGCCGACCGCGCCGTCGTCATCACCCCCACCAAGGCCAGGCTGAGCGCGCTCCCCGACCTCAAGGCGTCCAGCGCTGTGCTGCGCCGCTTCAAGGGCGGGCGCGTGCAGCAGGTGAAGGGCCGCCGCGGGGTGCGCGAGACCGTCAACGGCCGCGAGTTCCGTGTCAGCGCGGGCGGCTTCTGGCAGGTCCACCCGGCGGCGGGCGTGACCCTCACCGACGCGGTGCTGGCGGCGCTGGAGCCCAAGCCCGGCGAGACCGCCATGGACCTGTACTGCGGCGCCGGGCTGTTCACCGGCGCCCTGGGCGACGCCGTGGGTCCGGAGGGCCGCGTCATGGGCGTGGAGAGCGGCGCCGAGGCCGTCCGCGACGCCCGCTACAACCTCAAGGACCTGGAGCAGGTCCGCGTCGAGCAGAACGACGTGGCCGCCCAGCTGCGCGAGTGGGCCGACGTGCGGGCCGACGTCGTCGCCCTGGACCCGCCCCGCGCGGGCGCCGGGACCAAGGTCGTCCGCTCCATCGCCGGGACGCGTCCGCGCAGGATCGCCTACGTCTCCTGCGACCCCGCCACGCTCGCCCGCGACATTGCGGAGTTCGCGCGTTCCGGGTACAACCTGGTGGACCTGAGGGCGTTCGACGCCTTCCCGATGACGCACCACGTGGAGTGCCTGGCGGTGCTGGAGCCCGTGAACCCGGCCCGCCGCCACCGCGAGGACCAGGGCTAGAGGCCCCGGGGCCGGGACCGCGGTCCCGGCCCCGTCGAATCCTCCGCGTCCCCGGGTCCGTTCCGGCGCCGGCCGCCGTACAGTGGCCGGGTACACGGGAGACCGAAGGGAACGCACAGGCCATGGCACACGACACGAGGATCCCCGGGCCCGACCACCCCATCACCGTCGAACCCACCACCGGGCGGGTCGTGGTGCGCGTCGGCGGGCTGGTCGTCGCCGACACCACCGCCGCGCTGACCCTGCGCGAGGCGGACTACCGGCCCGTCCAGTACGTCCCGCTCGCCGACGTCGACCGCTCCCTCCTGCGGCGCACGCAGACCTCCACCTACTGCCCCTTCAAGGGGACCGCCGCCTACTACACGCTCGCGGTGCCGGGCGGCGAGGAGCTCACCGACGCCGTGTGGACCTACGAGGAGCCGTACCAGATCGTCGCCGAGATCGGCTCGTACCTCGCCTTCTACCCCGGCCGGATCGAGATCGAGGTCGACGCCCCGGGCTGAGGCCCACGCGTCGGGGCCCGGGGCGCACTACCCCGGGCGCTGCTGCGTCCGCGCCCCTCCCCGTTCCGTGGAGGCGTACCGCGGTGCGATCCCGGACGCGGAGCGGGTGCCGGGCCTGTCTGCGCTCTCCGGTCTGCGGTTCGCAGGGAGGGAGGCGGCACCGGCCTCCGCCCCCGTCATCGGGGACCACCGTGGTCCGGGCCCCTTCTCCGACGGTCCAGCCGCCGGGCCGGGGGAGGCGGCGGTCCGGCGGCTCAGCCGCGGCGGCGGGCGGGCGCGCGCAGGACGGCCAGGCCGAGGGCGAGCACGGCGAGCCCGGCCCAGGACACCGCGGACAGCCGCTCACCGACCACGGCCACTCCCAGCAGGGCGGCCACGGCGGGCTCCGCGAGGGTCAGCGTGGTCGCCACGGAGGCGGAGGCGTGCCGCAGGCCGTGCCCGAACAGGCGGTAGGCCAGGAACACGGTGAACACCGCCAGGTACAGGGCGACCAGTGCGCCGTCCACCGTGGCCAGCCAGGCCGCTCCGGTGGCCGCCACCACGGGCAGGACGGCGATCCCGCCGCCCGCGAACATGGTGCCCATCACGGCGGGGGAGGGATGGCCCCGCCGGATCAGGCGTTCGGCGACGAGCGCGTAGGCGGAGTAGGAGAACCCGGCGGCCAGCGCCAGGAGCACCCCGGTCGGGCGTACCGGTGTCCCGCCCGCGCCGAACTCCGAGCCCAGCACGAGGACCGCGCAGCCCAGGACCGCGGAGGCGGTCGCGACCGTCCACCGCGCGGTGGGCCGGGCCTGCCCGGTGAGCCAGGCCAGCAGGCCGGAGAAGACCGGTGCGCTGCCGAGGGTGATCACCGTGGCGACCGCGACCCCCGCGTGCGCCACGGCCGGGTAGAAGGACAGCGGGTACCCGGCGACGGCGAGGGCCCCGAGGGCGAGGGCCCAGCGGGTGGGCCGGTCGCTCCGGGCCAGGAGGGCGGTGGAGCCCCTCCCGGTGAGGAACAGGAGCAGGCCGCCCAGGACCAGGCCGGCCGCGCCGATCGCGGCGGCGGGCGCCTCGGCCGGGGCGAAGGAGGCGGCGGTTCCGGTGGTGCCCCACAGGACCGCCGCGGCGAGGATCGGCAGGGGCCCCTGGAGCGGGGGTGCGGCGGGGGTGCGGGTCGGTGCGCCGGACCGGGAAGGGGAGTGTTCTGGCACGGTGGTTCCTTCGTCGTCGTGTGTTTCGGCGGCGGCGAAACGGGCGCACGACGGGAGGCGACCCGGGTGCGGTCACCGGGGGTCGCCGTTCAAGCTCTCCGACGGGGTCAGGAAAGGGTGTGCGTGCGCCCGCTCAGGCGCACAGCGGCGGAAGCACGACGTGCCAGTAGTGGTTCTTCACACGGCCATGCTAGGACGTCCCCCGCCCCGGGCCGCGGGCGGGGTGCCCGCCCGCGGCCCGGAGCGCCCGGGCGGACCGGACCGTGTCCCCGCCAGGCGGGGTCCGGGCGGTGCGCCGCGTGCCGTCCCGCGTCCCGCCGGGCGGGCGCGGGGACCGTCCGACGCGGGCCCGGAACGTCCTCAGCGCTGCGCCGCCCCGTCTCCCGTGTCGTCCCCGGGGCCGTCACTGTGCTTGCCGCGGCGGGCGAGGTACAGGGCCGCGCCGCCCCCGCCCAGGGCGAGGACCCCGGCGGTCACCAGGCCGGCCAGGGCGCCACCGGTCAGGGGCAGGTCCGCGGGACCGTCGGCGGCGCCGACGGGGTCCGGGCTCTCCCGGGCCGCGGGCGGCTCCCCGCCGGTGTCCCTGCTCCCGTCCGCGGGGGCGTCCCCGTCGGCCCGGGCGCCGCCGTCCGGGGCGCCCCCGTCCGCGTCCGTCCCGTCCCCGCTGTCCGGGTCGTCGGAGGGTTCCCCGGCCTCCGGGGAGGCGGGGTCCTCCCGGACGGCGGTGGTGTCGTCCCCGCCGGGTCCGTCCCCGCCGTCGGCGCCCTCCCCGCCGTCGGCCCCGGGGGCCCCTCCGTCGCCGAGGCAGTCCACGGCGACGGCGCCGAGCTCCAGGGCGAACAGCTCGGCCCCGCCCGCGGAGGCCGTGACGGAGGTGGACACCTCGCCGCGCCCGGCGGAGGGGTCCTCCGGCACGCGGGTCAGGACGGTGACGTCGGCCGTCGTGTCGAGGCCGGGGATGTCCACGGTGGCGTTCACCTCGGGGGCGTCGGCCGTGATCGGCGTCCCGAAGACGGAGATGACGCGGTCGTCCTCCGCGGAGCTCCCGATCGTGTTCTCCCAGGCGAGGTCGCCCGAGAAGTCGCACCTGACGGAGTTGTGCAGCGAGGTCAGGCTGACGGCGGGTTCGTCATGGCCCGGAAGGTCCAGCGTGAAACCGCCGCCGAGGGCGGAGACCGCCTCGGCGCGGCCGTCCCCGGCGGCGGTGGTGTTGACGCGGGACTCGACCGGGCCGCCGGTCCCCACGAGCGCGCCGACGCCGCCGCGGTCGGCGGAGAAGTCGGCGGACGGGTAGTCGCCCCCCACGTCCGATCCGACGTAGACCCTGCCCCAGGACCCCTCCGTCACGGAGCCGCCCCCGTGGTGGGACAGGCTGACGAGGGTGCTGCCGGCCGTCGCCGGGAAGTGCTCGTCGGCGTGGGCGGGCGCGGTCGCGCCGAGGGCCAGGGCGGCCGCGCCGGCGACGGCGGCGGGGCGCACGATACGCGTGAGAGTACGGGGAACAGACAAGGAACGCCCCTTGCTCGCGGGAGGGAACAACTCCAGAAGGGATGGAAGCCCATAAAAGCTGACAATGATCAACAATTCGGACATTCGCGAGTGTAGTTCACCCGGACAACCGCGGAAGGGACCGCGCGGTTGATAACCCCTGGTCAGGTCGGGTTCGACGGCGGCGCGTGCGCCCGTCGGGCGCCGCTCACGCGCACACGGTCCCGGAGGCCGGACTCGCGTGGTAGGCCATGTCCGTCCCGGAGAACAACTTGTCCCAGTCGCGCGGCGCCGGGCTCTCGTGCGGGGAACCGCGCAGCGGGATGCCCAGGAGGCCCGCCAGCTCCTCCGTGCGGCCGCGGGGCGAGGAGAGCTCCTCCCAGTGGTCCCGGAGGACCTCGAACACCCGTTCCTCGGGCAGTTCCAGGAGGGCGTGCAGCACTTCGAGGTCCTGCTGGGAGGGGGAGTACTCCCCCAGGAACACCCCGCTCCTGCTCCGCCGGTCGCCGTCACCGGACTGCGGGTCCAGCCCCGCCATCCACGCGCCCAGGAGCAGGCGCGACTGCCCGTCGGCCCGGCACATCGACTCCCAGAGGGGGGCGAGGCCGAAGACGGCGCGGGCGGTCCCGTCCAGGAGGTCCAGGCGCCACCACGGCCCGTCGGTGAAGCGCATGTCGTAGACCACCACCCTGGACGGGGGGAGGCCGGCCGGGTCGCGGTCGAAGCGCGTGCTGTCCTGCCACACCACCGGTATGTCGTCGGCCGCGGCCTCCGGCAGGGCCGACAGCACGGGGCCGAGGACCTCGTGCCATTGCTCCACCCACGGCTCGTATCCGGGCATGGGGCAGTAGGTGACCCCCTCCCGTGTCCGGCAGGAGACGGTGTCGGCGCCGTACAGGAGGCGGTCCGACACGGGGACCCCCCAGGTGTAGGCGGTGGCCCCGTGGGCTGCGGTGCCGCTGGCGCCGGCCAGCAGCACGAGGGCCGTGCCCAGGGCCGCCGCCCGGGACGCCCTCCGCCCCGTCGCGGCCAGGCCCAGCGCCACCAGCCCCAGGACGGTCAGCCCCAGGTAGGCCGCGTACAGCTGGACCAGGACGGAGACGCCGGGGGAGTACACCGGGAACGGGTCGAGGGCCATGAGGGTCAGCGACTGCACCCGGGCGACGACCCTGTCCACGCTCTGGGCCGTGTCGAAGGCCGTGATCGTGTACAGGCCGTAGGTGGGCACGACCAGTGCGATCAGCAGGAGCGGGGTGTACGACCGGGTCCAGGCGACGAGCGCCATCGCCCCCGCCGGGCCGACCAGCACCACGACGAACGGCGTCAGGTGGGACAGCGGGTGCACCAGGCCCGGCACCGGTCCCGCGTACTGCCACGCGTCCAGCGCCAGGAGCGCCGCCACGCACGCCCAGCCGACCAGCGCGGCGCCCGCGCCCACCGCCAGGAAGCGGCCCGCCCGACCCAGCGGGCCGACGGGGCTCCGTCCGTAGCGGACCTCGCGGATGGCGGGGAAGGTCACAGCGGCGAACAGGCCCAGGGCCACGATCAGCGCCGACGTCACGGCGCTCTCGTACAGGTCGGCCCTGGTGTGCACGAGGGGCTGGTTCGCGGTCGAGAGGGTCATGAGCACCGCAAGGGCCCCGGCGGCGAGGAGGAACGGGCTGACGAGCAGCCGCAGCGCCGTGAACCATGACAGCCGCCCGAAGGTGAGGGCGCTTCCGGTGAGGGGCCCGGCGCCCCGGGACCCCGCGGCCGCGGTCCGGGGCCTCCCGGGCCCCGCGCCGGGGGGACCGCCGCCGGGCCCCTCCCCGCCGCGGCCGGTGACGGCTCCGCTCATCGTGCGCACTGCTCCAGCCCGAGGTCCCGGTCCACGCCGGTCAGCAGCAGGTAGGCGTCCTCCAGGGTGGGCTCGACCGGGACGAGCCCGCCGTCGCCGGGCCCCCCGGGCGCACCCGCGGGCGAAGGGCCGCGACCGGATCCCGCCACGGTGAGCACCCGGTACCGGCCGTCGGCCAGGCGCCAGGCCGTGTGCCCCTCGCCCGGGTGCCCGGACCTCTCCCAGACGTGGCCGCGGGCGCGGTCCACCAGCTGCCCCGGGGTGCCGTCGAAGATGATCCTCCCCCCGTCCAGGCAGAGCACGCGCTGGCACAGGGCCGCCACGTCCTCGATCTGGTGGGTGGACAGCACCACGGTGCTGTGCACCGCGAGCTCCGACACCAGGCCGCGGAACCGGATGCGCTGCTCCGGGTCCAGGCCGATGGTCGGTTCGTCCAGCAGGAGGAGCTCCGGATCGCCGAGCAGGGCCGCGGCCAGGCCGAGCCGCTGGCGCATTCCGCCCGAGAGGCGCCGGACGCGGCTGTGGCGGCGGTCGTAGAGGCCGACCCGCCGCAGGCCGCGCCGCACCTCCTCGTGGCGTGCCCGGCGCCCGCCGAGCTCCTTGAGCACCGCCATGTAGTCCAGCAGCCCGAACGCGGTGAAGTAGGGGTAGAACTCGGGGTTCTGCGGCAGGTAGCCGAGGCGGCGCCGGATCTCGGTGCGCTCGGCGGCCCGCTCGGGGTTGCGCCCGAGCACGCTGACCTCGCCCCGGGAGGCCTCCAGGTCCGTGGCCAGGCACCGCAGCAGTGTGGTCTTGCCCGCCCCGTTGCGGCCGAGCAGGCCGGTCACCCCGGGGCCCAGGTCCAGGTCCACGCCGTCCAGGGCGGTGCGGGCGCCGTACCGGCGGACCAGGCCCCGGATCCGGACGGAGGGCGCGCCGGAGGGGGAGGGCGCGGCGCCCCCCGTCCCGGTTCCCGCGGTCTCCGCGCTCATGCCGTCCTCACACGCACCAGGATCGCACCCAGCAGGGCCGCCAGCGCCGTCGCCCACCACGCCTGGGCCTGGGGGGCGAGCAGCTGGAGCGGCGTCGAGTGCTCGGACACGACCATGGAGGCCAGCGCGATCAGCCACGCCAGCCCGACGACCGCGCTGGCGGCGCTCAGGTGCAGCCAGTGGCTGAGCACGAGGGATCCCGCGACGAGCGTCAGGGACGGCAGGAGCCAGAACGCCGCGGTCCACGGGGTGGAGGCCGAGGGCAGCATCAGCGCGACCGCGGCGCACAGGGCCAGGGAGGGCACGAGCACCGCGCAGGTGCGCAGGAACAGGAGCCGCTGGCCCGCCATCGGGGTGACGGAGGTCAGCGCGTGGGCCGGGTCCACCCCGCGCCCGTACGCCAGGGCGACGCCCACCAGGGGCACGATCGGGGCGGTGAAGGTGAAGACCAGCGAACCGCGCGGAAGGTGGTGCGCGGCGAAGAGGGCGGCTACCAGGACCACGACCGACGCCAGGAGCCAGGCCCGGTACAGGCCGGGCGTCGCGGCCAGCAGCTTGGCGGTGCCCTCCCGCAGCCCCAGGGAGGCCAGCAGCGTCTCGACCACGCCGCGCCGGGGGCGGTCCACGACGTCGCGCAGCCCCGCCCAGCTCTCGGCGAGCCAGTCCTCGTCGCCGGGGAGCAGGTCCCGGCAGGGCGCGCAGTGCATGATGTGGGCCTCCACGGACATGGCCGTGACGTCGTCGGCCCGGTGGCTCGCGTACTCGTGTGCTTGGGCAGGGGTCAGGTGCCAGCTCATGTCAGTGCCTCCCGTAGGCGCGCCTTGGCGCGCATGACCCGTGTCTTGACGGTTCCCTCGGGGATCTGGAGGATCTGCGCGGCCTCACGGACGGTGAGCCCGTCGAGCACGGTGGCCTGGATGGCCGAGCGCAGCTCGGGGGAGAGGGAGTGCAGGGCCGCGCCCAGCGGACCGTGCTCGATGTTGAGCAGCACGGTGTCCTCGGCGGAGGCGTCGCCGATGGTCTCGTAGGGCTCGGTGTCGCTGTCCGAGATCCAGCGGTTGGCCCGTTTGCGCAGCTGGGAGATGAGCTGTCGGATCGCGATGGTCCACAGCCAGGCCCCGGCGTCGGTGTCGCCGGGACGGGGCGTGAACGAGCCCGCGTTCCTCCACACGGCGAGGAAGGTCTCCTGGAGCGCGGCGTCGAGCTGGTCGGTGTCGGAGCAGCGGTAGCGCAGACGTGCGCGGAGCCAGGGCGCGTGTCTGCGGTGCAGGATCTCCAGGGCCTCGGTCTCGCCGACGGCGATGGCCGCCAGGAGCACCGGGTCGGTGCTCTCCGGGCCGTAGGAGGGGGCGCGGCGGCGCGCGCGGCGGAGCAGCTTCACATCGAGGGCTATCGCGTCGGGTGGGCGGATCGGTTCGGCGGTGCGGGGCGGGCCCGGGGCGCCTTTTCGACGGTACCCGCGCGGCGGCTTCGGTCTGGTCCCCGCAGTGGGAGAAAATGGGGCGTATGCGCCTGAGGATCTTCCTTGAGCCCCAACAGGGGGCCACCTACGAGGATCAGCTCGCCGTCGCCAAGGCAGCCGAGGACCTTGGCTTCGACGCTCTGTTCCGTTCCGATCACTATCTGCACATGGGTGACCACGTCAGCGGCCTCCCCGGGCCCACCGACGCCTGGATCACCCTGGCGGGACTGGCCCGCGACACCTCCCGCATCCGCCTGGGCACCCTCATGACCGCGGCGACCTTCCGCTACCCCGGCCCCCTCGCCATCACCGTCGCCCAGGTCGACCGCATGAGCGGCGGCCGCGTGGAGTTCGGCTTCGGCGCGGGCTGGTTCGAGGAGGAGCACGCGGTCTACGGGATCCCCTTCCCCGCCTCCGGCCGCGAGCGCTTCGACCGCTACGAGGAGCAGCTGGACATCATCACCGGCCTGTGGTCGACGCCTGCGGGCGAGTCCTTCCGCTACGAGGGCAAGCACTACCGGCTGGCGGAGGGGCCCGCCCTGCCCAAGCCGCAGCAGGGGCCGCGGCCCCCGGTGCTGATCGGCGGGACCGGACCCAAGCGCACGCCGCGCCTGGCGGCCAAGCACGCCGACGAGTACAACGTGCCGTTCTCGTCGCTGGAGGACACCTCCGCGGCCTTCGAGCGGACCCGTGCGGCGGTGCGCGCCTCCGGGAGGACCGCCCCGATGGCGTACTCGGCCGCGCAGGTGCTGTGCGCGGGCCGCGACGAGGCGGAGGTCGCGCGCCGCGCCGAGCGGATCGGCCGCGAGGTCCCCGAACTCCGGGAGAACGGCCTGGCGGGATCGCCCGACGAGCTGGTCGATCGGATCGGCCGCTTCGGCGAGGCCGGCGCCGAGCGGATGTACCTCCAGGTGCTCGACATGGCCGACCTGGACCACCTGGAGCTGGTCGCGTCGCAGGTGGTGCCGCAACTGGACTGAGAGGATGGGGCTTGCCGGGGGGTGGCCGCCCGCCCCGGGCCCGCACCCGATAACTTGATATCGAGATACAAGTTGGATACCTTGACATCAAGATAACAGCGGGGGTCCCCCCGACCCGCACCAGGTTTCGGACGCGAGCGCCGGCGTGTGATGTAGACCGCTCGGCGGCGTCCGGTCCAGAACATCGTGGGCGCCCGTGGCCAGTGGGCCGCCTGGCCGGTGGCGAGTGGTGTCGTCACAGGTCACAGCGGTCATGATGGAGGTCGGGGACAACGGAGGTCACCCCCGCGGTCCTCCGCTCCCGGCCATCCGGCCAGGGCGGCCTCAACAGGTCCCGCACCCGTCTGATGAGGCAGGATGCTGGGGACAAAGTGGCGAGATCAGGAGGCAGACACCGTGTCCACGAACAGCTTCGGCGCCCGTGACACGTTGCGCGTTGGCGACGAGTCGTACGAGATCTTCCGTCTGGAGGCCGTGGAGGGCTCCAAGCGGCTTCCCTACAGCCTGAAGGTGCTGCTGGAGAACCTCCTGCGCACCGAGGACGGTGCCAACGTCACCGCCGAGCACATCCGGGCCCTCGGCAGCTGGGACGCCAAGGCGCAGCCCAGCCAGGAGATCCAGTTCACCCCCGCGCGGGTGATCATGCAGGACTTCACCGGCGTCCCCTGCGTCGTCGACCTCGCCACCATGCGCGAGGCCGTCCGCGACCTGGGCGGCGACCCGGACAAGATCAACCCGCTCGCTCCCGCCGAGCTCGTGATCGACCACTCCGTCGTCGTCGACCTCTTCGGCCGCCCCGACGCCTTCGAGCGCAACGTCGAGATCGAGTACGAGCGCAACTACGAGCGCTACAAGTTCCTGCGCTGGGGCCAGACCGCCTTCGACGAGTTCAAGGTCGTCCCGCCCGGCACCGGCATCGTGCACCAGGCCAACATCGAGCACCTGGCCCGCGTCACGATGAGCCGGAACGGCCAGGCCTACCCCGACACCTGTGTGGGCACGGACTCCCACACCACCATGCAGAACGGCCTGGGCATCTTGGGCTGGGGCGTGGGCGGCATCGAGGCCGAGGCCGCCATGCTCGGCCAGCCGATCTCCATGCTCATCCCGCGCGTGGTCGGCTTCAAGCTCACGGGCCAGCTCAAGCCCGGCACCACCGCCACCGACCTCGTGCTCACCATCACCGAGCAGCTGCGCCGGCACGGCGTGGTCGGCAAGTTCGTCGAGTTCTACGGCGACGGCGTCGCGTCGGTGCCGCTGGCCAACCGCGCCACCATCGGCAACATGAGCCCGGAGTTCGGCTCCACCGCCGCGATCTTCCCGGTCGACGACGAGACCATCCGCTACATGCGCCTGACCGGCCGCTCCGAGCAGCAGGTCGCCCTGACCGAGGCCTACGCCAAGGCCAACGGCTTCTGGCACGACCCGTCCGTCGAGCCCGAGTTCTCCGAGTACCTGGAGCTCGACCTCGGCGACGTCGTCCCGTCCATCGCCGGCCCCAAGCGCCCGCAGGACCGCATCGCGCTGTCCGAGGCCAAGAACACCTGGCGCCACGACATCCGCGACTACGTCCAGGACGACGCCGACGAGGCGGGCGAGGAGTCCTTCCCGGCCTCCGACGCCCCGGCCCAGACCGCCAACGGCGCCCGCCCGCACAAGTCCGTCAAGGTCACCATGGCCGACGGCACCGAGACCGAGATCGACCACGGCGCCGTCGTGATCGCCGCGATCACCTCGTGCACCAACACCTCCAACCCCTCGGTCATGCTGGGCGCCGCCCTGCTGGCCAAGAAGGCGGTGGAGAAGGGCCTGTCCCGCAAGCCGTGGGTGAAGACCTCCATGGCCCCGGGCTCCAAGGTCGTCACCGACTACTACGAGCGCTCCGGCCTGACCCCGTACCTGGACAAGCTGGGCTTCAACCTGGTCGGCTACGGCTGCACCACCTGCATCGGCAACTCCGGCCCGCTGCCGGAGGAGATCTCCCAGGCGGTCCAGGACAACGACCTCGCGGTCTCCGCGGTCCTGTCGGGCAACCGCAACTTCGAGGGCCGGATCAACCCGGACGTCAAGATGAACTACCTGGCGTCGCCGCCGCTGGTGGTCGCCTACGCCCTGGCCGGTTCGCTCGACGTGGACATCACCACCGAGCCCCTGGGCATCGGCAAGGACGGCGAGCCGGTCTACCTGGCCGACGTGTGGCCGACCGCCGAGGAGATCCAGGAGGTCATGGACTCCGCGATCGCCTCCGACATGTACGAGTCCGCGTACTCGGACGTGTTCGCGGGCGACGACCGCTGGCGCTCGCTGCCCACGCCGACCGGCAACACCTTCGAGTGGGAGGCCGAGTCGACGTACGTGCGCAAGCCCCCGTACTTCGACGGCATGGACACCACCCCGTCCCCGGTCACCGACATCTCCGGCGCCCGCGTGCTGGCCAAGCTGGGGGACTCGGTCACCACCGACCACATCTCCCCGGCCGGCGCCATCAAGCCGGGCACCCCGGCGGCCGAGTACCTGAAGTCCAACGGTGTGGAGCGCCGCGACTTCAACTCCTACGGCTCCCGCCGCGGCAACCACGAGGTGATGATCCGCGGCACGTTCGCCAACATCCGCCTGCGCAACCAGATCGCGCCGGGCACGGAGGGCGGCTACACCCGCGACTTCACCCAGCCCGACGGCCCGGTGTCGTTCATCTACGACGCCGCGCAGAACTACGCGGCGCAGGGCACCCCGCTGGTCGTCCTGGGCGGCAAGGAGTACGGCTCCGGCTCGTCCCGCGACTGGGCGGCCAAGGGCACCAGCCTGCTGGGCGTCCGCGCGGTCATCACCGAGTCCTACGAGCGCATCCACCGCTCCAACCTGATCGGCATGGGTGTCCTGCCCCTCCAGTTCCCGGAGGGGCAGTCCGCGGACTCCCTCGGCCTGACCGGTGAGGAGACCTTCTCGGTCACCGGCGTGACCGAGCTGAACGAGGGACGCGTGCCGAGCACGGTCAGGGTCAGCACCGACACCGGGGTGGAGTTCGACGCCGTCCTGCGGATCGACACCCCCGGCGAGGCCGACTACTACCGCAACGGCGGCATCCTGCAGTACGTGCTCCGCCAGCTGATCGCCAAGTAGGGACCGGCGCACAGGGCTCCGCCGGCGCCCACCAGGCGCGCAGCGCGGTTCCACGGGGCCGCCACCGTCCGACCGACGGTGGCGGCCCCGTCCGCGTGCGGCGGGACCCCGACACGGAGTGCGGTGACCCGTTTCACGACTTTTCCCCGGAGGTCGGCCCTCTCCACGTCCTCCCAGGTCACAGCGGTTCCCACGGTTCCCCCGGGGGGTTTCGGGCGCGTGGTCCGGCGGCCCCGCGGGGGCGGATCCCCTGATTGCGACGCCGGGAGCCGGGTAGCGGCCCCGGTGAGGACGAAACGCAATCTATTGCGAAGGAGTCGATCAATGTCGGACATCGTGGAGACGGTAGAGGTCGACGTCCCGGTGACTGCGGCCTACGCCCAGTGGACGAGGTTCGAGGAGTTCCCCTCCTTCATGGAGGGCGTGACCCAGGTCGTGCGCACCGGTGACACCACCATGCGCTGGACCATCGAGATCGCCGGCCAGCGGCGCGAGTTCGACGCCGTGGTCACCGAGCAGATCCCGGGGGAGCGGATCGCCTGGAAGACCGTCGACGGCGTGACCCACGCGGGCGTGGTGACCTTCCACCACCTCTCGGACACGAGCACCCGGATCACCCTCCAGCTGAAGACCGTCCCGGAGGGCGCCGTGGAGCAGCTCGGTGACAAGCTGGGGCTCGTCAAGGCCCGTGCCAAGGGTGACATGAAGCGCTTCAAGGCCTTCGTGGAGCCCACCCGGTCCACGGCCTGACCGCAGGCCCCGGGCTCCGGCCCGGGAAGCGGGACGTCCGAGGCCCCCGCACCGCCCGCGAGCGGTACGGGGGCCTCGGACGCGTCCCCGCCCCCGGCTCCGTTCCGGAGAGGGGGCCGACCGAAACCTCCAGGTATGCTCCCCGCATGCCCGCCCTCCCCCGGCTCCTCCGCCCCCGGTTCCTCCTCGTCCCGGCCGTGCTCGCCGCCCTCGCCGCGACGGGCGCCCCCGCCCACGCCGCGCCGGAGCCCGCGTCGTACGAGACCCACGTCACCCCTGCCGAGCACTACGCCGCCCTGATGGCGGACATGCCCGAGGGGGCGGCGGTGGTCGTGGACGACGCGCTGGCGGGCGAGTACGACCCCGCCGAGCTGGAGGCCGGACTCCACCGCTCCTTCGGCGCGGTGGGCGTGCCGTACCACGTCGTCGCGAGCCCGTTCCCGGAGTCCCTGGCGTCCCTGTGGGCCCCGGACATGCTGGCGGCCCTGCACGACCGGGTCGGCGCCGACGGGATCTACGTCCACCTGCGCCCCGACAGCGGGATCGCCGGGGTGCGGGCCTACGGCGCGGACCTCCCGGTGGACCTGGCGGAGCAGGTGACCCGCGGGGAACTGGAGTACGGGGCCCCGCTCGGGGAGGTGGGTGCCGCCTTCGCCGAGGCGCTCACCGCCTCCGAGGACGACCTCCTGCGCAGGAGCGACGCGGTGGCCGCCGCCCGGGAGGCGGGTGAGGACACGCCCTCGGGCTGGGAGGAGTTCGTGGAGGACCTCGACCCGTCGCGGTCGGTCGGTCCGGAGAACCTGGGCCTGATCGTCGGCGCCCCCGTCGGGGCGCTGGTCACAGTGGGCGCGGTGTGGGCGGTCGTGCGGGTGCGGCGGGGCGCGGGCGTGCGGTCGACGGTGCTGTCGGCCGCCGTCGCGACGCTCGTGCCGTCCGCCGCGGCGGTGGCCTGGTCCCTGGCGCACCTGACCGGGGCGCCCCCGGGCCCCCAGGAGCTGCCCGACCCCCTGGAGGAGGTCCGCGCCGAGCCGCCGTACGTGGCCTCCACGGCGCGGGTCGAGCGCGTGGTCGGGCAGATGGGGGAGGAGCGCCTCTACGTCGACCCCCTCACTCCCCTCCCGCGCGAGGGCCTGGCGGAGGTCGCGGCGCGGCTGGAGGAGGCGCCCGCGCCCGTGCGCGCGGTCGTGCTGCCGATGGCCGGGAGCGACGAGTCCGCCGGCGACCCGCACGTGTTCCTGCACGCCTGGCACCACGTGCTGGGCGAGGACGGCGTCTACGCCGTGGTCACCCACGACCTCGAGGCGGTGTCCGTGGACCTGCTGGCCTTCGGAGTGCCCGTCGACGGGCACTCCCTCCTCGAGGAGGTCCGTGACGAGGAGGCCGCCGACCCGGCCGCGGCCCTGGACGCGGTCCTGCGGGAGGTCGGGCGCCACCCCGCCGACGCCGACGCGGCGCCCGCCCCTCCCACGATCTACTCCACCCCCCTGGAACCCCGTCTTCCGCGCTTCACCGAGAGCTTCCTCCTCGCCCTCCTGCTCGTGGGACCGGTGGTCGGCGCGCTCGTCGCGGGAGCCGTCTGGGGAGCGGTCGCACTGGTGAGGCGTCCCGGAGCCTCCGCGGGGGGCAGGGTCGGCGCCGCGACCCTGCGTCCGCTCGCGGAGCGGGAGGCGGCGGCCCTGGCCGGGGAGCTCTCCGAGGGCCGCACACTGCCGGACGGGCTGATGCCCCAGGCCGAGGCGGCGCTCATGGTGATGGAGGGGTCCCCGGACGCCCTCGACCTCGTCGGTGTGCTCGTCCTGGTGCGCCGTGCCCGCGCCGCCCTGGCCGACCCCGGAGCCCCCGTCCACGGGGCCCCGTGCCGGAACAACCCCCTGCACGGCCCGGGCACCGCAAGCGCCCCCGCCCCGCCGGGCCGCAAGCGGCGGGAGCGCGGGGTGCGAGCCGAGCGGACGTCGCTCTGCGAGGGGTGCGCCGCCCTCCCCGACGACCGCCGGGTGCTCCGGCGGCTGGAACTGCGGGGCCCGGACGGGGTGTGGCGCTCGTACCTGGACCAGGGCGAACGGGCGTGGATCCGCCACCGGTTCGGCGCGCACGGCCCCGCCCGCATGGTCGAGGTCCTCCTGAGCGAGGTGGAGGGGGGCCGGGTGGAGTAGGGGGATGACCGAAACTCCCCGATATGATCACCCCCATGCCCGGTCCCTCCCGCCCCCGCATCCGGTTCCCGGCCGCCCTGGCCGCCCTCCCGGCCCTGCTGGTGCTCCCTTTCACGGCGTCCCCCGCCGCGGCCGAACCCGCGCCCCCGGACGCGCCGTCCGCGTACGAGACGCGCGTGACCCCCGCCGAGTACTACGCGGACCTGATGGCCGACGAGCCCGAGGGCGCCGCCGTCGTGGTGGACGAGGCCGTGTCCGGGCTCCACGACCCGGAGGAGCTCGAGGCCGACCTGCGCGAGGCCTTCGACACGCTGGGCGAGCCCTACCACGTCGTCGTCAGCCCCTTCCCCGGTCCCGGGACGGAGTGGGGAGGCGCGATGCCGCCCGCCCTGCACGACCGGCTCGGCTCCGACGGGGTCTACGTCCACCTGCGCCCCGACTCCACCCTGTTCGACGTGGCCGCGTACGGCGTCGCCCTGCCCGTGGACGAGGCGCGCAGCGCCCTGCTGTCCGACCCGGACTTCGACTACGGCGCCCCCGTCGACCAGGTCGCCGAGGGGTTCGTCCGGGCCCTGACCGACCCCGCGGCCGGAGGCGCCGCGGACCGGTACGGGCCGCCCTCGGCGGGGGACCGGTTCGCCGAGGGGTGGCGGGGCCTCCTCGACGACCTCGACCCCACCAGCCACAACGGTCCCGGGAACACGGGCTTCCTCGCGGGGACGCTCGGCGGCTTCGTGCTCGGCGCGGGCGGCTACCTCGTCTGGCGCCGCCTGCGCCGGGGCACGCTCGGCGCAGGCGGCGTCGCGGTCGTCACCGGCACCGCCGCGGCGACCGTCGTCCTGGCCGGGGCGGTGTCCCTCGCCCCGCTCGCCCACGTCGTCAGCGTCCCGGAGGGCGGCGCCGAGGTCCTCTCCCCCCGGGAGGAGGCGTTCTCCTCCCCGCCCTACGTGGTGTCCACGGCCAGGGTGGAGCAGATCGCCCGGGAACTGGAGGAGAACACCGCGCCCCTCTACGTCGACCCCCGCACCCCGCTCCCCCTGGACGGCCTGGCGGCGACGGCCGAGCGCCTCGCCGACGCCCCCGTCCCGGTGCGCGCGCTGGTCCTGCCCATGGACTCCGCCGACGAGTTCAGCGGCGACCCCGAGGTCCTGGCCCACGCCCTGGCCTCCGTCAGCGGCGAGGACGCCGTCTACCTCGTCGCCGGCCACCGGTACGCGGAGGAGGGGGTCCGCGTCTCAGCGTCCCCCGTCGGCCTCGGGACCGTGGACTCCTACGAACTGTGGAGCGCCACCTCCGAGATCGAGGAGCCGAGCCCGGCCCTGGCGCTGGACGCCGCCCTCGACGCGCTGGAGGGCGTCGAGGTGGGCGAGGGCGCGTACGTCGGGACGCCGTACTTCATGGACTCCGGCATCGAGCCCCCCGGGCCGCGCGTGCCACGCTACTTCGACGGGGGCTTCCCCGTGGGGGTGGTGCTCCTCGGCCCGCTGGCCTTCCTGGCCCTGGTCGGCGCGGTGGCCCTCACACGGCTGCTCGTCCGCCGGCCCCTCCGGGACCACGCGACCGGTCCGCGGGCCCTGCGCCGGATGGCGCTGCGCGAGAGCGGAGCGCTCCGCAAGGTGTTGGACTCGGACCGGGCCGGCGAGATCCCCCGCGAGCTGATGCCGCAGGCGGAGGCGGTGCTCATCGCCATGGAGCACGACCCGGACGACCTCGACCACGTCGGCGCCGTCGTCGTCTCGCGACGGGTCATGGCCGCACTGGAGGACCCCGGGGGAAACGTCGGCCGCGCCCCGTGCAGGGTCAACCCGCTGCACGGGCCCTCCACGTCCTCCCAGCGGTCGCGCGTGGCGGAGGGGAGCGTGCCCATGTGCGCGTCCTGCGCGCGGGCGGACGAGGCGGCGCGCGCCGCCAGGGTCCTGCACGTCCGGGACCGCCTGGGCGGGAGACTGTCCTACCTGTCGTTGGACGACCGCGCGTGGGTCCGGCACCACTTCGGGGCCGAGCGCCCCGCACGCATGGCCGAGAGACTCCTGGAGGAGATCGATGCCCGCTGAGTTCCCGACCGCGCGGCACGCGGCACGGCTCCTGGCCGCCCTGGCCTGCGCGGGGCTGGTCACGGCCCCCCTGTCCGGGGCCCTCGCCCAGAACGGGAGCGACGCCCCGGCGGACGGGGCCCCCGCCGAGAACCCCTCCCAGGAGATCGCCGACGCCCTGGACGAGTTCCCCGTGTACGTCGACCCGGTCTACGCCAACGCCATCCCCGAGGCCGAGCAGGAGCGGATCGCCGGGCTCATCGCGGAGTCCGACCTGGACCTGTACGTGATCGCGGTCCCCCTGGTGGAGGCCGACCCCTGGAACGGCGACGTGGAGACCCTGGTCTCGGTGGTCCACGACCGCAGGGGCGCGCCGGCGGGCTCCTACCTCGCCGTGGACGACGACGTCTTCGGCACGGACTTCGGCGGCGGTACCACCGCCCACTACTCCGCGCTCACCGCCTCCTACGCCACCGACTTCGACGGAACCGCGCTCGCCCAGCTGGACGTGGCGGTGGAGACCGCCCTGTCGGGCGACGCGGAGGGCGCCTACGACAGGGCCGTGGCCGGCTACGAGGAACGCAGCGGGACGGACCGGGGGTCGGGCCCCGCCTTCTCCGGAGGGGGCGGGTCGTCCGGCTCCGCGGGCGGCTGGCTGGTGGCGGGCACCCTGCTCCTCGGCGGGGTCCTGGTCGCGGTGATCGCCTACCCCCTGTACCGCCGCACGTCCCAGGGCCTGGGGAGGCGGCGCTCCCGCGCGATCGCCCAGCACGCCGCGTTCGCCAACGCCGAGCGCGCGCAGCTGGAGGCCCTGGTGGAGCAGGGCGGGCAGGACCTCATCGAGGTCGGCGAGCGCCTGAGCCGCCTGGAGTCGGGCAGCGCCCCGGGGGAGAGGGCGCAGCAGCACCTGCGCGCCGCCCTGGACGCCCGCTCCGCCGCGGCCACGGTCCACGACAGGATGTCGGACGGCAACGCCGCCCTGCCCGACGCCGTGGGCGTGCTCGTCCTCCTGGACATGGCGGAGGACGCCATCGACAACGCGGCCAGGGGATCGCGGGCGTCCGCCGTCCGGCGCCGCCACTGCTACGCCAACCCCCTGCACGGGACCGTCACCAAGGTGACCGCCTGGCGCGAGTTCGGCGGGACCCGCACCATCCGCGTCCCCCTGTGCGAGGAGTGCGCCAAGGCCGTCCGCGGACGCGTGCGCCCCGTCGTCCTGCCGGCCGAGCACGAGGGCCGGACGGTCCCGTACTACGAGGTGCCCGCGAGCGACAGCGTGTGGGCGGCCACCGGGTACGGAACCCTCACCGACGACCTGGTCGAACGCATCCAGAGGGGCGACCACACGCGCAACGTCAGGTCCCGCTGACCCCGTCCGCCCCACCGCGGGCCGGCCGTCCGGGCGCTCCCGCCGCCCCGGGCCGACGCCCCGGAACAGGGCGGCGACCGGATTCGGGACAGCCGGAACCTGGCTATAGTTCCCACGGGCCCGTCTCGGGCCATCCAGGGGGAAGCACGACGACGAATCGAGGGCTGGACGGTGGACGACCTCCAGAACCAGGCCGGGGGCGCCGGGGCGGGAAGGTCATCGGGCCGGACCGTCGGCCACTACCGCCTCGTGCGCTCGTTGGGGCGCGGGGGCTTCGGCGAGGTGTTCCTGGGGGAGGCCCCGGACGGGAGCCGTGCGGCCGTCAAGGTGCTGCACGCCACGTGGGCGGGCGACCCGGAGATGCGGCGCCGCTTCACCGCCGAGGTGGAGCAGGCCCGCAGGGTGAGCGGTTTCTGCATCGCGGCGATCCTGGACGCCGATCCGGAGGCTGCGGAGCCGTGGATCGCGACCGAGTTCATCGACGGCCCCACCCTCCAGGCCGCCGTCGCCCACGACGGCCCCCGCAGCGGGGTGGAACTGCACCGGCTGGCGATCTCCACCGCGACCGCGCTGGCGGCCATCCACGCGGCCGGTGTCGTGCACCGCGACCTGAAGCCGGACAACATCATGCTGGCCGCGGACGGTCCCCGGGTGATCGACTTCGGCATCGCCCGTGCCGTCGAGACCACCTCCGTGACCGCCAGCGGCGTGGTCGGGACGATCGGCTACATGGCGCCCGAGCAGCTGGAGGGGGCCCGGCTCACCTCGGCCGTGGACATCTTCTCGTGGGGGTCGGTGATGGTCTACGCCGCGACGGGCAAGGAGGCCTTCCACGGGCCCACCCAGGCCTCGCGCATCGCCCGCATCCTGGGCGGGGAGCCCGACCTGGGGCCCCTGGGCGAACCGCTGGCCGGAATCGTCCGCTCCTGCCTGGACAAGGACCCCGACCGGCGCCCCGACGCCGCGACCCTCCTCAACCGGCTGATCTCCGCCCCGGCGAACGGCGGGCCCGCGCCCGGTACCGGTGCCCACGGGGCGTTCCCCGCCACCGGGCGCCCGGAGGCCGCGCCCGACGGCGGCACCCGCGTCGGCGTGGAGCGCACCAGGATCGCCGGCGACGCGCCCCCGCAGTTCGACCCCACCAGGGTGGCCCCGCAGGCCCCCGTGGACCCCACCCGGGCCTACACCCGGTCGGCGCCGGACGCGGCGCGTGCGCACGCCGTCGGCCACGCGCCGCCCGCACCGGGGCACGCCTCCGGCGTCCGCGGGGGCCCGCCGCCCTACACGGCGCCGGGCACGCCCACGCCGCCGCCGTACCCCCCGCCGTTCCACCCGGGACCGCGGACCGGTGCGCCCGGCCTCCCCGCCCCCTCGACGTACCGTGAGGGCGGGGTGCCGCCGTACCACTTCCACGGCGTCCGCTTCACCGACCCCCGCGACCTCGCGGAGGCCATGCAGCAGAACTGGGGCTCCGCCGTCCAGGTCTTCCAGGACCCCGCCCAGCGCGCCGCGCTGGGCGCCTGGCTCGTCGACGACCTCGGCGACACCGTCCTGGACCGGTCCCTCTTCCGCGGCCACGTCAACAACGACGCCAACCTGGCGCTCGCCTCGTTCATCGCGCAGCTGCGCCCCGACCTGCCGCCGGTCTTCCGGGGCCGGGGCGCCACCGTGGCCGAGCTCGGGGAGCTGTTCACCGACCCGCGCCCGCTCCTCACCGGCGCGCCCCTGGCCAACGAGATGGTGCTTCTGGCCAGGCCCGGTGTGCTCAGGATCCTGGGCGCCCACCACGGGGACGACTCCGGGGAGCTGACGCGGCTGGCGGACCGGCTCGACGAGGCCGAACGCGCCGGCAACGCCTTCCACGACCAGCTCACCTCCGAGCTCGAGGGGTGGCGCACGGCGCGCGTGAGCGTCAGCGCCGCCCTGATCCTCGCGTTCCTGCTGCACCCGGAGCGGCTGGTGCCGCCCGGCGACGGCGGCGACAGGGGCGTGGGCGAGTGGATCGACATCCTCTGGGGCCGCGTCCGGAACGCCCCCGCACCGGCCGACGCCGGGTGCGCGGCCGTGGTCTACGGCGCGCTGCCCACCCTGCGGGCGCTCGCAGAGCAGCGCAGGCACTGGGAGGACCGCCACGGCACGGTCGGCGCCCGGCACGAGGCGCTGCGGCGCAAGGTCGACATCCAGGAGAAGCTGGTCCTCGCGCTGAGGGTCTGCCGGTTCGCGGTGCTCGGTCTCCCGGCCGGGATCGTCATGGGGCTCGCGTCGGCGGACGGCACCCTGACCGGCCTGCTGGTGGTCGTCGGGGTCATGGGCGTGGCCGGAGTGGTCGGCGCGGGGACCGCCGTCCGCGTCGTCTCGGGCGGTCCCGCCCGGCGCCACCAGCGCTACCAGGAACTGAACGGGGTGGCGGCACAGCTGCCCCAGCTGACCACGGGGGTCACCCGCATCAACGGCGATCTGCGGAAGGCGCGTGCGATCTGCGGGGTCTGACCCGATCCGCCCAGGCGGACACAACAGGAGAGGGAGAACCGTGGACGACCCTGGTCGTACCGCAGGGGACTACCGCCTCGTGCGCTCGTTGGGGCGCGGGGGCTTCGGTGAGGTGTTCCTGGGGGAGGCGCCGGACGGGAGCCGTGCGGCCGTCAAGGTGCTGCACGCCACGTGGGCGGGGGATCCGGAGATGCGGCGCCGCTTCACCGCCGAGGTGGAGCAGGCCCGCAGGGTGGACGGTTTCTGCATCGCGGCGATCCTGGACGCCGATCCGGAGGCTGCGGAGCCGTGGATCGCGACCGAGTTCATCGACGGCCCCACCCTCCAGGCCGCGGTGAAGGGGGACGGGCCGCGCGCCGGCGTCGAGCTCCAGCGCCTCGCCGTCGGCACGGCCACCGCCCTCGCCGCGATCCACGCGGCCGGTGTCGTGCACCGCGACCTGAAGCCGGACAACATCATGCTGGCCGCGGACGGTCCGCGGGTGATCGACTTCGGCATCGCCCGCGCCCTGGAGACCACCTCCGTGACCGCCAGCGGGATCATCGGCACGGTGGGCTACATGGCGCCCGAGCAGCTGGAGGGGGAGCGCCTCACCTCGGCGGTCGACGTCTTCTCGTGGGGGTCGGTGATGGTCTACGCCGCGACGGGCAAGGAGGCCTTCCCCGGGCCGACCCAGGCCGCCCGCATCGCGCGCGTCCTCTCCGGGGAACCCGACCTCGACGGTGTGCCCGAGCCGCTCCGGGAGACCCTCCGTACCTGTCTGCTCAGGAGACCGGAGCACAGGCCCGACGCCAAGGTCCTGCTCCACCACCTCATCACGGGCGATCCCCTGGCCGCACTCCCCGCGCCCCGGGCGGCGTCCGTCGAACCGGTCGGCGACGCCGTGCCCTCCGGGCCCGCGACCGAGGAGATGCTGTCGCGGTTCGGCGGCATCGAGGACCTGCGCAAGCTCTTCGACGACCCCGGGCCCCTGCTCGCGGGTGATGCGGCGGCCGCCGAGTTCCGGCCGCTGGCCCGGCCCGCGGAGCTGCGGAGGATGGCGGAAATCGCCGGGGACGGAGCGCTGTTCGCCCTCGCCCGGGACCTGGAGGAGGGCGAGCGCGTGGGGAACGGGTTCGTCCGCGAGCTGACCGGGAGCCTCGGCGGGTGGGAGGGCGGCCACCACCGTGTGGACCCGGCCCTGATCCTGACCTTCCTGCTCAACCCCGGGCTGGCGGTCCCGCCGGACCCCGGCGGCCTGCCGGGGGTCGGTGAGTGGACGCGGATCCTGTGGACCCGGGTGGAGTACGCCTCGGGCCCTCCGCGGGCCGGGCACGCGGCCGCGGTCTACGCGGTGGTCCCCACGGTGCTCAGGGTCGCCCACCGGCAGCGGCAGTGGCGGGAGCGCACCACGGCGGTGCGGGGCGAGGCCGACGGCCTGCGCGCGACGGTGCGCAGACAGGAGGCCTACGCGTTCGGCAAGGGCGTGCTGGGCGTCCTCGGGGCGGTGCTGGTCCTCGCGGCCTTCGCCCTCGTGGCCTGGGGGGAGGGCGTGGATCCGGGTCTCCTGTTCGTGGCGGCCACCGCCTGCGGGGCGGGCTGGCTGCTGCTGTTGCGCCTCGACTCCCGCGCGCACGGGGGGAGGGAGGAGCGCAGGGAGAGGCTGCGCCGTCTCGAGAACCTGCCGCTCCCCGCACTGGGGGCCGGGCTGCGGGCGATGGAGGAGGACCTGCGAAGGGCCAGGGAGATCTGCGCGCCCCGGCCGGGGGCGCCCGGCCGGTGAGTCCGGCGCCCGCCGGAGCGGCGCCGCTCCGGCGCGCTGCGCGCGGCGGCCTCGGCGGAGGCCGGGGCGCTCACGGTCGTCGACCGCCCGGCGCCTCCAGGGGGCTGCGTGCCGCCCGGGGGCGCGGGGCAGGGCCGACGGGGGTCACCCGGCCGCGGCGGACGGTCGCCCGGTCCAGGGCCTGGGGGAGCCCGGCGGGGCCAGGGCGTCCAGCCGGGCGGTGACGGCGGTGCGCGCCATCGCGTAGGGCGCGTCCCTGTCGTCCTCCAGCAGGGAGACCGCGTTGGCGGTGTCCAGGAACGCGCGCAGCTCGAAGGCGAGCAGCGCGGGATCGGCCCCGGGGACGAGCTCGCCCAGCTGTCGGGCGTCCTCGGCGGTCCGGGTGAGCAGGTCGCGCCACTCGCGGTGGGTCTCCACGAGGGCGTCGCGGACCCGGCCCGGGCGGGACTCGAACTCGGCGGTGACGGTGTAGAAGAAGCACCCGCCGGAGAAGACCCGGTCCCGGGAGTAGGCGAGCCAGTCCTCGCACAGCCGCCACAGGCGTTCGACGCCCGGCCGGGTGCGCAGCGCCTCGCGCACGACGTGGCGGACGAAGACCGCCCTGCCGGCCTCGACGGCGGCGAGCTGGAGCTCCTCCTTGGACCCGAAGTGCGCGAACACCCCGCTCTTGCTGATCCGCAGCTCCTTGGACAGCCGGCCCAGGGAGAGCCCCTCCAGGCCTTCCACCGAGGCGATGTCCACCGCGCGGTCCAGGACCGCCCGCCGGGTCTGGTCGCCCCGCTGCAGGCGGCCGTCGGTCCGGGTCGTCATGCTCCTCCTCGGCTGGACTCGTCCCACGGGGGAGGTGAACGGTCGGTCGGGTACAAAGCGATCCTACTTGCCCCTTGACGGAAGCGACGTGCAAAACAAATAATACGATCGTTCGTAAAGTTTTCTGGATGCGGGCGTCCCGCGGAAAAGAGTCCACCGTGAACACAGCCCGTCTCGCGGGCGCGGCCGTCAACGCCGTCGCCCTCCCCGCCCCCGGCCTCGCGGGGGCCCTGGCGCGACGCCTGTGGGCCGACCCCCGCGGCCCGCGCCCGGTCGCCGCGGAGGACCTCGAACTCCACGGGAGCGCCCGGACGGAGTCCTTCGACGTCGGGAGGTGGAAGGTCGTCGCCTACGCCTGGGGCGACGGCGCCCGTCCCGTCCTGCTCGTCCACGGCTGGCGCTCCCGCGCCGCCCGCCTCGCGCCGGTGATCCGGCGCCTGCTCGAACTCGGCTACAGCCCCGTCTCGTGGGACGCGCCCGGCCACGGCTCCACGGGAGGCCCGGTGGGCACCGTCCTGGACGCCTGGGAGGTCATGCGCCTCCTCCAGGACCGGCACGGGCACTTCGCGGCCGTGATCGGCCACTCCCTGGGTGCGCTCTTCGCCGTCCACGCCCTGCGGGAGGGCCTGCGGGCCGACCGGGCGGTCCTGGTCTCGGGGGTGTCGGACTTCGGGTTCCTCGTCAGCTCCTTCTCGGGAGCCCTCGGACTGCGGCCCCGGGCCGTGGAGGCGCTGCGCAGGGCCGTCGAGCGCCACTACTTCGACGGGGACCCGACCGTGTGGACCCGCTTCTCGGCCACGCACGCGCCGGAGTCGTTCGACCGGCCCGTGCTGCTCCTGCACGGCGAGGACGACGCCTACGTCCCGATCGGGGAGTCCCTGCGCACCGCCGCCGCGTTCGGGGACCGGGCCCGGCTGGTGCGGACCCGCGGAACGGGCCACAGCGGCATCCTCGCCGACGAGGCCGTCCTCGGCCTGGTCGCCGGGTTCGTCGGAGGCGCCGCCGACCCCGCCCCCGCCCAGGGGGGCTGAGACGGGGCGCCGGCCGTCCCGGCCCCGCCGTCCGGCCCGTCCCGGCGGGGGCGCGGGACGGGCCCGGCGGCGCCGACCGTCCCGCGCACGGTCACCGGGCGGGGTTGTCGACCACCAGGTCGGCGTGCTCCCGGGGGCGGTTCTCCACGTAGAAGGACTCCTCCTGCTCAGCCCACACGCGCCTGTAGGGCGCGTACACCGGAGCGTCACCGCGGGCGTCCAGCCTCCGGGCGCGCTCGTCGCCGGGTGCGGCCACCCAGACCAGCAGGTCCAGGAGGCCGCGCCCGGCGGCGGCGCCCGAACCGGTCCCCTCGACCACCAGGACCCCGCCCGCGGCGACGTCCCCGGGCAGCGGCGTCCACCCCCGCGCGAAGCCTCCCCGCTCCCAGTCGTAGCGACGCCAGGCCGCCCGCTCCCCCCGGGACAGCGGTTCGAGGACCCACTCCCGCAACAGCGCGGGCGCCTTGGCCAGCCCCTCCCACCCCGGGTAGAGGTCCTCCATGGACAGCACGGCCGCCGGCCGGCCCCGGCGCGCGAGCGCCGCGCGCAGCCGTGCGGCCACCGTGCTCTTGCCCGAGCCGGAGCGGCCCTCGACCGCGACGACCCGCGTCCCGCCCGGGGGGCCTCCGGAGGGGACCGCCTCTGCGAGCGCCTCCTCCCAGCCGTCGGCGGCGGTGCTGATGCGTGGTGCGTTCACGTTCGGACCCTAACCGGCGCGGGAGCCGAGTTCCGGCTTGCGTTCAATGCTTGTAGCATTCCTCGCAGCAGCGCCGAAGCGCTGGGGAGTGCCGACCGCAAAGGGGCCACTGGTGACCGACGCCGCAGCGACGCCGGGATCTCAGTCCTCCCTGCGCCGGGCCAACGAGCGCCGGGTCGTGGACGTGCTGCGGCGCGACGGCACGCGCACCCAGGCCGAGCTGGCCCGGACCACCGGGCTGTCGGCCGCGAGCGTGTCCAACATCGTGCGCGGCCTGCGCGCCGCCGGGACCGTGTCGGTGCGCGACACCTCCTCCAACGGCCGGCGCGCGCGTGCCGTCACGCTCCTGCGCCCGCCCGGCACCGTCGTCGCCGTCGACTTCACCGCCGACAGCGTCCGCGTCGCGGTCGGCGACAGCGAGGGCAACATGCTGGCCCGCGAGGAGATCGACTACGACGTGGGGTCCGACGCCGACCGGGCGGTGCGCCGCGCGGCCTGGCTGGCCGAGACCACCCTCCAGCGCGCCAGGATCGACCTGGGCACGGTCTCGTCCGTGGTCGCCTCGGTGCCGGGGCCCATCGACCCGGGCACCGGTGCGGTGGGGCACATCTCCTGCGTGCCCCGGTGGGCCGGGTTCCACCCCGCCAGGGCGCTGACCGAGCGGCTGGGCCTGGAGGTCCTGGCCGAGAACGACGCCAACCTCTCCGTCCTGGCCGAGCAGCACCGCGGGGCGGGCACGGGGGCCGAACACGTCATCCACCTGGTCATCGGCGACGGCGTGGGGGCGGGCATCATGATGTCCGGCCGGCTCTTCCGCGGCGCGGGCGGAACGGCGGGGGAGATCGGGCACATCGCGCTGGACCCGCGCGGCCAGGTCTGCCGGTGCGGCAACCGGGGCTGCCTGGAGACCTTCGTCGGCGCGAACTACCTGCTGGACATGCTGCCGCAGAACACCGACGTCGCCCGGGGGCCGGGGCCGGCACGGGTGGGCGACCTGGTCGGGGCGGCCACGGAGGGCGACCCCGGGAGCCGCCGGATCATCGCGGAGGCGGGCACCGCGCTGGGCCAGGGGATCGCGATCATGGCCAACCTGTTCAACCCGGACCGCGTGATCGTCGGCGGCGACCTGGCGGAGGCAGGGGAGCTGCTGCTGGACCCGATGCGGCGGGCGATGGAGCTGGGATCGCTGGGCAGCGCACTGGAGCGGCTCTCGCTGGTGCGCGGCGAACTGGGGCGGGACGCCGCCCTGTACGGGGCGCTGCGCATGGCCTCGCAGCACTCGAACTGATCCCTCCGCCCGCCGGGCCGCGCGCGTGCGCTCCCGCGGACTCCGACGGGGCGGCGCGGGTGCCGGCGCAGACCGACCCGGAGGCCGATCGGGGGTGAAGGGCCGGTGAACCGCGAGGTCACCGCCTGCGCCGGGCCGGTCACGGGTAAAACCTGAGACTTCCTCACATGGACGCCCACGCTCGGGTTCCCGCTCTGGCCTGGGTTTTTGATTCATTCAGCTCCTGAACTCAAGACCCGTGATGTTTCGGTTATGTGTTCAGGAGTTGACGCCAAGGTGGCGACGGGGTTTGACTGCACACCACCACTCGCGAGTTCTCCACCGTGAAACCCCCCGTCATGAGAGGCACCAGCGTTGAGTACACGACGCTTCGCACCGCACCGCAGGGCCGCCGCAGGCCTGGCGGCCACCGCCGCACTCGCCCTCCTCGCCTCCGGCTGCGCCGGCCTCACCACCACCGGTGGCGAGGGCGAGCAGGAGACCCAGAGCGTGGAGGAGGGCTTCCACGTCGGCCTCCTCCTCCCCGAGCTCCAGACCGCCCGCTACGAGGCCTTCGACAAGCCCTACTTCGAAGAGGCGCTCAACGAGCTCTGCCCGGAGTGCGAGCTCTCCTACGCCAACGCCGACCAGGACGTCGACGAGCAGCAGACCCAGGCCCAGGCCATGCTGACCGACGGGGTGGACGTCCTGGTCCTCGACGCCGTCGACTCCGCCGCGGCGGCCGGAACCGTCAACGAGGCCAGGTCCCAGGGCGTGCCGGTCGTGGCCTACGACCGCCTCGCCGAGGGCGGCGTCGACATGTACGTCTCCTTCGACAACTTCCGGGTCGGACAGGTCCAGGGCGAGGCCCTGCTCGCGGCCCTGGAGGAGGACGGCAACGAGGACGGCCAGATCGTCATGATCAACGGCTCGCCCACCGACCCCAACGCGGCGGACTTCAAGGCGGGCGCCCACGACGTCCTCGACGGCGCCGTCGAGATCGGCCAGGAGTTCGACACCCCGGACTGGTCGCCCGACCAGGCCAACAGCCAGATGGAGGGCGCGATCACCTCCCTGGGCGTCGACGAGATCGCCGGCGTCTACTCCGCCAACGACGGCATGGCCTCGGGCGTCATCTCGGCCCTGCGCAGTGCCGGGGTCGCGGTCGAGGACCTTCCGCCCGTCACCGGCCAGGACGCCGAGCTCGCCGGGATCCAGCGCGTCGTCGCCGGCGAGCAGCACATGACCGTCTACAAGGAGATCCGCCCCGAGGCCGAGGTCGCCGCCGCCATGGCGGTCGCCCTGGGCACGGGCGAGGACCTCCAGCTCGACGGCTACGAGATCACCGAGGTCGAGGACGCCAACGGGGAGGCCGTCACCGCGGTCCTGCTCGACGTCATCGTCGTGACCGAGGACAACGTCCTGGACACCGTCGTGGCCGACGAGGTCTACAGCGTCGAGGAGATCTGCACCGACGACTACGCCGACACCGACTTCTGCCAGGAAAACCTCTAGAAGCGGCGCGAAGTCCCCAGCGCGCGGGGGCGGGCGGCTGAGCCCGCACCGCCCCCGGCCGGGACGAGGAGAGAGAAACGAGCGCATGAGCACACCCGTCCTGGAACTGTCCGGGATCTCCAAGACCTTCGGCGCCGTCAGGGCCCTGAGCGAGGTCGACTTCCAGGTCCGCCCCGGCGAGGTCGTCGCCCTGCTCGGCGACAACGGCGCGGGAAAGTCCACACTGGTCAAGGTCATCGCCGGCGTCCACCCCGCGGACAGCGGCGGGAGCATCGCGTGGGACGGAAAGCCGGTCGGCATCTCCGCCCCCGCCGACGCCCAGCGGCTCGGGATCGCGACGATCTACCAGGACCTCGCCCTGTGCGACAACCTGGACATCGTCGGCAACCTGTTCCTGGGCAACGAGAAGCTGCACTTCCCCGGAACCCTCGACGAGGTCGAGATGGAGAGCCGGGCCAGGGAGCTCCTCGACTCCCTGTCGGTGAGCATCCCCGACCTGCGCGTCCCCGTGGCCTCCCTCTCCGGGGGCCAGCGCCAGATCATCGCCATCGCCCGCTCCCTGCTGGGGCAGCCGCGCGTGGTCATGCTCGACGAGCCGACCGCGGCCCTGGGAGTGGCCCAGACCGCCCAGGTCCTCGACCTGATCGAGCGCCTGCGGGACCAGGGGCTCGGCGTGGTCCTGATCAGCCACAACATGGCCGACGTCCGCGCGGTCGCCGACCGCGCCGTGGTGCTGCGGCTGGGCCGCAACGCGGGGGACTTCCCCATCGCGGAGACCAGCTACGAGGAGATCGTGGCCGCCATCACCGGGGCCGCCGACAACCCGGTCAGCCGCCGCTCCGACCGCACCGGCTCCTCGGCCCTGGCCACGGAGGACAACCGATGACACAGCAGACCCACCTCTCCCACGAGTCCGAGGACGGGACACCCGAAGCGGGCGAGGCCAGGCGCGACCCCCGCCTCCTCGCCACGGCGGCCTCTCCCCGGGGCTGGCTCCAGGCGCTCCGGCGCAACCTGAGGGGCGGGGAGCTCGGCCCCCTCCCCGTCGTGGTCGGACTGCTGCTGATCGGCATCGTCTTCCAGTCGATGAACGACCGGTTCCTGTCCCCGCAGAACCTGTCCAACCTCACCGTGCAGATCGCCGCCGTCGGCCTGATGACCACCGGCGTCATCATGGTGCTGCTCCTCGGCGAGATCGACCTGTCGATCGGCTCGGTCTCCGGGCTGTCCGCGGCGGTCCTGGCCGTCCTCGCGGTGAACACGGGCCTGCCCGAGTGGGCCGCCATCGCCGCGGCCGTCGGGGTCGGGCTCCTGATCGGCCTGCTCCACGGCGTCATCTTCGCCAAACTGGGGGTGCCGGCCTTCGTGGTCACCCTCGCGGGCCTCCTCGGCTGGCAGGGCGTGCACCTCTACCTGATGGGCGCCGACGGCACCATCAACACCAGTCCCAGCGGCGCCATCGCGATGCTCACGCAGACGTACTTCGTCCCCTTCATGGGATGGGCCATCGCCGGCATCGTCATCGTGCTCTACCTGATCGCCGTCTTCGCGGTCGAACGGCGCCGGCGCCTGGCGGGGCTGCCCTACAAGCCCCTGGAGGAGGTCCTCTTCCGCGCGGCCCTGCTCACGGTGCCGATCGTCGGCGGCGTCTGGGTGCTCAACCAGTACAAGGGCGTGCCCCTGGCGTTCCTCATCTTCGTGGGCTTCGTGGTCGTCCTCGACCTCGTGCTGCGCAAGACCCGCTACGGGCGGATGGTCTACGCCGTCGGCGGCAACTCCGAGGCCGCCCGCCGGGCGGGCATCAACGTCGACCTGATCCGCATCTCGGTGTTCGGCATCGCGTCGACCCTGGCCGCGCTCGGCGGCATCATGCTGGTCTCCCGCAACTTCGCCGCCAGCGTCTCCACCGGCAGCGGGGCGGAGCTGATGATGGCCATCGCCGCGGCCGTCATCGGCGGGACGAGCCTCTTCGGCGGCCGGGGCAACGCCTACTCCGCCCTCCTGGGCGGCCTGGTCCTGGGCGCGATCACCTCCGGCCTCCTGCTGCTCCAGATGGACACCTCGGTGCGCTTCATGATCACCGCGGCCGTCCTCCTGGTCGCGGTCATCCTCGACGCGGTCTCGCGGCGGGGCCGCAAGACCCACGCACGGGGCGGTGCCTAGGAGTACTGACCTGAGAGATCGGTGACGCGGGAGGCGGGGGCGGTGCTCCCCGCCTCCCGTCCGGCCCGGTCCGGCGCCCCGTGCGCCGGGCCGGGCCCCGCCGTCCGCCGGGCCGCGGACGCGCACCCGGTTCGGTCATCCCATGCTCCTATCTCCTAATCCCGGTAGGGATGAGTGAGATGTAACGTCCCACGGCGTGCCCGCAGATATCTCCGCAGTCCCGCCCCCGTCCGCCCTCCCGATCCACCCGGCCGCCGCCCCGGCGCTCGCGGAGTACTTCTCACCGACCGGCCACGGCCTCCTCGGGGAGTCGGACCTGTGGGCGTTCGTCCTCGTGTGCGTCGTCGCGATCGTGCTCGGGGCGGCGGTCCAGAGCGCCGTCGGCCTCGGACTCGGCCTGGTCGCCGCGCCCGTCATCTCCTTCCTCGACCCCACGCTGATGCCGGGGAGCCTGCTGGTGACGGTCATCGTCCTGCCCGTCCTGACCCTCTTCCAGGAGTGGCGGCACGTGGACTGGCGGGGGCTCGCGTGGGGCCTTCCCGCGCGCGTGCCCGGGACCGTGCTGGGGGTGTGGGTGGTCGCCGTCCTGGAACCCCGTGCCCTCGCCGGCGCCGTCGGCGTCATGGTGCTCGTCGCCGTCGCCCTCTCGGTCCTGTCCCTGCGCGTGCGCATCACCCCGGGGTCGCTCGTGGCCGCGGGGGCCCTGTCCGGCTTCGCGGGCACCGCCACCTCGGTGGGCGGACCGCCGATGGCCCTGCTCTACCAGCACGAGGAGCCCTCGCGGGTGCGGGCGACCCTCGCCGCGTTCTTCCTGTTCGGCGGCGCGTTCTCCCTGGCGGCGCTCACCGCGGGCGGCCAGATGGACGTCCGCACCGCCGTGGTCGGTGCTGCCGCCGTCCCCTTCGTCGTCCTCGGGTTCCTGCTCGGCAACCTCCTGCGCCGCCGCTTCGACGCGGGGCGGCTGCGCGTGGCGATGCTGTGCGTGGTGGGCGCCTCCGCCGCCGGCCTGCTCGCGCAGGCCGTCCTCGGGTGACCCCGGACACGTCCGGGGCCGCCGGGACGCGCGGGGCGGACCCGGGGAGCCCCGGCCTCCCCGGAGCGCCCTCGGGCACCCCCGGCCCGGGCAACTGGGACAACTCCGTTCCCGAAACCGAGTAATGTACGCCAAAACCCGCGATACGCGGGGCGTTCCGCGCGGCTCCGGCCGCCTGGCGGGGGGTCCGCCGCGCGCGGGCCGCCTCCGGGGTCGTAGCCGTCGCAGGGCTGGGTAGGACCCGTGGACGCACACCCATAAACTCGGGTATGTATACCTGCCGGTAGCCAAAACCGGCCCACGTCAGGGGCCCGGGCTGGCACACTCAACGGACACGCTGGACGAGGGGACTGACGAGACAGTGGCACTGTTCGAGTCGATACACAATCCGGAAGCTCTCAAGAAGCTTCCGGCCGACCAGCTCCCGACGCTGGCACAGGAGATCCGGGACTTCCTGGTCGACTCCTGCTCCCAGACCGGCGGGCACCTCGGTCCCAGCCTCGGGGTGGTCGAGCTGACCATCGCCCTGCACAGGGTCTTCGACTCGCCGAAGGACCCCATCCTGTTCGACACGGGCCACCAGGCCTACGCGCACAAGGTCCTCACCGGCAGGCACGACTTCTCCAACCTCAAGTCGGAGGGCGGGCTCTCCGGCTACCCCTCCCGTGCGGAGTCCGAGCACGACTTCGTCGAGAACTCGCACGCGTCCACCGCGCTCTCCTACGCCGACGGCATGGCCAAGGCCAACGAGGTGCGGGGCCGCAGGGACCGCACCGTGGTCGCGGTCATCGGCGACGGCGCCCTCACGGGCGGCATGGCCTGGGAGGCGCTCAACAACATCGCCGAGCGCAAGGACCGCCGCCTCGTCATCGTGGTCAACGACAACGGCCGCTCCTACTCGCCGACCAGGGGCGGGCTCGCCGACCACCTCGCCTCACTGCGCATGGCCCCCGGCTACGAGCAGGCCCTGGACCTGGCCAAGACCACCCTCAACCGCACCCCGGTCGTGGGCCAGCCCATCTACGAGGCCCTGCACGGCCTCAAGAAGGGCATCAAGGACGCCATCCAGCCGCAGATGATGTTCGAGGACCTGGGGCTCAAGTACCTCGGCCCCATCGACGGCCACGACGAGCAGGGCCTGGAGAAGGCCCTGCGCCGCGCCCGCGACTTCGGCGGCCCGGTCATCGTGCACTGCATCACCCAGAAGGGCAAGGGCTACGCCCCGGCGGAGAACCACGACGAGGACCAGTTCCACGCCCCGGGCCCCTTCGACGTCGCCACCGGCCTGGCCAAGCCCGGGTCGAAGGCCGTCAAGTGGACCTCGGTCTTCGCCGACGCCATGGTGGAGATCGGCGCGGAGCGCGAGGACGTGGTGGCCATCACCGCCGCCATGCTCCACCCCACCGGTCTCAACAAGTTCGCGGACGCCTACCCGGACCGCATCTTCGACGTCGGCATCGCCGAGCAGCACGCCGCCACCGCGGCCACGGGCATGGCCATGAACGGCCTGCACCCGGTGGTCGCGGTCTACGCGACCTTCCTCAACCGCTGCTTCGACCAGGTGCTCATGGACGCCGCCCTGCACCGCCAGGGCGTCACCTTCTGCCTGGACCGCGCCGGGATCACCGGCAACGACGGCGCCAGCCACAACGGCATGTGGGACATGTCCATCCTCCAGGTGGTCCCCGGACTCCGCCTGGCCGCCCCCCGCGACGCCGAGCGCCTCCGCCTCCTGCTCAACGAGGCGGTCGCCGTCGACGACGCCCCCACCGTCGTGCGCTACCCCAAGGGCGCCGTGGCCGAGCAGGTGGACGCGGTCGGCCGGATCGGCTCCATGGACCTGCTCCGCCGCGCCGCCGACGACGGCCACGCCAAGGACCTGCTCATCGTCGGCGTGGGCACCATGGCCCAGGTCGCCTGCGAGGTCGCCGACCGGATGGCCGTCCAGGGCATCGGCGTCACCGTCGTCGACCCGCTGTGGGTCAAGCCGCTGGACGAGGCCCTGGTCGGCGAGGCCGCCGAGCACAGCGTCGTGGCCGTCATCGAGGACAACGGCCGCACGGGCGCCGTGGGCGACGCGGTGGCGCGCCTGCTGCGCGACCACGACGTGGACGTGCCGGTGCGCACGTTCGGCATCGCCCAGGAGTTCCTGGACCACGCCAAGCGCGACGACATCCTCCGGGCACAGGGGCTGACGCCCCAGGAGCTGTCCCGCAAGCTCACCGGGACGGTCTCCCGGTACACGGAGACGCGCAAGGGCGCCGAGGAGCTGGCCGACGAGAAGGCCTGACCCCCGGGCGCCGCGCGGACCGGCCCGGACGGGACCCCCCGTCCGGGCCGGTCCGCGTCCGGGACACGGCGCACCGCGGCCGACCCCTCGATCCGTCCCCGGGCTGTCAGAATGGGACCATGACCTCTCAGTCCGTCCGGCGGGAAGCCGGGGCCGACGACGCGCTCCGTGTGGCCGTGATCGGCTCCGGCCCGGCCGGCGTCTACACCGCCGACGCCCTCACACGGCAGCGGCGCGTCCCCGTCCGGGTGGACGTGATGGACCGACTGCCCACCCCCTACGGCCTCGTGCGCTACGGGGTCGCGCCCGACCACACCAAGATCAAGGGTGTGGCCGGGGCCCTGCGGGGCGTGCTGGAGCACCCCGACGTGCGCTTCGTCGGCGGGGTCGAGTTCGGCTCCGACCTCACCCGCGCCGACCTGGCCCGCTCCTACCACGCGGTCGTCTACGCCACCGGAGCCCCGGTGGACCGCCGCATGGGCGTGCCGGGGGAGGACCTCCCCGGGAGCGTCGCCGCGACCGACTTCGTCAACTGGTACTGCGGCCACCCCGACAGCGAGCTCGCGGGGTTCGTGCTCGACGCCGAGGAGGCCGTCGTGGTGGGGGCGGGCAACGTCGCCCTGGACGTCGCCCGCATCCTGGCCAAGACCGCCGACGAACTGCGGCACACCGACATACCCGAGCCGGTCCTGGAGGTGCTCGCCGCCAGCAGGGTGCGCACCGTCCACATCCTGTCCCGGCGGGGGCCCCTCCAGGCCCGGTTCACCGCGCCCGAGCTGCGCGACCTGCTCGCCCTGCCCGGCGCCGACGTGGTCGTGCCCGCCGAGCAGGTGGACGTCGACCCCGCGGCGGTGGGCACGGGCACGCACGAGACGCGCATGGTGGCCCGCGCCGCGCGCACCAACATCAAGCTCCTCCGGGAGCACGCGGGGCGTGCCCCCGAGGGGCGTCCCCGCACCGTGCGCCTGCACTTCTGGGCCCGGCCGCAGGAGGTCCTCGGCGGGAGCCGCGCCACGGGGGTGCGGGTGGAGCACACACGCCTGGACGACGGGGGACGCCTCGTCGGAACGGGGCGGACCACCGACCTGGACGCCGGGCTGGTGCTGCGCTCGGTCGGCTACGCGGGGGCCCCGCTGCCGGGCGTGCCGTTCGACGCCGAGGGGCGCACGGTCCCGCACGACGAGGGCAGGGTCCTGGACGAGGGGGGCCGGGTGGTCCGCGGGGACTACGTCGCCGGGTGGGTCAAGCGGGGCGCGACCGGGGTCATCGGCACCAACAAGTCCGACGCGGCGGCCACGGTCAGGTCCCTGCTGCGGGACGCCCCGGAGCTGCGTGCGGAGGTTCCGGACCCGGTGCCGCTGGAACAGGTCCTGGAGGAGCGGGGGATCGCGCACAGCTGGTACGACGACTGGCTGCGCATCGACGCGGCCGAGGCCCGCCAGGCGGCGGAGCTGGAGCGCGGGGAGCGGGTCAAGCTCCACGGCTGGGAGGCCTACCGGAAGGTCGTCGACGGCTGATCAGGTGACCTCGCCCGGTGCGGCGCCGTAGGTGTTGCAGGCGCTCACGGTCTCCTCGGACCAGCCCTGCTCCAGCCAGAACGCCCGGTTGCTCGCGCTGCCGTGGGTGTCGAGGTCCCCGCCCGAGTTGAAGTTGGCGTTGACCACCTCCAGGACGTCCCCGTCGCCGCCGGTGACGCCGCGCAGCCCGATCCCGGCCATGCACTCGGCCTGGAGCTCGGTGCGCCTGAGGGTGTCGAGCTCGTCGTCCTCGCTCCCGGCGTTCCAGCGCATGTCGTGCGAGACGTCGAGGATGCCGGTGGCGGACTGCACGTGGTGGCCGTACTCGTGTCCCATCAGGGCGATCCAGACGTCCTCGCGCTCGTCCACGGGGATCTGGGCGCTGAGCTGGCGCACGTTGGGCAGGACGACGGTGATGCGGTTCCAGTCGCTCTCGTAGTACGCGAGCGTGTACCCCTCCTCCTCGCCGGTGTCGGGCGACTCGCGGGTGACGGTGATCTCCGGGGTCCGGGAGGACAGGCCCAGGTCGTCCATGACCGGGGCCCAGAGCAGGTCCAGGCACTCGCCGGTGGTGGTCGCGAAGTCCTGCCACGACTCGTCCGAGCCGATGTCCAGCGCGGGGGTGTCGCAGTCGACGGCCTCCGGCATCGGAGCGTCGTAGAGGGGGTGGTCGGCGATGTCGATCTCGACGGCGTTGGGCCGGGCCGCCAGGTCCTCGTCGTAGAGGGCGGACAGGTCGGTGCCGGTCGGCTGCGGCTCCGGCTGCGGCGTCGTCGAGACCATGACGATGCTGGCGACCAGGGCGGCGACGGCGATCGTGCCCGCCACGGACGAGCCGACCAGGACGCCGAGGCCGCGGCGGCGCTGCGGCGGCGGGGGCTGCCCCCACGGTTGTCGGGGCGGCGGCCACGGGCCGTGTCCGCCGGGCTGCCCGTGGTAGGGGGCGGACGGGTGGTGGACCGGTGCGGCGTGCGGGGGGAGGGGCGGGTACGGTCCCGTCCGCGGGAACGGCTGCCCGGGCGCCGAGGGGCGGCCGGGGGTGTGGAACGGGTGGAGCGTGTGGGCCGTCGTCCCCGGGTCCTGCGGGCCGGGGGGCCGGCCGGGGGCGGGGAACCCCTGCCGCCCGGGGAGGGGGCCCTGCCACGAGGAGGTCGGCGGGCCCTGGGGCTGCCGCGCGCCCGGCAGGGGAGGGTGTGCGTACCGTCCCGTGGAGCCGGGTTCCGGGGCGGGCGGCCCGTCCTCGGAGGAGGGCGCGGGGGCGTGGCCGGCCTCCCGGTCGGCGGAGGCGCCGCCGGCGGCGGTCACCCCCTGGGAGGAGGGGGCCGGGTCCGCGGGCCAGGCAGGCCCGTGCTCCCCCTCCGGCGCGGGTTCGGACGGCAGGGGGGACGCTTCTCCGTCGCCCGCTCCGGAGGGGGAGGGGGCGTCTGCGGGGCCGGGCTGGTCGGGGCGGGGGGCGTCGCCCCGTTCACCGCCGGGTCGGTTCTCCACGGGGTCCGTCCTCGCTAGGGTGCCAGAGCCCACCGGGCTGGGGCCGGATACGCCCCGGGGCGAATCCGACAAGGTGCACAGAGCTTCAGTATGGGGCCTAAGGGGGCGTACCGATGGTAACCGGCGTACTGTTCTCCGGCGGCCGGTACCGGACGCCAAGGCCCGCCAACAGGTTCTGAAGCTCGGACTCGAAGAGCGGTTCCATGTCCTGCATCACGAAATCGAGGTGTTGGAACACCTCCATGCACACGACCCCGTACAGGCGCACCCAGCAGCTGCTGAGCACCATGATCGCCTCCACCGGGATGTGCGGCGCGGAGAAGCCGCAGCTGTCGGCGAAGGCGCGCAGCTCGCGGGCGAGCTCGGGGGTGATGCGGTCCCCGTCCGGCAGGGGGAAGCGCTCCTCGGACAGCAGGCGGTCGAAGAGGGTGTAGAAGGTGGCGCCGAACCTGCGCCCGGCCTCCAGCGCCGGGGCCGGGTCGGCCTCCGGGTCCAGGCGGGCGCGCGGGCCGAACATGGTGGCGAACTCGGCCGGGTGCGCCACGGCCCAGGACCGGAAGGCCCGCAGGGAGGTGAGGATGCGCAGGTCCGTCTCCCGGTCGGGCACGCTGGCGTCGGCCTCGGCCACCGCGTCGGCCAGCTCCGTGAACATGTCCGCCGTGATCAGTATCAGCAGCGAGTCGATGCCGGAGACGTAGCGGTACAGGCCGGGGGCGGTCATGCCCATCTCGCGGGCGATGGCCCGCAGTGAGACGCCCGCGGTCCCGTGGTCCACCAGGTGCCGCCGGGCGATGGCCTTGATCTCGGACAGTGTGGCCTCGCGCACACGTTCGCGGCGGCTCGGCCGCCCGTCCCCCCGGGCGAGCTGGGATTTCGTCATGTGCTGCGGTACACCCCGTCTCCGGCGCCCCGCCGGGGCGCTGTGGTCCTCGTTGGCGATATTGACAGCGTAACGCCCGCACGCTTTAGTGAACACCGTTAGCAAACACCGTTGACGGACATGAGGGCCGTTCGCTGAGAGGGCGGCGTATGCCGACACACACCGGACTTTTCGGGCGCCTCGGTCTGGGGGCCCACCGCTGGCGCTGGGCCGTCCTGACCGCCACCGCGCTCTTCGCCGTCTTCGCCGCGGTGTGGGGGTCGGGGGTCTTCTCCGACGTGAGCGAGAGCGGGTTCGAGGACCCGGGGTCGGAGTCCTCCGAGGCCACGCGCCTCCTGGAGGAGGGCCTGGGACACGACGGCGTCGACATCGTCGCGGTCTACCGCAGCGACGAGATCCAGGTGGACAACCCCACCTTCGCCGCGGCCGTGCAGCGCATCGCCGACGGCATGCCCGACACCGTCGCCGACTTCGACGTCTACCTCGACGAGGAACTCCCCGAGACCGAGCGCGGCATGCTCGTGGCCGAGGACATGCACGCGACCTACATCCCCGTGACCCTCACCGGGGAGAGCCACGCCGAACGCCTCCACCAGTACGAGGAGGTCGCCGAGCACCTGGAGTCCAGCACGCTGGAGGTCCACCTGGGCGGCCCCGTCGCGGTCGAGCACGAGCTGTCCGAGACGGCCGAGACCGACATCGTCCGCGCCGAACTCGTCACCCTGCCGGTCCTGCTGCTCCTCCTCGTCGTGATCTTCGGCGGCCTCGTCGCGGGCCTGGTCCCGCTCGCCGTCGGCGGCCTGGCCATCCTCGGCTCCCTGACCGTCCTGCGCGCCCTGACCTACGTGACCGACGTGTCGGTGTTCGCGGTCAACGTCGCCACCATCCTCGGCCTGGGACTGGCCATCGACTACGGCCTGTTCATGGTCAGCCGGTTCCGCGAGGAACTGGGGCGGGGGCGGGCGATCGGCGACGCCGTGCGCCGCACCGTCGACACCGCCGGCCGCACCGTCGCCTTCTCCGGCATCACCGTCGGCATCGCCTTCGCCGGCCTGCTGTTCTTCCCCCAGCCCATCCTCAAGTCGATCGGCTGGGGCGGCATCGCCGTCGTCCTGTTCGACCTGCTGGCCGCCCTGGTCTTCCTGCCGGCCCTGCTCGCCGTGGTCGGCCGGAGGATCAACAGCCTCAGGATCCCCCTGCCCCGGCGCACCGTCACCGGCGCCGTCCACGAGAACGCCGGCGCCTGGGCGCGCCTGGCACGGACCGTCATGCGCGGCCCCGCCGTGTCCCTGGTCGCGGTCGGCGCCGTCCTGCTGGTCTTCAGCTCCGGTCTGGCCTCGACCCAGCTCGGCTCCACCGACCAGCGCTACCTGCCCGGCGACGCGGGCAGCCGGATCGCCACCGAGGCGGTGGCGGAGGACTTCCCGGCGGGCGGTCTGGGCCGCCTCGACGTGGCGGTGGTCGGGGACGCGGGCGAGGAGTCGCTGGAGGGGTACGCCGAGCGCCTGGCGGAGCTGCCCGGGGCCTCGCTCTCCCGGGTCGAGCGCACCGGCGACGGCATCGCCCACGTCTTTGTCGCCTACCAGGGGGAGTCGGACTCCCCGGAGGTCGCGCAGCTGGTGCGCGACGTGCGGGCCGAGCCCGCGCCGGAGGGGGCCGAGCGGACCCTGGTCGGCGGCGTGGCGGCCATGCAGCAGGACAACGTGTCCGCGATCGTCGACTCGGTGCCGACGACGGTGGGCTTCGTCGCCGCCGCGACCCTGTTCCTGCTGTTCCTCGCCTTCGGGTCGATCGTCCTGCCCGTCAAGGCCGTGCTGATGGGCGCGCTGTCGCTGGGCGCCTCCCTGGGCATCGCGGTCTGGGGCTTCCAGGAGGGCGGGTTCGCCGGCCTGCTCGGCTTCGACGCCGTCGGCACGATCGACCCCACCTACCTGGTGCTGATCACGATCGTCTCCTTCGGCCTGGCGATGGACTACGAGCTGTTCCTGCTCAGCCGGGTCCGCGAGGAGTACCTGCGCACGGGGGACAACACCCGGTCGGTGGCGGCCGGCCTCCAGCACACAGGCCAGATCATCACCAGCGCCGCGATCCTGCTCATGGTGGTGCTGCTGGCGATGGGCACCTCGGGCCTGCTGTTCCTGAAGATCATCGGTATCGGCCTGGCCATCGCGGTGCTCGTGGACGCGACCCTGGTCCGCGCGGTCATGGTGCCCGCCACGATGCGCCTGCTCGGCAGCGCCAACTGGTGGCTGCCGCGACCCCTCCGGTGGCTCCACGACCGCGTCGGGATCTCCGAGGGCGGGGACGACGAGGACGCCGCCGCGCCCGGTGACCGGGCACGGGACGGGGACCGGGAGCCCGCCGGGGTCTGACACGGCAAGGAGCGCTCCCCGGCGGCATGCCGCCGGGGAGCGCTGTGCTCTGCGCCTGCCGGGCCGACCGGGCCCGGCGCGTCGGCCGTCGCGTGCGGTCGGGTGCTGTGGTGCTTGTGGTGCTGTGCGTCGGTGCCGGGACGGGGCGCGCTGCCGTCGGGCGGTGTCCGCCGCTCGGGGTCAGGCGTGCGGGGCGGGGATCGGCGCGTGGCGCCGGATGGCGTGGTACAGGTCGTTCAGCTCGGGGCGGGGCGGCATGTTCAGCTCTCCCAGCATCCGTGAGGACAGCCTCTGGTACACGCGTATCGCCTCGGCCGTGCGCCCCGCCTTGTACAGGGCCAGGATCAGCAGCCTGGCCAGGTTCTCCTCCAAGGGGTGGTGGCGCAGGGTGGTGCGCAGCATCCCCACCACGTCGTTGTGGCGGCCGACCTGGATGCTCAGCGCCGCGTACTCCTCCAGCACCACCAGGCGGACGGTCTCCATGAAGTCGCGTTCGTCGTCGAAGGCGATTCCGGGCAGCTCGCCGAGGAGGGGGCCCCGCCACAGGGCGAGGGCCTCCCCGAACATCTCCGCCGCGCGTCCCGGCTCCCCGTGCTCACGGAGGTCGCGCGCGGCTTCGACATGGATGTGGAACAGGGTCAGGTCGAGCTGGTCCAGCCTGGCGACGAGCCGGTAGCCCTCGGACCCGCTCTCGATGCGGACCTGGCGGTGGACCGGGAGGCCGGCCAGGGCCCGGCGCAGGCCCGAGACGTACTTGTGCACCAGGTTGTTGGCGTAGGCCGGATAGGTCGAACCCCAGACCATGCCGATGATGCGCTGCGTGGTCAGTGACTGGTTGGCGTTGATGGCCAGGGCGGCGAGCACCGCGCGCTGCCTGGGGGCTCCCAGGGGGAGGAAGACGGTGCCGTCGGTGACCGCCAGTTCGCCCAGTACGCCCAGGGTGGTGGTCTCAGGCTGTGTTCTGTGCATTCAGGAGCCTTTCCAGCTGACTCTTCCTCGCGTTGACGTGCTCCTGCTTCTTTCGGTTCTCCGGTCCTTCATTCCGGGTTCCGGCGCCGAGAGAATTCCAGGGTCTTGCGGGGTGGAACAGCGCTCCCAGCCGCTTCGGTGCCGCCGGGGGCGCGGCGAGTCGATCATAAACACGCAGGCCATGCCTGTAAGTAATGGATAAGTTCCGCTCCGGCGCCGACCGCGGTGGCTTCGCAGCCCCTGGGGTTACGGACAAGCCCAAGGCCATCTCTTGTGTTGATAGTCACAATCCCATGACGATCATGGTCCTTGATCAATTGCGCGTGCATTTTCGCAGGTGGATGTGCTGTGCGCGGCAAAATGCGAACTTCTTTCGCGATTCGCCTTCAGGTCTTGTTCAGGGCTCCTTCAGGGCGCCTCCGGATACTCGGTCCTGTGCGGAGGCGGCCCGTGGCCCGCCCGCCCCGACACGGGAACCACCCTTCTTTGCCGTTCCGAACCTCGTCCCCCGACGCGGAGACGCCTCCCGCCCGGGGAACGTGAACGAAAGGGAAGCACATGAACCACGCAACGACCAGCGCGCAGCCGGCCGCCACCGGGGCCAGCGACCGCGTCACCCTCGCCGGGCTCGACCCCGAGCACGCCGAGGTCCGCGAACTCGACTACGACTCGACGGTGCCCCGGGGGCTCGTCCACCGCAACGCCGTCTCCGAGGTCTTCGTCACCGACTCCCAGCAGACGGGGGAGAGCACCTTCGACGTGGCCGCCCAGCTCCCCCGCGGCCACGTCATGCTGGAGTCGACCGCCTACGACCTGCCCCTGATCCTGGAGGCGTGCCGCCAGACCGGCGTGCTCATCTCCCACCGGCACCTGAACGTCCCCATGGACCGGGCGTTCATCATGCAGCGCATGTCGCTGGACATCACCGACCTCGACGGTCTGCGCCAGGGCTCCGAGCCCGGCCGGCTCCTGGTCCGGACCGAGGCCGACCTCTACCGCAACCAGGCCGGGAAGCTGCGCGGATACGACTTCCGGGGCGACGTCCTGCTGAACGGCACCGAGGTCGCCAAGGCCACCGGCGCGCTCATCTTCGTCAGCAAGCTCACCTACCAGGCACTGCGCAGCAAGGGGCGCAACGCCCTGGACTGGAGCGCGGGACCCGCGCCCCGCGCGGTCCCCGCCCGGCCCTCGGTCGTCGGCCGGCGCGACCCGCGCAACGTCGTCATCACCGAACCGGTGCAGCGCGGCGAGGAGGGCTGGAGGGCCACCGTGGTCCCCGACCACAGCCACCCCCACCTGTTCGACCACCCGCTGGACCACCTGCCGGGCAACCTGCTCATCGAGGCCGCCCGCCAGCTGGCGGTCGCGGCCGTGGCGCGCTCCAGCGGACTGGACCCGGCCACCCTGGCCCCCGTCTCGGTGGAGGCGTCCTTCTCCTCGTTCTCCGAGAACGACCTCGCCTCCGTCGTGGAGGCCGACCTGGTCCCCTTCCGCAGCGACGAGCGGTTCGGCCCGGTCATGGGCGCGGACGTCCGCGTCATCCAGCAGGGCGTCGCGGGCAGCACCTTCCGGATCGAGGTGGCGCAGTGGTCCTGAAGCGCATCGAGGCCGTCGTCTGCGACTACGGCGGCGTGCTCACCAACCCGCTCATCGAGACCCTGGAGCACTTCGCCGGGGCCGCGGGGCTGACCCCCGACGCCATCCTCACCGCGATGGGGGCCGCCGCCGAGCGCAACGGCGCCGACCCCATGGCGCTGCTGGAGGTCGGGGCCATCACGGAGGCGGACCTCGTCTCGCAGGTCACCGCCGAGCTCCCCGAGGGGGGATGGGCGCTGCCCGAGGGCCGGACCTTCGGCGAGGCCTGGTTCGCCGGGCGCACCGGGAACCGGGAGTTCGCCGAGTTCCTGGGCCGGCTGGGCGGGGACGGCTACCGCATCGCCCTGCTCACCAACAACGTCATCGAGTGGGAGGAGCTGTGGCGGGCCACCGTCCCCGCCGACGACCTCTTCGAGGTCGTGGTGAACTCCGCGCACGAGGGCGTGCGCAAACCCGACGCCGAGATCTACGAGCGCCTCCTCGCGCGACTGGACCTGACGCCCGACCGCTGCCTCTTCGTGGACGACCTGGAGGCGAACCTGGAGCCCGCGGCCAGGATGGGCATGGCCACGGTCCGCTTCCGCGACAACGCCCAGGCGATCGCCGACGTGACCGCGCTCCTGGACGCGGCGGGCGAGCCCAGGCGAGCGGCGGAGGGGGTCCTGTGAGCGCCCCCGGCCCGCAGCCGCAGCCGCAGGTGCTGGTGGTCGGCGCCGGGCCCACCGGGCTCGCCGCCGCGTGCACCCTGCTCCAGAACGGCGTGTCCTGCCGCGTGGTCGAACGCCGCGCGGGGGTCGCCGAGGAGCCCAAGGCGCTCATCCTGTGGAGCGGGGCCCTGGAGGTCCTGCGCAGGCTCGGCGTCCACGAGAGGGTGATCGGCCAATCCCTCCCGCTGGCGTCGGCGTCCTACTTCTCCGGCGGACGCAGGATCGGCGGGGTGCGCTTCGGCGGTCTGGAGGGGACCGCCTTCCCCGGCCCGGTCTGCCTGCCCCAGCCCGGCACCGAGCAGGCGCTCTACGACCGCCTCCTCGAACTCGGCGGGTCCGTCGAGTGGTCCACCCAGGTCCACTCGGCGGAGCCGACGGGGGAGGGCGTGCGGGTCGTCCTCGGTCCCTCGGGGGACCCGGACGGCCGGGAGGAGGTCTCCGCGGCCTGGGTGGTGGCCGCGGACGGCAGCCGCAGCGCGGTCCGCGAGTCGCTCGGCGTGGCCTTCGAGGGCGACACCTACGACCGCGTGTTCCTGCTCAGCGACGGGGTGGTGAGCGGCCCCGTGCCCGAGAAGGAGGCCCAGTACCACCTCACCCCCGACGGGGTGCTGGTGATCGTGCCGCTGCCGGGCGGCGGGCACCGGGTGTTCTTCGACGTCGCCCCGGACGGGGACACCGAGCCGCCCGGCGACGAACTGCTCGCCCGGCTGCTCGCCGAGCGGGGACCCGCGGGGATGCGCATCGAGAGCGTGTGGTGGCGCAGCCGCTTCCGGGTCCACGCCCGGGTGGCGCGCGAGTTCCGGCGCGGGCGCGTGCTCATCGCCGGGGACGCGGCCCACCTGCACAGCCCGGCGGGAGGCCAGGGGCTCAACACCGGCATCCAGGACGGTTTCGACCTGGGCTGGAAACTGGCCTCCGTGCTCCGGGGCGCCCCGGAGGGGCTGCTGGACAGCTACCCGCTCGAACGCCGGCCCACCGCCCAGGCGGTGGTGCGCAGCGCGGACCAGCAGACCCGCACGTGGATGGTGCGGGCGCCCCTGGCGCGCCTGGTCCGCGACACGCTCATGCGCACGCTCTCGGCGTCGGGCCTGCTGGAGAAGCGGCTGGTGCCGCAGTTGGCCCAGATCTCCCCGGACCTGCGGGAGAGCCCCGCCGTCACCGCGCCCCCGCCCGGCTGGCGGGAGCGCGAGGCGGTGGGAAACGCGGTCCCGGGCCGGCGGATCGGCGACGCGCCGCTCGTCCCCGCGGCCGGGACCAAGGCCGAGAGCCTGCACGACTACCTCGCCTCCGGGCGGCAGGCGCTGCTGGTCGGCGGCTCCTCCCGGAGGGCCGCCGACGCGGCGGCCGAGCTGAGGCGCGCGGTCCCCGAGGACGTGGACGTGCTCCTGCTGACCGGCCGCGACGGCGCGGCGCCCGACCCCGCGGCCCACGACGTGGCCCGGTGGGGCGGGCCCCCGGGGGGCGGGGCCGGGCGCGAGTGGGTGGTGCACGTGCGCCCGGACGCGGTGGTCGCCTCGGTCGCCGTCCTGGACCCCGGCTGGCGGGCGGAGGTCTTCCTCGGCTCCGCGCCGCTGCCGCGGGTCCAGCACTCCCCCAAGTAAACGATATGTGAACCCTATTGTTTAGGTGAATGATCGTCGCATGCTTATACGATACTGTGGCGACGACGGTACACGCCGTGGCGGTCGGGGCCTTCCGACCGCCACCGGCGGTCCCGCGCGCACAAGAAGAACGGGGGTGGCACGATGCTCGACGCGTTGACCGGGCTGACCACGCGCAGACCCTGGTGGGTGCTGTTCGCCGCCCTGCTGGCCGTGGTCGGGGCCGTGGTCCTGGGCTCCGGGGTCGCGGACCGGCTCCGCGCGGGGCAGGGCACGGAGGACCCCCTCTCCGAGTCCGCCCTGGCGGGCGACGTCCTGGAGGAGCACTTCCCCGACAGCCGGCCCAACCTGATCCTCCTGGTCGAGGCCGAGGCGGGGGTGGACGACCGCGAGGTCGCCCGCAGGGCGCTCGGACTGGCCGAGGGGCTGGCCTACGAGGACGCCGTCGCAGGCGTCACCTCCTACTGGCAGACCGGCTCCGAGGAGCTCAAGTCCGACGACGGCTCCCGCGCCCTCATCGCCGCCCATGTGAGCGGCACGGAGGACGAGGCGGGGCCCGCCGTCGCCGCGATCGCGGAGGCCTACGGAGGGGAGCACGGCTCCCTCACCGTCAGCGTCGGCGGGCAGACCGCCGTCCTGAACGACATCGAGTCGACCATCGCCGAGGACCTCCTGCGCTCGGAGCTGATCGCCCTCCCCCTGACCCTGCTCATCCTGGTGTGGGTCTACGGCAGCGTCGTCTCGGCGGTCCTCCCCCTGCTGGTCGGGGTGGTCGCCATCATCGGGACCAACGCCGCCCTCTACGTGATCGCCGGGTTCACCGACGTGTCGGTCTTCGCCCAGAGCCTCACCATCGCCCTCGGGCTGGGCCTGTCGATCGACTACGCCCTGCTCATGGTGCGCCGGTTCCGGGCCGAGCTGGCCGCCGGGGCCGACCCGCCCACGGCCACCGCCGTCACCGTCCGCACGGCCGGGCGCACGGTGGTCTTCTCCGCACTGGCCATCTCCGCCGCCCTGGCCGCGATGCTGCTCTTCCCGCTCTACTTCCTGCGCTCCTTCGCCTACGCGGGCGTGACGGTGGTGGCGCTGGCGGCCCTCGCCTCACTGGTGGTGCTCCCGGCCCTGCTCACCCTCCTCGGCCACCGCGTCAACTCCCTGGACCCGCGCCGCCTGCTCCGCCGCCGCACCGGCGCGGCCGAACCCCTCTCCCCGGAGGACGCCGCCGACCGGCGCTGGCAGCGGCTCACCCGCCTCGTCATGCGCCGCGCCCCCCTCTTCGCCTCCGTGTCGCTCATCGTCCTGGTCGTCGCCGGGCTGCCCTTCCTCCGGGTGGAGTTCGGCATGGCCGACGACCGCCAGCTGCCCGCCGAGACCGAGTCGCGCCAGGTCATGGACGTCATCCGCGACGATTTCAGCTCGACCGCGACCGGAGCGGTCGACGTGCTCGTCCACAGCCCCCCGCAGGACACCGACGCCGCCGCCCTCGACGCCTACGCCTCCGCCCTGTCCTCCCTGGACGACGTCGACGAGGTCCGCTCGCCCCTGGGCGTGTACTCCGACGGCGCCAACACCCGGGCCCGCACCCCCGTGGACGCCCTGCGCGAGTCCGACGACCTCGCCTACCTCCAGGTGATGCCCGACCCCGGGGTGGAGGACATCTCCCCCCAGAGCCAGGACCTGGTCCGCGCCATCCGCGCGGTCGACACCCCGCTGGAGACGTCCGTCTCCGGCCAGGCCGCGGCCGTCGTGGACGCGCAGGCCGCGATCGCCGAGCAGATCCCGCTCGCGCTGACGGCCGTCGTCGTGAGCATGCTCGTCCTCGTCTACCTGCTCACCGGCAGCCTGGTCCTGCCGCTGCTGTCCGTGCTCTTCAACGCGCTCAGCCTCACCGCCATGTTCGGCGCGGTGGTCTGGATCTTCCAGGACGGCAACCTGAGCGGGCCGCTGGGATTCACCCCCACCGGGTTCATCGACACCGCCCTGCCCGTCCTCATGTTCTGCATCGCCTTCGGCCTGTCCATGGACTACGGCGTCTTCCTGATGTCCAGGATGCGCGAGGAGTACGACCGGGTGGGCGACCACCGCGCGGCCGTCGAACTCGGCCTCCGGCGCACCGGCGGCATCATCACCGCGGCGGCCGTCACCCTGGCGGTCGTCCTGCTCGCCATCGGCGCCTCCCGCGTCACCAACACGATGATGCTCGGCTGGGGCGTGGCCCTGGCGGTGGTCGTCGACGCCACCGTCGTGCGCTGCTTCCTGGTGCCCTCGGTGCTGCGCATGACCGGGCGGGCCACCTGGTGGGCCCCCGAGCCGCTGCGCCGCTTCCACCGGGCCTTCGACGCGACCCTCGGCGAGGGCGCGGCCGAGCCCGTCCGCCCGCACGGGCCAGGCGGGGACGCACCGGACACCGGGGCGGCCCCCTCCTACACCACGACCGGCCGCCCCGCGACCCCGGAGGAGGGCCCCGCGCCCGCCCCGGTCGCGGAGCCCGACAGGAAGAACACCGAGGTGGCCCATGTCCGGGACTAGGAAGGCCCTGATCGCCGGGGCCGGCGCCGCCGCCGTGGCCGCCGCCGTGCTCGTGCTGCTGCCCGCGGGCGGCTCCGGGACCTCCGCGGCGCCCGTGCCCACGGCGGAGGAGCGGGCCGAGGCCACCGCGCGCCGGATGGCCGGAGCCGACATCGTCGACGTCCCCGTCTCCTTCACCGTCACCAACGGCAACGACTCCCGGCTGCCGTGCAACAGCGACGGCGGCGAGTACACCCTCCGGGGGCACCTGACCGCCCCGGCGGCGGCACTCGCGCAGGAGGACTCCGCCGTCACCGTCTACCAGCACGGACAGGCGGCGGGGGAGTGGTTCTGGCGCATGGACGAGCCCGGCCTCCACCACGCGGAGGAGATGGCCCTGCTCGGCCAGGCCTCCCTCACGCTGGACCGGCTCGGCTACGGCTCCAGCGACCGCCCCGACGGCATGGCCCTGTGCCTGGGGAGCCAGGCCGACATGGCGTCGCAGGTCATCGCCCAGGTCCGCGAGGGCGACTACACGGTCGGGGACCCCGCGGCGCTGGACGGCGGCGTCCCGGCCTTCGACCGGGTCACCCTGGCCGGGCACCACAGCGGCGCCCAGATCGCCCAGATCACCGCCTATTCCTTCGAGGGGGCCGGGGCGCCCGACGCCCTGGTCCTGATGGCCTGGAGCGGCACCGGCGTCACCGACCGCGCCAACGCCCGCTTCTTCGGCGGCCTGGCCTCCTGCATGCAGGGAGGGGTCCCCGCCGACGCCGGCGCGGGTCCGCCCGACCCGGACGGGGACGACCCCGCCGGATACACCTACGTCGACGTCGGCGACACGTCCTTCACCAGGGCCAACTTCCACGACACCTCCACACCGGCCGCCGCGCTCGCCGCGTCCCTCCAGGACCGCACCCCCTGCGGGGACCTCGGGACCCAGGTGGAGGCACTGTCCACCGACATGCGCCGCGTGGACCGCATCGACGTCCCCGTCCTCTTCGCCTTCGCCGAGGACGACACCCGGGTGGGCGAGGGGGCCTCGCACGCCGCGCTCTTCACCGGGGCGCCGGCGAGCGAGACCGTCACGGTCGCCGGCGCCGGCCACTACCTCGTCCTCGAACCGGGCGCCGCCGCCCTGCGCGAGGACCTCGCCGCATGGCTGGAGGAGCGGTGAACCGCACGGGACCCCGCCGCCCGACCGGCGCCCACGCACGCCAAGGAGCACCCATGACCCGCCCCCTCGGACGCGCCGCCCGCCTGGCGGCCGCCGTCGCCGCGGCCCTCACCGTCGCGGCCACCACGGCCGCGGCCCCCGCGGTCCCCGGGCCCCTTCCCGGGACCGCGTCCGGGGCCCCGCACGCGGGAGCTCCCGGGGCGGCGGGAACCGCCGTGCCCGCCGCCCCCGCCGAACTCCCCGAGGGGGTGGTGGACCTCCCCGTGGAGTTCACGGTCGACAACGTCAACCGCACCCGCGGCCGGTGCTCCGCCGACGGGGAGGAGTACACCGTGCGCGGCCACCTCACCGCGCCGGCCGAGGTCCTGGAGGCCGAGGCCCCGGCCGTGACCCTGCTGGTCCACGGCACCAACACGGGCGAGTGGATCTGGCGGCTGGACGTCGAGGGGCGCAACTACGTCAACGAGCTGGCCGCCCGCGGCCACGCCTCGGTCACCATCGACCGCCTCGGCTACGGGTCCAGCGACATCCCCGACGGCTTCGCCAGTTGCAGCGGGGCCCACGCCGACATCGCGAACCAGGTGGTCGGGCAGCTCCGCGAGGGGGCGTACGGGGTGGAGGGGGGCGAGCCCGCCGCCTTCGACACCGTGGTCATGGGCGGCCACTCCAGCGGCGCCCTGGTCGCCGAGACCGCCTCCGTCTCCTTCGGCGACGTGGACGGCCTGCTCCTGACCGGGTGGGCGGCCGTGGGCATCACCGACGACACCAACCGGCGCTTCCTCACCGCCTACCAGACCTGTCTGGAGGGCGGCGAGGAGCACGCCGAACCGGGCGACCCCCGCGGCTACGTCCACTTCGACCCCACCCTGGAGGACTTCCGCGAAGGGGGGCTCGGCGCCGACGCCGACCCCGCCGTGGCCGCCGAGGTGGAGGAGCACTGGGGCCGCAACCCCTGCGGCGTCATGATCTCCGAGCCCATGGCGATCCTCTACGACCTGGACCTGGTCGGGGAGATCGACGTCCCCGTCCACCTGGTCTTCGGCGCCCACGACGTCCTCCGCCAGGGCGTCGAGGGCTATCCCGGGCTGTTCACCTCCAGCCCCGACGTCACCGCCACCACCCTGGACGACGCCGGCCACTTCGTGACGGTCGACGCCGGATCCGAGCTCCTGTACGAGACGGCTGCCGCGTGGTTGGAGCGGCACGCCCCCACCTCCTGACCCTGGAAGGCGAACACACACGATGGCCTCGTCACCGACGACAACCTCACCACCGAGCACAGAAGGGGCCCCGCCGGGGCGCCCCCCGTTCCTGACCCGGCTCGGGGAGGGCCTGGCCCGGCGCCCCGGCCGGGTGATCCTGGCCTGCATCGCGCTGGCCCTGGTCAGCCTGGTCCTGGCGGCCGGGACCATGGACCGACTGCTCCTCAGCCGCTTCGAGAGCCCGGGCTCGGAGTCGGAGCGGGTCGAGCAGCTGCTGGAGGACGGCTTCGGCACCGGCAAGCACCACTTCCTGCTCCTGGTCACCGCCCAGGGCGGCGACGTGGACGCCCCGCAGGTCGTCGAGGCGGCGACCGCGCTGGAGCGGGAGCTGGCCTCCCGCGAGGAGGTCGCCGAGACCGCGTCCTACTGGGGCCGGGGCGACTCCCCCGCGATGCGCTCCGAGGACGGGTCCCAGGCGCTGATCACCGTCCGCATGGAGGGGACCGTCACCGAGGCGCGCACGGCGCTCGGCGAGATCTCCCCGGAGTTCACCCGCGACGACGAGGTCCTGCGCGTGGAGGTGGGCGGCGGCGACGAGATCTTCCGCCAGGCCGCCCAGCAGGCGCAGGCCGACTTCATCCGCGCCGAGCTGATCATCTTCCCGCTGGTGTTCGTCCTGCTGCTCCTGATCTACCGCAGGGTCTCCGTCGCCGCACTGACCCTGGCCATGGGCCTCTTCTCGGTGATCGCCACGCTCGCGCTGCTGCGCGGCGTCACCTACTTCACCGACGTGTCCACCTTCGCCGCCAACCTCACGCTGGTCATGGGCGTGGGACTCGGCGTCGACTACAGCCTGTTCGTCATCAACCGCTTCCGCGAGGAGCTCGCCAGGGGGAGGGAGGTCCCCGAGGCGGTCACGCTGGCGGTGGCCAAGGCCGGGCGCACCGTCTTCTTCAGCGGACTGACCGTCGCGGTCGCGCTCTCCTGCCTCATGCTCTTCCCGTTCCCCTTCCTCCAGTCCTTCGCCTACTCGGGCGTGGGGGCCGTGGTGACGTCGGTCTTCGCGGCGCTGGTCATCCTGCCCGCCGCGCTCGCCAAGGTCGGGCACCGCGTGCGCCCCAAGCGCGAGCCGGACCCCGACAGCGGGTGGTGGCACTCCACCGCCCTGAGGATGATGCGCCGGCCGATCCTGTGGGGCCTGCCCGCGCTGGGCCTGGTGCTCCTCCTGGCGGCCCCGGCCACGGGGCTCGACTTCGGCCTGCCCGACGCCCGCGTGCTGCCCCAGGGCAACTCCAGCCGCGACGTCCAGGACCAGATCGAGACCAACTTCGTCCAGGAGGAGATGGACGCGGTGCAGGTCCTGGTGGACACGCCCGGAGGGGCCGGCACGGCCGCCCTCGGCGAGTACGCGCAGGCCCTGTCGCAGGTGGAGGGCGTCTACCAGGTGGACGCGCTCACGGGCCGCTACACGGGCGGCCAGGAGGTCGCGGGGCCCGAGCCCGGGGCCGACGACAGGTTCGGCTCGGCCGAGGCCACCTGGTTCTCCGTGGTGCCCAGCTCCGACGCCCTCACCGACGTCGAGGACCTGATCGAGCGGATCCGGGACGTGCCCGCACCCGGCGACACGCAGATCGGCGGCTACCCGGCCGACCTGACCGACTTCCGCGAGGCCCTGCTGGGCCAGGTGCCGCTGGTGTTCGGGCTCATCCTCGCGATCACCTTCGTCATCCTGTTCCTGATGACCGGGAGCATCCTGCTGCCCGCCAAGGCGATCGTGCTCAACGTGCTCAGCCTCGCGGTGATGTTCGGGGTCCTGGTGTGGATCTTCCAGGAGGGGAACCTGTCGGGGGTGCTGGGCTTCACCGCCAACGGCACGCTGGAGACGACGTTCCCGATCCTGATGTTCTGCATCGCGTTCGGGCTGTCGATGGACTACGAGGTGTTCATGATGTCCCGGATCAAGGAGGAGTACGACCTGACCGGGGACAACACGAGGGCGGTCGCGGCCGGGCTCCAGCGCAGCGGCCCGCTGGTCACGGCGGCGGCGGTCATCCTCGCCGCCTCCTTCGCCACCTACGCCGTCTCCGACGTCCTCTACCTGATGATGCTCGGCATCGGCATGGCGGTGGTGATCCTGGTGGACGCCACCCTCATCCGCGGCGTGCTGGTGCCGGTGTTCATGCGGTTGGCCGGCCGCGCCAACTGGTGGGCGCCGGCCCCGCTGAAGCGCGTGCACGCGCGCTTCGGGATCTCCGAGTAGGACGCCCCGCGTGTCGGGGGCCGCGCGCGGCCCCCGACACCGTCCCCTCCCGGCTACTCCTGCTTGGTCACCCGGGGGTGGGTGGCGAGCAGGCGCCCCGCCAGCTCGTGCAGGGTCCTGACCTCCTGTTCCGACAGCGTGGCGAAGAATTCCGACTCCGCCTCGGCGACGGTCTCGCGGGCCTCCTCCAGGATGCGCGCCGCCTTCTCCGTCGTCGTCACGATGTAGCGCCGCCGGTCCCGGGGGTTGCGCTCCCGGACGGCGAGCCCCTGCTCCTCCAACCTGTCGACGAGCCCCACCATCACGTTGGGATCCACGCCCAGGACCCGGCTCAGCTCCTTCTGGGAGGGGTTGGACATCGACGCCGCCGCGGACAGGACGTGGAACTCGCGCGAGGAGATCTGCTGGGGTCCGAAGATCGACGCGGTGGTCGCCTGGGCCAGTTCGCCCAGCTTGATCAGCCGGAAACCGGTCGTGTGCCACAGGGGGGTGTCCCACTCGGCCGCGTTCTCCATAACTCGGTCACCCTCACTCCATAAATAATCACGAGTAATGATTATAGATCAACTATATAATATTTGGGATGTGAAACCATGGCGGACACCCACACCACACCGCTCCCGGCGAGGGAGAGGGCCCTGGTCACCGGCGCGACCGGTCTCCTGGGCAGCAACATCGTGCGACTCCTGCTGAAGCAGGGGCAGGAGGTCGTCGCCCTGGTCCGCGACCTGGACCGCGCCCGTACGCTACTCCCCGCCGATCCCCGCCTGCGCCTGGCCCCGGGCGATGTCACCGATCCCGACTCCTACCGCTCCCTCTTCGCGGGGGTGGACGAGGTCTTCCACACCGCCGCCTACTTCCGCGAGTACTTCCAGGACCCCTCCCTCACCGAGCCCCTGGAACGGGTCAACGTCACCGGGACGCGACTGGTCCTGGCCGCGGCGGCCGAGGCGGGGGTGCCGGTGTTCGTCCACACCAGCTCCATCAACACGCTGGCTCTGCGCGGTCCCGAACAGCCCGCCGACGAGTCGACCCCGCCCCCGGCGAAGTACGCGGGGCTCCGGGTCTCGGAGTGCTACCCCTCCAGCAAGGTCCGCGCCGAGCGGGCCGTGGACGAGATGATCCGATCGGGGCGGACCGGGTCCACCCGCGTCTCGGTGGTCCTGCCGGGGTGGATGTGGGGGCCCGGCGACGCCGGGCCCACCTCCTCGGGACGCCTCTTCCTCGGCGTGGCCAAGGGGGCGGTCAAGGCGGTGCCCCGGCTGTCCAACTACGTGGTGGACGCCCGCGACGTGGCATTCGCCTGCGTGGCCGCCGCCCGCGTGGGCCGGCACGACCGCTACGTGGTGGCCGGGGTCAAGCGGTCCGTGCCGGGGCTGACCGGGGCGGTCGCCACCGAGACGGGCGTGCGCCCGCCCCGGGCGGTCCCGGCCGGGCTGGCACTGGCCGCGGCGTCGCTCATGGAGCTCCAGGCCCGCCTGGGCGGCGGCGAGCCGACGGCGACCCGCGCCGGGGTGCGGGTCCTGCGCGAGGGCGAGGACCGGCACATCACCTCGGGGCTGGCCGAGCGGGACCTGGGCGTGGAGTTCCGCTCCGTCGCCGAGACCGTCGCCGCGACGGACGCCTGGTACCGGCAGCAGGGGACGCTGCCCGCGGGGCCGCTCCGGGCGGCCACCGTCCGCTGAACGGCGGCGGGTCCGGGCTCCGAGGCGCCCGGACCCGCCCCGGGCTCAGGTCACTCGTCGAACAGCTCGTCGATGTGGGTGATGGCGGCGGATTTCTCGGCCCACGCGGCGAGTTGGCCGACGTCGCGGCAGCGGCTGATCCGCTCGCGCGCCCCGTCCGGGATGTCGATGCCCTGGGCCCCGAGGATCCTCAGGAGCATGTCGGCCTCACCCTCGGCCCTGAGACTGTCGGCCCAGGTGCTGCTGTACTCGTACGTGTCCGCCATCATGAGTGTCTCCAGTGCCTTCTGTCCGTTGGTGTCGACGAGCAGGTGCAGCGAGTATCCAATGTACTTCGCCGCCTTCTCCGGGTCGATGACGCTCAGGCCGCTGTGCAGGGCGTCCAGCACGTCGGTCCTTCCGGCCCCGTGAGCCGCCGCCGACAGCACTCCCAGGGTCGGTGAGACGGCGACCGTCCCGGGGTCGGTGACGACGGGGATGTCGTCCGGACCCACCACGATGGGGTGGAGGGCGAAGCCGGGATGGCCCAGGCGGATCGGTTCGGCGTACCAGTCGGCCACGGACTGCCGGGGGCAGACCGCCAGGAGCATGACCGGGCACTCGTGCCTGGACCGCAAGCTGGCTACGTATTCGGGCCAGGTGAAGCGTTTTCGCTCCTTCTGATCGCGCTGGACCTCCACGACGATGCCCATCAGGTGGTCGTGGGGACCGTCGGGGCCGGGGCCGCGCAGCATGATCGCGATGTCGGAACGGCGCTCCACGGGATCGACGTGGCCGAGGTCGCACGAGGTGACCTCGCTCCGTTCGTAGTCGGGAACGTTCACGCCGAGGTCGCGCAGGAAGCCGACGGCCATGTCCGGCGCGTCGGCGAACAACTCGGCGTATATCTGGTGCTCAGGGGAGATTGCCACGAGGCAGACATTGCACAGGGTTACTGATCAGTATGTTCGAGTAGTCGAAATGTCTGTGAAGTGCGATTTCGCGGTCCCGGGGAACGCGAACGGGCCCGGCCGCCCCCGCTGTTCCGACAGGGGTGGCCGGGCCCGTCCGCGTCCGGCGGCGCTCCTCGGTCAGAACGCCTTCGGGGCGCCCTCGTGGAACCGCTTGCCGTTCACGGCCTCGGACACGCCGACCTTGTCCAGGTACGGCGTGATGCCGCCGGTGTGGAACGGCCAGCCCGCGCCGGTGATCAGGCACAGGTCGATGTCGGCGGCCTCGGCCACGACACCCTCGTCCAGCATCAGCCGGACCTCCCGGGCCATCGCGCGCAGCGCCCGGTCCAGGATCTCGCTCTCCTCGGACGGCTTGTCGCCTCCGGTGAACAGCTCCCGCACCTCGGGGTCGATGGTGAAGTCCGGTGCGAAGATCGCCGTCTTGCCCGCCTTGACGATCTCGGCCAGCTCGGCGGAGACCGCGAAGCGCTCGGGGAACGCCTCGTGCAGGGTCTCGGACACGTGCAGGGCGACCGCGGGGCCGACCAGCTGGAGCAGCAGGAGCGGCGACATCGGCAGCCCCAGGGGCGCGACCGCGCGGTCGGCGACCTCGGGCTCGGTGCCCTCGCCCACGGCGCCCAGGACCTCGCCCATGAACAGGGTGAGCAGGCGGTTGACCACGAACGCCGGGGCGTCCTTGCACAGGACGGCGGTCTTCTTCAGCTTCCGGGCCGTGGCGAACGCCGTGGCCAGGGAGGCGTCGTCGGTCTTCTCGCCGCGGACGATCTCCAGCAGCGGCAGGACGGCGACCGGGTTGAAGAAGTGGAAGCCCACGACCCGCTCGGGGTGGCGGAGGCCGGAGGCCATCTCGGTGATCGACAGCGAGGAGGTGTTGGTCGCGAGGATCGCCTCGGGGGAGACCACCGCCTCCACCTCGGCGAACACCTGCTGCTTGACCTCCATGTTCTCGAACACGGCCTCGATGACGAAGTCGGCGTCCGCGAACGCGTCCTTGGTCAGAGAGCCGCTGACCAGGGCCTTGAGGTGGTTGGCCTTGTCGTTGCCGATCCGGCCCTTCTTCAGGAGCTTGTCGATCTCGCCGTGGACGTAGGCGACGCCCTTGTCCAGGCGCGCCTGGTCCAGGTCGGTCATGACGACGGGGACGTCGAGGCGGCGGGCGAACAGCAGCGCCAGCTGTCCGGCCATCAGCCCGGCGCCGACGACGCCGACCTTGGTGACCTTGCGGGCGAGCGACTTGTCCGGGGCGCCGGCGGGGCGCTTGGCGCGCTTCTGCACCAGGTCGAACGCGTACAGGCCGGCCTTGAGCTCGTCGCTCATGATGAGGTCGGCGAGCGCCTCGTCCTCGGCGGCGAAGCCCTCGTCACGCGTGCGGTTCCTGGCCTCGGCGACGAGCTCGACGGCGCGGGCCGGGGCCGGGGCGGCGCCGTGCAGCTTGCCCTCGACGGTGAAGCGGGCCATGTTGACCGCGTTGTCCCAGGCCTCGCCCTCGTCGACCTCGGGGCGCTCGACGACGACGTCGCCCTTGAGGACCTTCGCGGCCCAGCGCAGGGACTCCTCGACGAAGTCGGCGGGGTCGAACATCGCGTCGGCGATGCCCATCTCGAAGGCCTGCGGGCCCTTGAGCATCTTGTTCTGGGCCAGCGGGTTGTCGATGACGACCTTGAGGGCCTTCTCGGCGCCGATCAGGCGGGGCAGCAGGTACGTGCCGCCCCAGCCGGGCACCAGGCCGAGGAAGGTCTCGGGCAGCGAGAGCGCCGGCACGCCCGAGGAGATGGTGCGGTAGGTGCAGTGCAGCGCCACCTCGACGCCGCCGCCCATGGCCGCGCCGTTGACCAGGGCGAAGGTGGGCACGTGCAGCTCGCCGAGCTTGCGGAACACGTCGTGCCCCAGCTTGCCGATGGCCAGGGCCTGCTCGCGGGTCCGGATCGCCGGGACGCCGGTCAGGTCCGCGCCGACGGCGAAGATGAACGGCTTGCCCGTGACGGCCACGGCCGCGATGTCGGTGCGCGCACGGGCGGCCTCGATCGCGGCGTCCAGGCTGAGGAGCCCGCCGGGGCCGAAGGTGTTGGGCTTGGTGTGGTCGTGGCCGTTGTCCAGGGTGATCAGGACCGCCGTGCCCGCGCCGTGGGGGAGCTCGACGTCGCGGGAGATCGCGTTGGTGACGACCTCGTCCTTGAACAGCTTCCGCGCCTGCTCGATCGCGTTGCTCACTTGCCCCCCTCGTAGTTGGTGTTCTCCCACAGGACGGTCCCGCCCATGCCGAGGCCGACGCACATGGTGGTGAGGCCGTACCGGACGTCGGGGCGCTCGGCGAACTGGCGCGCGAGCTGCATCATCAGGCGCACGCCGGACGAGGCGAGCGGGTGCCCGATGGCGATGGCGCCGCCCCACGGGTTGACGCGGGCGTCGTCGTCGGCGAGGCCGAAGTGCTCCAGGAAGGCCAGCACCTGGACGGCGAAGGCCTCGTTGATCTCGATGAGGCCGACGTCGTCGATCGAGATGCCCTGGCGGGCGAACAGCTTCTCGGTCGCGGGGACGGGGCCCACGCCCATGACCTCGGGCTCGACACCGGCGAAGGAGAAGTCGACCAGGCGCATGCGGGCGTCGAGGCCGAGCTCCTCGGCGACGTCCTCCGCGGCCAGCAGGGCGCCGGTGGCGCCGTCGTTGAGGCCCGCGGCGTTGCCGGGGGTCACGTTGCCGTGCGAGCGGAACGGGGTCTTGAGGCCGGCGAGCGACTCCATGGTCGTGCCGGGGCGCGGGGGCTCGTCCCGGGTGGCCAGGCCGTAGCCCTTCTCCAGGGAGCGGACCAGCATCTCGACCAGGTCGGGCTGGATCTTGCCGTCGGCGTAGGCCTTGGCGACCTTCTCCTGGCTGCGCACCGCGTAGGCGTCGGCGCGCTCCTTGGTGATGCTCGGGAACCGGTCGTGCAGGTTCTCGGCGGTGTTGCCCATGACCAGTGCGGACGGGTCGACCAGCTTCTCGGAGACGATCCGCGGGTTGGGGTCGACCCCCTCACCCATGGGGTGGCGGCCCATGTGCTCCACGCCGCCCGCGATCACCACGTCGTAGGCGCCGAAGGCGATGCCCGCGCCCGAGGTGGTGACGGCGGTGAGCGCTCCCGCGCACATGCGGTCGACGGAGTAGCCGGGGACGCTGCGCGGCAGCCCGGCGAGGATCGCGGCGGTGCGCCCGATCGTGAGGCCCTGGTCGCCGATCTGGGTGGTGGCGGCGATGGCGACCTCGTCGACGCGCTCCGGCGGCAGGCCGGGGTTGCGGCGCATCAGTTCGCGGATGACGCGGACGACCATGTCGTCGGCGCGCGTCTCGGCGTAGAGGCCCTTGCCTGACTTGCCGAACGGGGTGCGCACCCCGTCGACAAACACGACATCGCGGGCAGTTCGCGGCACGATGGGCCCTCCTTCTCCAAGGGTGAGTGGACTTGTTGCGCCCATGCTACTCGTCAGTAACAAATTGTGCGAGCGGCGGGGCCGACGTCTTCGCGACATCCTGGGAACGGGTCCGGCCCATGGCCGCCGGCGGCGGTCTCCGACCCGGCGCGGTGCGGCCCCGGCACGCGCCGGCGCCCCGGGGCGGACCGCTGCGGGTTCGGGCGCAGGGGCCGCGGGGTGCGCGCCGCCGCTCCGCACCGGCCCGAGGCCTTGCGGGGACCGCGGCCGGGACCCGGCGCGCACACGCGTCGGGGCCGGGGTGGTCCACCCCGGCCCCGATCGGACCCCTTCGCCTTCCGCCCCGCCTGCGCCGTCAGAGCAGCGCGTTGGCCTCGCGGTGGCGCCCGGCCGCGTTGTAGGCGCCGGCCAGGTCGCGGCGCAGCCGCAGGGTCAGGCGCCGCACCTCCGGGTCGCCGGAGGAGTTCAGCGCCACCCGGTAGGCCTCGCGCAGGCTCTCCACCGCCTCGTCGGTGCGGCCCGCCTGCGTGTAGGCGCGGCCCAGCCGGTGGTGCACCGCCAGGGTGTCCAGGTGGCCCTTGCCCAGGCGGCGGCGCCGCGCGGCCAGGACCATGCGGAGCTGGTTGATCGCCTCGTCGTAGCGCCCGGACATGTTGTGCGCCGCGCTCAGCCCCAGCCGCAGCTCCTCGCGCCGCTCGGTCGAGGCCACGTCCTCGATCGCCTGCTGGTAGTGCGCGACCGCCGCGTCCAGGCGGCCGCTGCGCCGGTAGCAGACGGCCAGGCGCATGCGCGCCTCCACGGTGTCCTCGTCGGAGGCGCCGAACTGGCGCTCGCGCTCGCGCAGCAGCAGCTCCCACTGCCCGGAGGCGTCCGCCGGGCGCCCGGCGTCCTCGTAGGCCCAGGCCAGGTTCTCCCGGATGATCTCGGTGCGCGGGTGCTCGTCGCCGAAGACCGCGACCGCCTCGGACAGCGCCAGCTCGAACTGCTGCACCGCCGCCTGGCGGCGCCCCATCTGCGCGTACTTGGTCGCCAGGTTGTTGCGGGCGGTGATGGTGTCGGGGTGCTCGGTGCCCAGCCGCTCCACGAGGGAGCGCAGGGCGCGCTCCAGGGAGGCGGCCCGCATGCCCGACGTGGGCGCGGGGGCGCCGTCCGGGGTGCTCTCGGAGCGCTCCTCTGCCAGGGAGAGCGTCTCGAACCCCCCGCCGCCGACGGGGGCCGGACTCGGCACAGGGGTCTCGGCCGGACGGGTCACGGACCGTTCCTCGCGAGCGGGTACGGCGCTGGCGGAATCGGCGGACCGTGTCCTGGTCGCACCCGTCAACCCGGTCTCGCGCAGCAACGCACGCCAGAACGACAGCAGACTCACCACATTTCCCTGATCGCGCAACCGCGGCCTCGCAGCCGACGGCCGTCACACCCGTAAGAGGTCAAGAAGCCCTGATATTCCAAGGCACGTTTCTATAACTTAATCGGACACGGGGCTACGGAACAGGCGTCAAACACCCTTATGGGTCGGTGACTTCCGTCACGTTTGGATTGATTGGGTGAGAAGCGGGTAAACGCTAGCTTTTCTCCGCGTCCCGCAAGGCCGTGGCCAGGGGTTCCGCGGTCAGGCCCACCTGCCACTCACGTGCCCCGCGCTCGCGCAGGAAAACCCCCACGGCGTCGGGGTCCACGGTCTCCGGGGGCGCCCAGGCGAGCCGGCGGACCGTGTCCGGCAGCAGGAGGTTCTCCGTCGGCATCACGATCTCCTCGGCGATGCCCGTGACCGTGGTCCGCGCGGCCTCCAGCCTCCGCGCGGCCTCGGGGGCCCGGTCCGCCCAGCGGTTCACCGGCGGCGGGCCGTCGCCCGGCGCGTTGGGCCGGGGCAGGTCGGCCTGCGCCATGTCGCGCGCGCGGTTGACCGCCTTGATCCACGTCGTCAGGTAGCGGCGGGCGAGCTTGATCCCGAACTGCCGGATCTTGGCCAGGTCGGTCGTGGAGCGGGGCATCGTCGTCGCCGCCTCCACGATCGCCGCGTCCGGGAGCACCCGCCCGGGCGAGATGTCCCGCTCCTGGGCGATGCGGTCGCGTTCGTACCAGAGCTCGCGCACGGCGGCCAGGGCGCGCTGGTTGCGCACCCGGTGGATGCCCGAGGTGCGGCGCCAGGGGTCGGTCCGCGGCTCCTTGGGCGGAGCCGCCAGGACCGCGGCGAACTCCTCGCGGGCCCAGCCGAGCTTGCCGGTCTCCTCCAGCTCGGCCTCCAGGGAGTCGCGGAGCTCGATGAGGATCTCCACGTCCAGGGCCGCGTACCGCAGCCAGTCCTCGGGGAGGGGGCGCTGCGACCAGTCCACCGCGGAGTGCTCCTTGGCGAGCCGGATGTCGAGCATCCGCTCCACCATGAAGCCCAGGCCCACCCTGGGATGGCCCAGGAGCCGCCCGGCCAGCTCGGTGTCGAACAGCCGCTTCGGGCGGAGGTTGACCTCGGACAGGCACGGCAGGTCCTGGTGGGCGGCGTGCAGCACCACCTCGGCCTCGCCCACCGCCGCGTCGAGCCCGCTCAGGTCCGGGCACGCGATGGGGTCGATCAGCGCCGACCCCGCGCCGTTGCGGCGCAGCTGGACGAGGTAGGCCCGCTGTCCGTACCGGTAGCCGGAGGCGCGCTCGGCGTCCACCGCCACGGGGCCCGTGCCGGCGGAGAGCGCCGCGATGACACCGGCCAGGGTCTCGGCGTCGGCGGTGACCTCGGGCAGGCCCTCACGGGGTTCCCGCAGCAGGGGCGCCCTCTCAGCGTCGTCGTCGCCTGGTTCGCGGGGGTCTGTCTTGGAGTTCAACGCGTTCGCCACACCACTACGGTATGCGCTGTCGCCACCGGACGTGGAAATCGGGTGGCTTCCGCGCAGCCGCGCACCCCTCCGCGCGCCCGGCCCCCGCCACCCGGGAGCCGGGGCCCCGCGGGCACGGGAACGGGCCGCCGGGCGCGCACCGCCGCCCCGGCGGCCCGACCGCCCCGGGTCAGGGTCGCGAACGCTGGCGGCGTATGTCGGCGACGTCCAGCGGGGGCAGCCCCGCCGCGGAGGCGAGCAGCGCCGCCCACGCGTCGGCGTGCACGGACAGGTCGTCCGACTCCGGGGTCCACGAGGCGCGCATCTCGACCTCGGTGGTGGAGCCCTGGTCCGACTTCGTGCCGAAACCCTCGGTGGTCGCGCGGGTGACGGTGCCGCTCAGGGTGTGGTGCGTGGCCGCACTCGCCTCCAGGGCGTCGGTGAGCCAGCTCCACGCGACCGGTCCGAGCAGCGGATCGGTCGCGATGTCCGACTCCAGTTCGGAGTTGACCTGGCAGACCACTCGGAAGGGGCCGGGCCAGTCGCGGGTGTTCTCGGGGTCGTACAGCACGATGAGACGGCCCCAGGCGACCTCCTCGCCGTCCACCGTCACCTCGGCGGACACGGCGGCGGAGTGGGGGGCCAACCGCTGGGGGGCGGGTATCTCCCGGACGGTGATCTCGGGGCGGTGGAGGGGTGAGTGCAGGGCCTCGACCGCTCGCCGGAACGTCTCATGCGCGTCCTCGGCGCTACCGACATCGGGCATGGTGGAAACGTCAGCCTTCGTTCTCTGGTGATCACGCACCGGCGGGTGTCGTCTGAACGTGCTCCGCCGTCCCGCCGCGGGCGGGGGGAGGGGCACGCACCCGACCGTGGCACGAGTCACCGGTCGCGGGTCGGAGTTGGAGCGGCGTGTCGGTGTTTTGTGATGATCTTGGGACCGGGTCGCCTTCTACCGCGCCGGTTCGGGACCTTCGGCCGTCCCGGGGCCCCGCCGCCGCCACCCCGCTCGGGCGATCCGAGTGGGAGTACCGGGGAGGGCATGGCACGATCGAGGGGTGACCCTGCAAGAATCTCCTTTCCTCCGCGCCTGCCGGCGCCTTCCCGTGACCCACACGCCGGTGTGGTTCATGCGCCAGGCCGGGCGCTCCCTGCCCGAGTACCGACGGGTGCGCGCCGACGTCCCGATGCTTGAGGCGTGCGCGCGCCCCGACATGATCACCGAGATCACGATGCAACCGGTGCGCCGGTACGACGTCGACGCCGCGATCTTCTTCAGCGACATCGTCGTGCCGCTCAAGGCCATCGGCATCGACCTCGACATCAAACCCGGGGTCGGCCCCGTGGTCGCCGACCCGATCCGGGAGGCGACCGGGGTCAAGCGGCTCCGCGAGATCGAGCCCGACGACCTGACCTACGTGACCGAGGCGGTCGGCCTGCTGGTCGACGAGCTGGGCGACAAGCCGCTCATCGGATTCGCGGGCGCCCCGTTCACCCTGGCCTCGTACCTCATCGAGGGCGGCCCGTCCAAGAACCACGAGCACACCAAGGCGCTCATGTACGGCGAGCCCGAGCTGTGGGACGAGCTGATGCGCCGCCTGGCCACCATCACGCTGGGCTTCCTGCGCACCCAGATCGAGGCGGGGGCCAGCGCGGTCCAGCTCTTCGACTCCTGGGTCGGGGCGCTCAGCGCCGAGGACTACCGCGCCTCCGTGCTCCCGTACACGTCGTGGATCTTCAGCCAGCTCAGCGAGTACGAGGTGCCGCGCATCCACTTCGGCGTGGGCACCGGCGAGCTCCTCGGCCTGCTCAGCGAGGCGGGGGCCGACGTCGTGGGCGTGGACTGGCGGGTCCCCCTGGACAAGGCCGCCCAGCGCGTCCAGCCGGGCACCGCGCTCCAGGGCAACCTGGACCCCGCGACGCTGTTCGCGCCCTGGGAGGTCGTCGCCGAGCGGACCCGCGACATCCTCTCCCGCGGCCGCGCCGCGGACGGGCACATCTTCAACCTGGGCCACGGGGTGCTGCCGAGCACCGACCCGGACGTGCTCCAGCGCCTCACGGCGTTCGTGCACGAGGAGACCGCCGTCTAGACGACGCGTGCGCTCCCGGACCGGACACGGCGGGAGCCCCCGGCAGCCGGGGACCGCGGCACACATCGGCGGCGCCCGCCCCTCGGGGCCGGGCGCCGCCGCGCGCGGTCAGCCGCCGCTGCCGTCCTTCGCGCCGGTCCCCTCCCCGGGGTCCTCGCCGTCGGCGGTCCCGGACGGCGCGGGGGACGCTGCCGCCGCGGCGCTCCCGCCGCCGGCCGCCCGTTCCGGCGCACCGCCGCCGGGCTTGCGCGG